>JAAAOR010000101.1 GCA_009908735.1 Spirochaetota bacterium | reverse complement strand
CGTACATAGCGACCGCGGCCGGCGCCGACGGAGGCGGCTCGCCGGACGCCCCGGCCCATGGCGACGCCGCCACCGCGACGACCTCGGCCACAGGCGGACGCACGCCCACCGGCGAGGTGCACATTCCCCCGGAGGGCCTCAACATCCGAGAGCTCGTCTCGCAGCTCGAGCGCGACTACTACCTTGCCGCCCTCGACAAGGCGGACGGAAACAAGGAGCGTGCTGCGCAGTATCTCGGCATCACCGGCCCGGCCTACCGAAAGGCGCTGCGGGAGCGGTTTGGACGCGAAGGGTAATCTTCAGGCGACGTTATGAATCGAACGAACAAAACAACAACGGAGAGTGACCGTTGATTGCAGCAATCCATCTGTGGAACCTCGCCGCGGCATGGCTCTGGGGCCGGTTCTTGAACGGCAAACTCCGCCACGTCACGGACAAACAGTCCCTTGGCGAGATAGCGGCCTTCGTTATGGCCGGTGTGGTGAGTGTGGTGGTGACATTCATGCTCCACGCACTCTACCCGCTGCCGTGGCTCGTTCAGTCGATCTACGAGTCGAACTTCTGGTACAGCATCCTCGTCACCGGCATCATCGAGGAGACGGCGAAGTTCATCTGCTTTTTCATGATCGCGCACTACCTCTCCACGGTGAAGGAGCCGCAGGACGGGGTACTGCAGGGCGCCGCGGTGGGGCTCGGATTCGCGACCATCGAGAACATGCTCTACATCACCTGGTATCCGGAGATCTTCATCGCGATCAGGCCGCTTCTGTCGACCGGAGGGCATATGCTCTACGGCGCAGTGTGGGGCGGGCTCTACTCCGTCGCGGTATGGAGCAACGCACACTCCGACGACCCGGGCTCATATCGGCTGGCCGTGGCCGGCGTCGTGCTCATGGCGGTCTTCCACGGGCTCTACAATTCAGTCGTGGTGTTCGGCCTGCTGCCGGGGATTATCGTGAAGGGCATCATCCTTGCCATTGCCGTCCCGCTCTTTCTCCAGCTGCAGATCCGCTCACCCTACCGCCGCTATCCGATAGAACAGGCGCGGCGTGCCATCCCCGCGATAGAGCGCGGGCTGGTGTTCAACAGGAAGAGTCCGATCCTGAACCGCCGCCTCGGGCTCTACCTCATGCGCCTCGGCGACTACAAGCGGGCCTCGGTTCACCTGAGCCGCGCGATGCCGCGCACCCACGATCGCTTGAGCACCCGCTTCTTCGCCGCGGTGTGCGAATCTACCTTTCTCCCGCACGTTCACGCCGAGCGGGCGCTGCGGGTCGCCTGGGGACGGCTTCCCGATGAGAAGCGCACCCAGCTCCTCGAGCATCTCGAGCGCCTCCTCGTCGAGGACGCGGAGCTTCTCAAAGCCATCCGCGAGTACCTCGCCTCCGCGTTCACCCGTCGCCGCGGCAAACGCGGCCACGAGCTCGCCCGGGAGATAAAGCTGCGAAAGGCCGAGAAGCGCCGCGGCGGGGTCAGCCGCACGATCGGTGAGCATGTAAGCCGCCTGACGCCTGAAGAGCGTGAGGGGCTCCGGCGGAAGCTGCGGGGGGCGGAGGAGTAGAGGCCATCGCCCGGGTAACGGGGCACGCCAACCGGTCTGCGCTCATTGCTGAACCGGGAGCACTTCGTCGAGACCTCCGTCGACGCCGACCGGGGTAACCCGGCAGACAGACTCAACTTCACCGGGGATTAAGAACCTCCGCCGAAGTCCCGGAGTATCCCGTCGATAGACAGATCCTCATCCAGAAGCGGCCAGTGCAGTCCGTACCCGGCGGGGCTTACTTCGATAGTCTCGCGGACAACCTGAGGTGCCCTCTTCAGCCGTGGCGACAGCTCCGCCCACGAGACGGTTACCGCTCTGCCGTCCACTTCCAATCGGAGACCCTGATCGGAGGTTTCCAGCACACGGACAGTATGTCTCGTTTCGATCATGATTCGAGACCTCCATGCATGTCTTTCCATGCTTCGAGCAGCTCATCAAAGTGCTCGAACAATGTCTTTCTTACGAATCTCAGATCAGCAGGTCCGATGCCGTATGTGAACGCAGCCCGGACGTCGTAAGACTCCGGATCGAGCCAGAACTTACCTTCTGCATCCGCTTTGGAAACGTGGATATGGGGCGGCTCATCCCGCTCGTTCGAGTAGAAGTAGAAACGCCAGCCTTTAAGGAATAGTACTGTTGGCATTCAGGCCCACCTACTTCAGGATATCACCATGATCTTCGAGCGGCAATTCACCCTTGGTGCTCCGCACCCCGGCTGGAAAGCGATGAGAGCTCGGTGCCCTGGCTCTCGCGTGCGAGAACGCTCGTTAGCACTACGCACAGGGAGGTTCTCAATCGGCTTTCATTCAGTGCGTCGCCCTGGACGACTACCACGGTCCGCCGGAACCCGGGGCCCGAGCGGCAGCATCCACGAAATCATCGGACTCCTCGCCGACTTCCTCAACCGCTGTGTTCATGGCCTCGGTGGTGCGCTGCGGACTGTGACGGTCGAGATACTCGCGCAAGGCCTCGGCGAATACACGGCTTCTCGACTGATGAAGCCGCGCCGCGAGCACAGCTACTGCACATGAAACCCGTAGCCCACAAGCGTCTGGAAGGTGTTGGTATCGAAGGGATTCTTGTCCTCGTCGAAGGCGTCTGTGAGGTTGCGGCCGTAGCGCAGCTCGAAGCTGAGCTCGCCCTCTCCAAGGGGCACTTCGTATCCGGCACCCGCGAGGAATCCTATCACTGCCGTATTGTCGGGTTTCACGCTGTCGGAGACGGAGATCCCGCCACCGCTTTCTTCGAACTCGAAGTCGCCGATGAGAAAGCTCACCGTGGGGCCGACCACGGCGTAGATGCCCCCACTCCTGCCTGCGGCGAGCTTCAGTAGCAGCGGCAGCTGAACGGCGCGCTGCCAGTACTGTCCATCGAAGTCCATGCCCATTGCCGTGTACTCGTAGCGCTGGCCGTATACCGCGTAGCTTGCCTCGAACACGACGCCGACGTTCTCGGCGAACATGGCTTCGAGGTAGGGACCGCCCACAAATGACGCGCGCGGACGCTCGTCGATCGTGATACCGTAGTATGCCTCGACCGCGTCGACATAGTCGTTCCAGTTGCTTCCGCTGAACCAGCTCAGGTTCAGACCGCCCTTCGCGCCGACGGTGATGGTCTGGGCGTCGGCAAGCACCGGGAGCAGAACGATTGCAAGGACGATAAGGCTCGTGCGTTTCATAGATACCTCCGTCGAAGAGAATGCAACTGCTGTGCCAACGCGGGGATCCGGCCGAATCCCCGGCGGGACGCAGCCGGGTCGCGGCCATTTCCGCCCCGGAACGGAACCTGCGTTACGCACACTGCAACGCGAGTTGTGCTGAGGACTCGAGGCGAAACCGAGATATTGCGGCAGCAGCAATCTGGTGGTATAATCGTGGTATGAAGGTGAAGACGTCCGTCACCCTCTCCGAGGAGCTGCTCGAAGCCTTGTCCAGCGAAGCAGGTCAGGCCAATCGGTCTGCACTCATCGAGGAGGCGACCTGGCGATACCTCCGCCAGCGACAGCGCGAAAAGAGAGACGCGCGCGAGCTCGAGCGCATCAATGAACAAGCTGAGCGTCTCAACGAAGAAGCCCTCGACGTGATCTCGTTTCAGTCCGAAGAATGACTCGCGGCGACATCTATCTGGTCAAGAAGCCCGGCACGTCTGACCCGAAACGTCGCAGGGCGTTCGTCGTCGTCAGTCGGCAGGTGCTGATAGACTCGAAGTATGCGACTGTCATCTGTGCGCCTGTATATTCCACCAACAGCGGACTCTCCTCCCAGGTAACGGTGGGCACCGATGAAGCCCTGAAGCACTCAAGCGCGGTCCACTGCGACGGTCTCGTGAGCATTGCCAAGAGCGAGCTCACCGATTACGTGGGGTCGCTCGACGATCGCAAACTCGCCGAGCTCTCGGCGGCCCTCAAGGTCGCACTTGCAATTGAAGAGTGAATCGGGGCAGCGACCTCTGCGAGAAAATCAGCCAACAGCGCCTCGATCCGCCTGAGCCCTGCCGTTCGCTCACCCGTCCGCTCGTCCATATAGAGATCCCGCCGCACCTCGATCATGATCGAGGTGACACGTCGGTCGACGCCGTAGAACCGGCCGGGGACGAGTGAGCCCGAGAAGGGCTGGTTACGGATGGTCTCGAGGCCGGCCTCGCAGAAGAATCGCTCGGATGCGGCAAGCCGATCGAGGCGCGCGTGGTCCGGGGCGTCGGGTCAGCTGCCGGGATTGCAGGAAGCCATGGGGGCGGAAGCCGACGAATCAGGGGAATGAATGGTGGGCTCTAAGCGCGCCTACGCGCATGGCAAGCTCCCTGCCACAGGCTCGCCGCCCGAGAGAACCTCGCCGGCCGGGTGGTGACGGACGCCGGCGCCTATTCCCCTCGCTTGTCCCGGTACATCGCCGTATCGGCACGTTTCACGAGGGTTTCCACGTCCCGGCTGTCGTCGGGATAGATGCTGAGCCCCCCGCTGACACTGACGGCGATTTCCCGCCCGCTGACGGACAGGGGCTTTTTCAGCTCCGCCATCAGTCGAGCCGCAACCTCTTTTATCTGTTCTTTTGACGAGAGGTCCGCCAGGGCTATGAGGAACTCATCGCCACCCATGCGGGCTTTCAGGTCCTTTCCTTTCAGGTGGTTTTCCATTCTGGAGGCGATGCTTCTCAGTACCGCATCTCCGATATCGTGTCCATGACTATCATTTATCTCTTTGAACCTGTCGATGTCGATGAAGACCACGCCGATACAGTCGCCATTGAGATCCGCCCTGTTTTTCAGCCTGTTGAAAGACTCCACAAAGCGCTTCCGATTCGCAAGCCCTGTCAGTTTGTCGTGGTGAGCCTGGTATTCAAACTTCCTAAGAAGATACACGACGACGGCAATAAAGCCGGCGAACAGCACCGCCATTGAAATGACGTTTATCATGAACAGGTATCGGTGCTCTCCGATCTGTTCCTGCATCACCTGGTCATTGTAGACAATCCCCACAACGTAGGAGTTCCATCCCTGCCCGTTTTCCTGATCGCTGGTCAATGCAGGGAAAAAGCGATAGCTGCGTTGTATGCCGTCAACGGCTTGCGTGCTGCTCTGCATGGCATTGGTGATGACCGCCTGTCTGGCCAGCTCCTCTTCAAGCTCCGGTACATCCGGGTTCAAATACGGCCGTTTGGTGTTTCTGAGTTTGGCAACTCCGTGCCGCAGCGGCTCGACGCTGTAGAAGCCTATGTCTTCAACCAGGTCGTATTCGTCCGTCAACGACGTGGCGTCTTTGAAAAGGTTCAGACTCTGAAAAGAGGGGTAGCGCTCTTCAATACTGACACTGAGCTCGAACAGGTATTGATTATCCGGACTGGGCATATAGCTGTATTTCTTGATCACCCCGGCTTGAGTTGAAAGGTCGAGCCTGTCGACTTCGAAGGTATCTCCGGCCATTCGTTCCCGCAGAATGGTGGCAAAACTGCCGAACCGGGAGAAGTCAAGGCCCAGGTCCTCCTGATCGGTCGTTTTGATGATCTTCAGATCCTCGTCTACGATATAGATATCGTACCCCTCGAACCGCTCCTGCAGCTTCGCCAGATCCCACTCCATCACATCGGGGTTATCCTGGTATTTTGCCACCATCTGCTGTGAGTACTCTCGCATCTCCTGATTCAACTGCTGTTCGGCGATCTGATAGGCATCGTTGATGTAGTTCACCGTCTGCAGGATATTCTTCTCCACCAGTTGCTGCTGGCTCTCGTACTTCTCTTCTATCACCTCGCGGATGCTCGTGTACTGGGTCGAAAAGACATACAGCAGTAACAGGGCAATCAGGATGAGCAGTATGTACTTGACGTTGTTCAGCAATTTCTCCAACCCGCTTCCTCCACAAGATGCCTGCGACCACGTCTGCAGTTGCGGCTCGGCCCGTCCACTCCGTACTGTATCGGGGCGGCAGGTTTGCCGTCAATTCGCAGCGGATTTCTTTCGCACAGAGCCTTCTGTCCGGTTGAATAGAAGGGGGCGGTGAAGGAACTCTCGATCTCTGTGGCGGAGGTGTTTGCGGAGTCAGCGTAAGCCGGCACGCGGTGCCCGAGTGCGCTGGAAACCGCATCGTGCGCCTCCGGTTTCAGTGCGGCGACGAGTAGGCAGTTCGCACTCTGCACGGCCCCAATGCCGCCATCGGCGACCCGGACCGATGCACTGCTGCACCTGAGCCTTTGCTTCGGCACACATCAAGCGGCCTCCTACGAGCACCTGCAAAGCATCCGCTTCGCCGAGGGCTCGCGTAGCCGCCCTCCAATCGGATCGCGTCAGAAGAAGTCTTCGGGGCGCATCCCGCTACCGGCCGCTGCTCGCGGCCGGTGGCGGGACCGGGTGCTCCGCTGCAACGCTTCGCCGCCGCC
>JAAAOR010000007.1 GCA_009908735.1 Spirochaetota bacterium | reverse complement strand
ACGAGAGCATGTCACCATGCCGGACGCCGGGCGGCACGTCGATTCGGTGGGCGCCGTCCGCCAGCTCCAGCTCCCGCGAACTGCCGCGTCGCGCCTCCTTCGGAGTTAACCGGAGCTCGATCCGGTAGTGTCTACCCCGGTGGCGCCCGTCGGCGCCCCGCGGCCCGGCGCCCCGCGGTCTGACGCCCGGATCGGCGCCGTTGAACACGTCGGCGAGGCCTTCGCAGAAGACGCGCTCGAAGAGGCCGAACAGGTCTCCGCCGAATATCGAGCCGGAGCGGCCGCGCGGCCGGCCGCCTGGTCCACGTGCTGTGCCGGGCGCCCCGCCGCCCGGGGGCGACCACCATGCCGGGCGTCGACTGGCGGCACCGGCGCCGGTCGAACTCTGGCGGTCAGCCCGGCCCCGCTCACGTGCCTGCGCCAGTCGCCGCGCCGGCGTGCGGATCGACTCGTAGGCATCGTTCAGGCGGCAGAAGTAGTTCTCGTCGCCACCGTCGGTGTCCGGGTGCTCCTGTTTCGCGAGACGTCTGTAGGCTCGTCGGATTTCCTCATCACCTGCGTTCCGCGGCACACCGAGAATGTCGTATGGATCCCTGGCCATCTTGTCCTCCGACTCGCAGGAACGGTAGTCTCAACCGGAGAGAATTTTACAAGGGAAGCTCGTGCCGTCAATACACTCGCCCGAAGACGTACCACTCGACCGCATCCGGCCCTATTTCGAAGCCGAGGGCCTCGACGTGCTCGCCGTCACAGCGGCCAGCCCTGCGCCAGACGCCGAGTCCGCGTACGCGCGCTGGCTCGACGAGGGCCGTGCCGGCGCCATGGACTACATGCACCGCCACCGCCACGCAAAGTACAGGCCCGAGCGCATGCTCTCCGGCTGCCGAAGTATCGTTCTTGTGGGCCTGAACTACTACCAGGCCCTCCCCTCGGACACTCGGAAGACCGATCGGGAGGCCGGGCCCGAGGCTTGGCCCCACGCCGAGCTCCCGGCCGAGCCGGCCGCCGGGCCTCACGGACGCGTCGCCCGTTACGCCTGGGGCCGCGACTACCACAAGACCCTGGGCAAGCGACTCAAGCGTCTATCGAAGGCGCTCGCGGCCGACTTCGACGGGCACCGCTTCCGCGGTTTCACCGACGCGACGCCGCTTTCGGAGCGGTACTACGCCGCCCGTGCCGGCCTGGGATTCCAGGGCCGAAACACCCTTCTCATACACCCCGAGCTCGGCAGCTGGTTCTTCATCGCTGAGGTTCTCGCCACGCTCCCCATCGAGGAGACAGCGCTACCCCCGCAATCGCGCAGCAGTTGCCCGCCGGGCTGCCGGCTCTGCATCGAAGCCTGCCCCACGGCAGCGCTCTCGGGGCCCTACGACTTCGACGCCCGCCTGTGCATCAGTTATCTCACCATTGAGCACGCCGACAAGATAGAGCCCCGGCTCATGGAGCGCATGGGGTCCTGGGTGTTCGGCTGCGACAGGTGTCAGGAGGCATGCCCGCTGAACGCGCGCGTGCAGCCGACCTCAGTGGAGGACTTCCGCCGACCGATCGCAGGCGCGCGCATTGAGCTGTCACAGCTGCTGGCCCTCGAGAATGACGATGAAGTTCGCAGCCGTCTTGCCGGGTCACCGCTGCTTCGCGCGAAGCGCCGCGGCCTGGTTCGCAATGCCTGCATCGCTGCGGGCAATGCCGGGGCGGCGGAGCTCCTACCGCAGCTCGACGGCCTGAAAAATGATCAAGACCCGGTCGTGGCTCAGGCGGCGGACTGGGCGGCGGCACGCCTGCGTCGACTAACGGACTCAGCCCCCTGAGCCGGCCCCCTCTCCGGAATCCGCCCCCTCTCCGGATTCGGACCCGGCCCCGGCATCTGATTTTTCTTCCCGCGGGCCGATCTCGATCGGGTCGCCGAGGAACTTCGGCTGAGCGCCGAGCACGTGCACGTCAAGAAGGGCTTTGACCCTGGCGAAGTACTCGCGCAGGCTGGTCGAGACGCCGGCGGGCCCCTCGACGTCCCGCGCGCTGTAGGCGACCGTGTCGAGCCCCTGGTTCTCGGCGAGGTAAAGCGCGCGCTCAGCGTGGAAACCCTGAGAGATGATCGTGAACTCCCGTCGGCCGAACACGCGGTGCGTGCGCACGACGGAGTCGAGTGTGCGAAAGCCGGCGTAGTCGAGGTAGATCCGTTCGGCGTCCACGCCACGAGCAATAAGCTCCTCTTTCATACGCACGGGCTCATTGTACGAGCTATGGCTGTTGTCACCGCTTGCGATGAGGTAGTCGATCTTTCCCGCCTGGAGGAGATCGAGCGCAGCACGAATGCGATACTCGAAGAAAAGGTTCACACGCCCGCCAGGGCCGTACTTGCTGGTGCCGAGGAGCAAGCCGACCTCGTTGTAGGGGAGCCGGTCGATATCGGTGTAGAGATGGGGTCGCGCCTGCGCGGTAATGACCGTATTCGCGTAGAAGACCACGAGCAGTATACCGATGGTACCGTACTTCAAAACGAAGTACCCGAGTCTGTAGACGTGCAGCATGTGTGTAGAAGCGGAGGCTCTACGCTGAGTGCGCCACCTCAACTCCGTCCGCGAAGGCTCGAAAGCACATCGACGGCTTTCAGGCGCACGGCCTGAATGTAGGTGCCCCCGGCAACCCCGAGGATGGCGTTAATGGCCTCCGGATCCGAGAGCCCCCCCTGCGCCTGGGCGATCTTCTCTATCGCAAGAAGGGAGGCGTAGGCGAGATTGTTGTCAGGCGCCTCCGCGGCGTTCTCGGTTGACAGCACCCGCGTGATGTGGCGTATGGAACGGTTATCCTCGTTGTCGCCGATGGTGCCGAGGGCATACACGGCTTCGGAGAGGACCATGGTCTCGGGATCATCCTGGAGAACGTCGATCAGCGCTTCTCTGGCCCGGGGGCCGCCGACCTCACCGAGCAGTTGCGTGGCCTGCCTGCGGATGTCTGGATAATTGTTGATGACAGAACCGCCGGAACGAACCTGGCGCTGCGTACCTTCGGTAGCGAGCGACTCAAGCACCGTGAACAGGCCCGGATTCTCCTGGCTGAGACTGCCGTCCTCTACCATCTGGCGAATGCTCTGAAGCGCCAGGAGCTTCATTTGCCGGTCGTTGGCCAGCGCCTGACCGCGAATGATCTGCAGCTCAATATCCTGACTGAGATACAGCTCCTCAATAGTCTGGTCGGCGGCAGCTTCTTCACCGTCCTCGTTCTGGGAGAACAACATCGGCGAGGCAAGCACGATCAGGGCCAGGGTCAGGACGCTTAGCTTGTTCATCAGAAACTCCTCCGACAGCAGGTCGCGTAACGTTCTTCTTGCATAGTATATACTAAGCCGCGTCAACTTTCCAGCGTCCATCCACCTTCCGCAGTCGGTAGAGGATGACGGAATTCTCGTTGATGTTCATGATGGCGTAGACTTCGTTCTCGCTGAGAAACCGCAGATCGTCGAGGCGCGCATCCTGGCGACTCGGCACCACGACCCAGTTAAAATAGTCGCGGAGGCTCGCCAGCGTGATATCGTTTCGCTCGAGAATGGGCATCTCCGAGATCTCTGCGAGCCGCTGCGTGTCGGAATACTCATCGACATAGGCATCGGTGAGGTATGTCTTCCACCGTTCGAAGTTGCGCGCGCCGATGACGGCGTTGAGCTCTTCGATGGTGGCTTCGATCTCATCGAAGGTCTGCTCGTACACCTCTTCCGAGACTTCGATCGGCTCTTCGCGATCCGGCTCCTCGACGGGCTCCTGCTCGGGTTCTGCTTGCGCTTCGGGCTCAGGTTCCGCCTCAGGCTCCGGTTCCATGGTCGGCTCGGACTCCGCGGGTGCTTCCTCCGATACCGGTTCCTCGGACATCGGCTCCGGGCCACCCGCGCAGGCGGCAAAGAGGAGGACCAATACCAAAAACATTGCCCCGAACCACAGTCGCATACTCATCGCGTCGGTATTCTACGTCCGGGGGTACCTTTTGTCAAACATGTGCAAACAGTATATACTTGCCAAGGAGTTACGCAGGGATGTCATCCCCCGATAATGTGGCACGCATTCTACTCGCACTTGCCAAACGCAGCGGCCATCCGAGGGTCACGTTCGACAAGTTGTTGAGCTTCACACATAAGTACCTCGAAAAGTACGCGGACTCATCTCCTGAGCTGTCGGACCTCGACGACAATACAGAGAACGTGCTGTCCGCACATCTCATAGCGCTGGAGGCCGAGGGCCGCGTGAGTCTGAGCTACGAGGATTCCCGCATCGTCGGCGTTTACTTTGCCGAGTACTACCCGCGGGTAATCAACGCCGCCTACGAGAAGATGCGTGAACAGACCTCCGCCCCCTTTCCGTCGGAAGAGACGCTCGGCATCACCATCCCCACCGAGCTCATAACGCCCGTGAACGTCCGCACGGATTTTCTCGACTGGCTCGGCGCGACAGATCGCCCCGAGGACACCGTTCTCAGGCTCATGTTTCCCGAGGACCTGCAGAGCATCGTGGCGACCCTCGGGGTGGTCAAGCACAGTCTCGCCGCGATGTCACTGCAGAAAATCCGCGACTATCTCCGCAATAAGAGAAACGCCGGCTACATGCACAGTAAGCTCCGCGCGGTGTTTCGAAACCGGGACGTGGCGCTCAAGGAAACCCTGAACAAAATTCTCACCACCCCTGACGACTCGCTGAAGACGATTCATCATCCGAGTGAGTTCACCTTCCACTTCTGGACGTCGCTGTCGAGCGCGATCATCAAGGAGTTCGGACAGAAACAGGAGACGCAGCAGGAGGAGATCGACTACTGCCGCGCGGCCTATCTCATCGGCTACTACAATGTCTTCTATAAGGGCGTGGAACAGCGCAAGAAAGATGTCGACACGGCGCTCAAATCCGTGGACGCAAAACTGAGAAAAGAGCCCTATGCCTACCGTCTGTCGGACATACACGGCTTCACCGACTCCAAGGGCGTCCCGCTCGTCAAACGATGCCCACGGAACAATATCGATTCCTACATCGAGGAGAAACTGCTCCCGCCCGATAACACTCACATGCCGGAGCTCATTCGCACCCGCTCAGCGGATGGCCACGACTACTACATCAGAAAGGATTCGGTCTTCAAGATCGTCTTTCCCGAGGTACGAGACGCCTCGGAGATCTTCGAGAACGAGCTCTCCGACAAGTGGACGGCGGCGCTGAGACGCAATGAGCAGCTCAAGGAGATGCAGGACGACGCTGCGTTCGAGCAGGTGCTCACCACGATGATGAAAGAACGCAAGCCCCTGCTCTACGGCCTCCTTCGCTTCGATCTGCTCCATGTCATCGCCACCGAACAGAAGCTCTTCGGCAGCGCCCAGGAAGAGCTCGACAGAATGCTCGACCGCAAGAATCAGCGCATACGCCCGCTATCCGTCGTTCTCGACATCGATCGACGCAAGCTGCTCTCCGACGCACGGCTCAGGCTGCCATTCTGGCAGGCCCTGCCGGTTCTGCGCGGGATCGTCGCGTGGCTCAAACGCCTCTTTCTCGGTGAACCTTCGCCCCGAAAGAAACGTCGCGCGGCCCGTAAGCAACAGCGGCACGCAGGAGAAACGGCGGCGGCATCCTCCGAGACGGGCGATGCTCATGGCGCCGGCGGCAGTGACGCTGAGCTGTCAGGGTTCGCGGGCGCGGCGGTCGAGTCGACCGCAGTGCGCTTCGGCGACCGGCCGAATGCCGCTCGGGGCGGTGATCAGACCAAGGGTACATCACCCGACGTGAAGCGCGCGGCGAGGAAGCTGCAGGAAGAGTATGTTCCCCCGGGGGGCAACGTCGACACGACCCTCGAAGAGCTCGCCGAGCGGTGGAATCCGCTTCTCGACCCCGTCGCACAACAGAACCTCGTGGAGGATGTCAACAGCCTCGTTCGTGACTTCATCCGAAAGCGCAAGACCGTCTTCAGGAGCTCGCCGCCCACCCGCGGCCGCGTTCAGCAGATGGCGGCACAGCTGGCCCAGAACTCGGCTCTCGCCGAGATAAAGCGCAAGGAGCCACTGCGGCGCTATCTCGAGCTCTACATGCTGCGCATTCTCGGCAAATAGGAGCAACATCATGGCGCAAGACAACGAATCCGAAAACCGCATGCAGAATGACCGTATGCAGGAGGAGCTCGAGGATTTCAAGCGGGAGCAGGCTCGTGTACGCCAGGTTCTCGGGCGTGTGGGGGGCAAATCCCAGGCAAAGATCGACATGGCGATCAACATGGCGATCCTCGGGGTCATCATCGCGCTCTTCGTTCTCGAGGCCCTCACTGATTGGATCCCGACCCTGGTATCGCTGGAAATCGGCATACTGCTGGTGTCGGTGAAGATCGTGTGGATGATCCACACCAACAGCCGTGCCTATCACTTCCAGTTCTGGGTGCTGAATTCCATCGAGTTCCGTGTGAATGAGATAAACAAAACAATTCGCAGTATCG
>JAAAOR010000096.1 GCA_009908735.1 Spirochaetota bacterium | reverse complement strand
CATGTTACCGCGGAAGGTGCCGATCGTTGCGCCGGCGGGCCAGGTGTTGAGCTCTTCGCGGTAGGCAATGGCCGAGATCGGGAATCCGAGGCCGCCGAGGGCCTTGCTCATGGTGATGATATCGGGCACGCAGTCGGTTCCGGCATGCTCAAAGGCGAACATCTTGCCGGTGCGCCCGAGGCCCGCCTGGATTTCATCGCAGATGAGGAGCACGTCGTGCTTTTTCGTGATCTCGCGAACGCGCTTGAGAAATCGGGGGCTGGGGATGATGGTTCCACCCTCCCCCTGCACGGATTCGAGGATGACGGCCGCCGGCTTTGCGAACCCGGAGTGGGAGTCCGACAGCACCATCTCAAGGTAGTCGGCCGCGCGCAGGTCGGTTTCGCCCTCCGGACCGCCGAAGGGACTGCGGTAGCTGTAGTCGTAGGGGATGAAGCGGACACCCGGGGTCAGAGGACCCATGCCCTCGCGATGGCTCGCATCGGTGGTGAGAGCAAGCGCCGTACCGGTCATGCCGTGATAGGCGCCGTGGAAGGCAATCACCTCATGGCGGCCGGTGTTGTACTTGGCAAGCTTGATGGCCTGCTCGACCGCGTCGGAACCGGTCGGGCCGCCGAAGAACACGCGTGAGAGCTCCTTCGGCAGGATCTCTCTTAGCACCGAGACCATCTCGCGACGGGCGTCGGTGGGGATATCGAGGGTATGCGTCGACTGATCTATCTGCTTGTGGGCCGCGGCCAGCACGTCGGGATGAGCATGCCCCACCGCCATGACGCCGGCGGCGCCGAAGAAGTCGATGTACACGTTGCCGTCGACATCTTCAATTGTCGCGCCCTTGCCACGCTTGATGGCCATGGGCATTCCCTTCGGATACGATACGGCGGAGCTTTCGTGCTTACTCTGATAGTCGAGAAGCTCTTTCGACTTGGGTCCCGGCGGGGCAACATTGATGACAGGCGCCTTATCGAGCGAGAGATCGGCAAACTTGCTTATAGTCTTCGTTTCCATTGGTCCACTCCGTATGATGCGTTATACCACTTCAGTAGTTCTATTATTTGAACGTCGGTTACTATACTGAAACGAAGTTCATTCTGCATGGTAAGCCGGACTGTGTCAAGGAGAAAACGAGACACCCACGCCCTCTGAAGTGGCGTTCTCTTTAAAGGCATGCTACCATATGATTTCAGCTTGACAATTGGTAAGTGCCCCCTGAGAATGAATTCGTCGCAATATATATACACCGGTTCAATTAACGCAACACAGGGGTGAAGTATGTACCAGCTGAAGAGCTTTGTTTCGGGCGTGGAGCGGCGTAATCCCGCTCAGCCGGAGTTCGTGCAGGCCGTCCAGGAGGTTTGTGAGTCAGTCATTGATGAGGTCAACGGTAACCCGGCCTACCTCAGCGCGAAGATCCTCGAGCGCCTCACTGAGCCGGATCGAGTCGTGACGTTTCGGGTCGAGTGGGAGGACGACGACGGCGATGTGCAGGTGAACCGCGGCTACCGCGTGCAGTTCAACAATGCACTCGGTCCCTACAAGGGCGGCATCCGGTTCCACCCCAGCGTGACTCTCGGCGGGCTGAAGTTTCTCGCCTTCGAGCAGACCTTCAAGAATGCGCTGAGCGGCCTGCCCCTTGGCGGCGGCAAGGGCGGCTCGGATTTTCATGCAAAGGGAAAGTCGCAGAATGAGATTCGCCGCTTCAGCAAAGCCTTCATGACGGAGCTGCAGAAGTACATCGGCCCCGACCTCGACGTGCCGGCGGGTGACATCGGCGTGGGCGGCATGGAAATCGGCTACCTCTACGGGCAGTGGAAGCGGCTGCGCGGCGAGCATGTGGGAGTGCTCACCGGGAAAGCCCGTGGCTGGGGAGGATCACTCATTCGTCCAGAGGCGACCGGATTCGGCGCCGTGTACTTCCTCGATCACATGATGCGCGAACGCGGCGACGGCATCGAGGGCAAACGCATCGCCGTCTCGGGGTTTGGAAACGTGGCCTGGGGCGCGGCATCCAAAGCGAGCGAGCTCGGCGCGACGGTCGTAACCATTTCCGGGCCCGACGGCTACGTCATCGACGAAGAAGGGATCTCCACCCAGGAGAAACTCGACTACATGCTCGAGCTCCGCGCATCAAACAACGACGCGGTGGCCCCCTACGCCGACAAGTTCAAGGCAAAGTTCGTCCCCGACCGCCGCCCATGGGAGGTGCCGGTTGACGTCGCGATCCCCTCTGCAATCCAGAACGAGCTCTCCGGCGAAGACGCGAGGGCGCTCATCTCCAACGGAGCACGCTACGTGGTCGAAGCCTCCAACATGGGCTGCACGCCGGAGGCTGTGGAGGCCTTCGCCAAAGCACAGATCCCCATGGCTCCGGGGAAAGCCGCGAACGCGGGCGGCGTTGCGGTCTCGGGACTCGAGATGTCGCAGAATGCGATGAAGCTGTCCTGGCCACGGGAAGAGGTCGACGAGAAGCTGCAGAAGATCATGGGAGACATTCACACCGCCGCGGTCACCGAGGGCCGACGCGCGGACGGCAGCGTCGACTACATCCGAGGAGCGAACATCGCGGGATTCCGGCGCGTGGCCGACGCGATGATCGACCTCGGCTACTGAGTTCGTGCGCCGCGGTAAACCGCGCGCACGGCGGTGGCGTAGTCGCCCTCGTCTACACCGAACACGGCGGTATGCGGCGACTCTCCCGCGCTGACATAGCGAAGTTTGACGCCCGAGCCGTCGAGCTCGGCAGCCATTCGTGAAAGTGCCCCAGCGTGCACACCGCGCGAGGGATAGACGACCCCCACGATCGCCATCGGACCGCCAAAGTCCACGCGCTCGGCCCCGAGCTTCTCGATCAGAACCTGTTTGAGTCCGCCCTCGCGGGACTCGAGGGGCTCCGCGGGACATACCACGAGCAGCGAGTCACTTCCGGATACCGAGTGGCGGACAGGGACGGCGGCATCGGCAAAAGCTCCGCGCACACGGTCCATGTAGCCCGCATCTTTGCTGAGCATCGAGCGCTCGATCAGAACCGAGCGGTACCCGGTACGGCCGGCCACACCAGTGGTGCGCGCCGAGGGTCCGCCGGTCGCCTCGTCCGCACCTCTATCGGCAAGCCCGGCGATGGTCGTTCCGGGATGGTCCGGCTCGTTCGTATTGCGAATCTGAATGGGGATGTTCTTCTCCGCCACCGGCGCCACCGCCTCCTCGTGGAAAACGGCGGCACCGAGGTAGGCAAGCTCGCGGAGCTCGAGATAGCTCACACGCTTGATCAGTGCGGGGTTCTCCACGATACGCGGGTCGGCGGAGAGGAGGCCGGAGACGTCCGTCCAGTTCTCGTAGACATCCGCACCGAGAGCGCGTGCGATGAGTGCCGCCGAGATGTCGGAGCCGCCGCGGGAAAAGAGTTGCACGCGCCCGTCGGAGAAGCCGCCGTAGAACCCGGGCACCACGTAGCGGCTGCCGGCTGAGAGGCGACGGCCTACGAGCTCGTCGGTGGCCGCGTCGTCGACGGTCACCTCATCGGAGAAACGGATGATCTCTGCGGCATCGACGAACTCAAAGCCGAGAAAGGCGGACACCAGATGGGCGCTGAGGTACTCACCTCGCGAGACCACGGCACTGCGACCGGCGCCGTTTCGAATGTCGGCCTCTACCTCGTCCAGCACGGGAGCGAAGTCCGTGCCGAGGCCGAGGTTGCGGGCAATGCCGGTGTATCGGTTCCGTACCGCGGCAAATCGGGCCGACACATCGTCCCCCCGAGTGGCGAGCTCGTGACAGGAGATGAGGATGTCGGTGATCTTTTCGTCCTCTTTACGCCGTTTTCCGGGTGCG
Organism: Spirochaetota bacterium; assembly: GCA_009908735.1. The sequence goes on along the minus strand of JAAAOR010000096.1, from coordinate 23,600 downwards.
GACACCACAACGACGGTGCGGTCCTCGGACTGACCGACGATCTCGGCCACCTTCCTCATCTGCGCCGCATCGGCGAGAGAGCTACCCCCGAATTTGCAGACAATCATCGCCGCCCCTCCGTCTCGGTCTCCGTCTCCGTCTCCGTCTGGGCAATCATGCCAGCGTTTCAACGCGCAGCCGTGTCACATCGCCCACGATGACGTCGAGATGCTTGAACTGCCGAATCGCCTCGCTCACCGCCTTCTCCTTGACCCGGCGCGTCAGCAGGATCAGCGGCACCGTCGTGTCGCCCTCGCCCGGTTCCTTCTGAAGGATTGCCTCGATGGAAATATCGAGGTCACCCATAATGCCGGAAACGGTCGCCATAACACCGGGCCGGTCGACGGCTTGTAGGCGAATGTAGTAGGAGGTCTCCACCTCCTCGACGGAGCTAATGGGAAGGTCCGCGATCTGGTCGGGCTTGAACGCCAGGTGGGGCACGCGATTGTCCGGGTCGGTGGTAAGGGTGCGAACCACGTCCACGAGGTCGGCAACCACCGCCGACGCGGTCGGCTCGCCGCCCGCCCCCGGCCCGTAAAACAGCGCCGGCCCGAGTGCGTCCGCCCATACCATGATGGCGTTCATTACCCCGTTGACGCTGGCGATGAGACGCCGCTCGGGAATGAGGGTGGGGTGCACGCGTAGTTCCACCCGCCCGTCGGTCTTTCTTGCGATCGCAAGATGCTTGATGATGTAGCCGAGCTCCTCGGCGTAGACCACGTCATCACGCGTTACGCCGGCGAGGCCTTCGATGTAGACCTTGTCGAATTGAAGAGGGATGCCGAAGGCGATCGAGGCGAGAATGGTGAGCTTGTGGGCCGCGTCGATGCCGTCGATGTCGAACGACGGGTCGGCCTCCGCGTAGCCGAGCCGCTGCGCCTCGGCGAGCACGTCATTGAACTCCCGCCCCTTCTCCCTCATCTCGGTGAGAATGAAATTGCAGGTGCCGTTTACGATCCCCGCGAGCCACTCGATCTTGTTTCCGGCAAGTCCTTCGCGGATTGACTTGATAATGGGGATACCGCCGGCAACCGCCCCCTCGAAGGCGATCATCACGCCACGGTCTTGAGCAGCCTTGAAAAGCTCGTTTCCGTGCTGGGCGATGAGGGCCTTGTTTGCCGTGACAACATGCTTGCCGTTCTCGATTGCACGCATCACGAGCTCAAACGCGTCGTCATAGCCCCCGATGAGCTCGACGACGACGGATACCTCGGGATCGTTCACGACCTCCCGGGGGTCATCCGACAGCGTGACACCCTCGAGTCCGAGGCCGGGGACCCGGTCGGGATTCCGCACCGACGCATGACTGATGACGATACCGCGGCCCGCGCGCCGCCCGATTTCCTCTGCGTTCCGCGTAAGCACGCGATATGTGCCGCCCCCAACGGTGCCGAGACCGAGTAGGCCAATTTTTACTGGATTCAACGAGTCCTCTCCTGAGCGTCGGCTATGTGCACTCGAATAATATCCGAACTCCGGACGTAGAAGCAACGCCCCGACTTGACAATGGCGCTCAGAGTGCATATATATTGCGGGTAACAGATTTGGATCAATAGAGGCGCGGAATTCAAGAGTAGCGTCGGCAAGGGGTCGGGAACCCGAGGACCCGGCGCAAAAGGGAATTCCGCCGAAGGCCGAGGTCATCCTGATGGCCCAGGCTTGGTCACCCGGGCTAAATCCCGGGGGCTGTCACCAGAAGGTGGAGCGCTATTGATCTCCTTCCCCGGTATTCACCCGGAAGCAGATCAAAGTTCCCTCCTTCACACCACTAGATCCACGGATTACTACGTTGCGGAGGTGTGGTATGGAGACAATCGATGTAGCAGTACTCGGTGCAACCGGCACCGTCGGGCAGAAGTTCATCACTCTGCTCGAGGGCCACCCCTATTTTCGTGTGCGGGAGCTCGTTGCCTCGGGGCAGTCGGCGGGCAAGCCATACGCTGAGGCCTGCAAATGGAAGCAGGATCGCCCGATCCCCGAATCAGTGGCGGCAATGGTGGTAAAGTCCACTCATCAGCCGCTCGAGAGCCCGATCCTGTTTTCGGGACTCGACTCATCCGTTGCCGGCGAGGCGGAGACAGCCTACGCCGAACGGGGGCACCTCGTGGTCAGCAACTCGAAAAACCACCGCATGGACCCCACGGTTCCCCTCGTGGTTCCCGAGATAAACCCGGAGCATCTTGCCCTTATCGAACAGCAACCCTTCGAGGGCGCAATCGTTACGAACCCCAATTGCTCGACGATTTTTCTGGTTATGGCGCTTGCACCTCTGCACCGTGTTTTCGGGCTCGAAGCGGTACAGGTGACGACCATGCAGGCCATCTCCGGCGCCGGTTACCCCGGCGTATCCGGGATGGATATCATGGGAAACGTCATTCCCTACATTAGCGGTGAGGAAGAAAAGGTCGAGGAGGAGTCGCTGAAGATACTCGGCGAGCTCGACGGATCGATGGTTCGCCACGCGGAGCTCGGCGTAAGCGCTACCTGCACCCGCGTGCCCGTCCTAGACGGGCATACCGAGACGGTATCCTTCAAACTCTCACGCCCCGCGGAAATAGAAGAGGTGCGCGCGGCGCTCGACGATTTCAAGGGCTTGCCCCAGCAGCGTGGGCTGCCGTCGGCGCCCGAAAGGCCACTGCTGATGCTCGATGCCCCAGACCGGCCGCAGCCGGCGCGGGACATCTGGCTCGAGGACGGTATGGCGACAGTCATCGGGCGCCTGCGCCAGTGTCCCGTACTCGACTACCGTATGGTGGTTCTCGGACACAACACCGTTCGTGGCGCGGCCGGAGCGTCCATTCTGAACGCGGAAACACTGGTGAGCGAGGGCTACCTGGCAAACGGCAAGCTGAACAGTCTACACCGCGCCGGGCGGAGAGAAGAGTCGGTGAGCTCCTGCTGCACCTAGCAGCCCGGTACGGAGCGTAGCGGCGCATCAGCCATATTCCGACCGATCGTCGAGACCGCGTCGGCCAGCCTGGGAAGCAGGGTCGGCACGGTCTCGCGCAGGAGCTTGTCCGCGGGCCCCGATATACTCACCGCCGAGATGAGTGTGCCGTCCTCCGCGAGCACGGGCGCTGCAACACAACGCAGCTCGAGGGCCAGCTCCTGATCGTCGACCGCGTATCCTCGGGTGCGGACCCTCTCGAGTTCTTCGGCAAGGCGTGTACGGTCGGTAATTGTATGCTGGGTCAGCGGCACCAACTCGATGGACTCGACAATCCGCGCTTGCTCTGCCGCCGGCTGGTAGGCGAGCAACGTCTTCCCCAGCGAGGTACAGTGCAACGGTTCGGTCTCTCCAATCGAGCGATCCAGCTGCAAGTACGACGGCGGCGTGGCCTTGTCGACGTAGAGCGTCTCGTCCTCGAAGAGCACGGCGTGGTTCACCGTGTAACCGGTGTCGTTGGAGAGCTGCAGGAGGCTACGTCGTGCGGTGTCTATCAGATTGTAGCTATGGAGCACCGAATTGCCGATCTCGAAGAGATGGAACGTCAGGCGATAGTAGCCGTCGGGATGTTTGGCCACGTAACCGAGGATCTGGAGGGTGCGCAGCATCCGATGCACCGTCGAACGATTGAGGTCGAGGTCTTTGGAAAGGTCCTGGGCCAGGACCTTGTCTCGTGCCGCGATTGCCTCGAGGATGGAGGCCGCCGTTACGACCGTGCCGGCAACAGGATAGGAAGTAGTCTCGTTTTCACCCATGCTCCTTGGGCCCCTCTCCCACTACTCTCTCGGAATACGCATCTGCTGTCAATGACGCTGCACTTCCACAGCAGGAGCAGCAGAAGGAGCAGAAACAGCCGAGCGGAGAACCGGTACATCGGCTTTCCGGCGGGCAAGCTCCCTACATAAAACCCTCGAAGCGCCGCCGCACAACCGCACTGTAGACGTACTTTATCATCGTGTTGTAGTCAAAGATGGGAAGCCCAGTCTCTTCCTGCACCGCCGCGGCGTAGGGCGGGAGGAGGCTGCATTCGAGGAGAATCGCACGCACAGCCTCGTCCTCGGCAAGCGAACGCGCAACCTCCAGCACCTCCGCCTCCACGATGTCGGTGTCGAGCGATCCCTTCTCGTCAAACACCGCCGTGACGAACTCAGGCTTGTCTTCGAGCCCCTCAATCCGCAGTCGCTCGTCCGGCACGCTCGTCACCTCCCCGAGCAACTGCCTGTCGAGGGAGGCCGAGTTCGCCGTGATAACCCCCGTCTTGCCCGCCGGCCCAACGATTCTGTCCATGAAGTCAAGCTGCAGCAGGCTGGAGATGAACACCGGCACCCCGAGCTCGGCGGCAATGCGGTTCTGGTGGAGTGCGAGAAACCCGCAGTCGCCGGTGACCGCACGCACCCCCTCACCGACGAGCTTGTGTCCGACCTCGATAGCGACATCGACAAGACTCTCGTCGTGGGCAAAGAGCCGTGCCGGCGTGGAACCGGGAAGCCGCTCGAAGCGGACCGGAAAGCCGTAGCTCGAGGCGTTCGCCGTATCACCCGGCACATAGGGGGCGTAATTCTCGATGACCATGATCCCGATGGCCTCGCCGTAGCTGACTTGCTTTCCCTTGACGGTGTAACGCATGGCTCCTCCTCGGCTCACACGATCCGGTTTTGTGTTCCGCCGCGCAGAAACGATTCTAGATTTTCGGCGGCTGTTCGTAAACACCGTTCGCGTGCGGCACGGGTCGCCCAGGCAACGTGGGGGGTAATGCTGCAGTTCGGCGCGGAAAGAAGGGGGTTGTCCGGGTCCGGCGGCTCATTCGGCCCGAGGACGTCGAGGGCGGCGCCGGCAATTCGGCCCTCGCGAAGTGCGGCCGCGAGATCCTCGTCGACAACCAGGCCTCCGCGCGCAGTATTCACCAGGAAAGCGCTCGGCTTCATGAGCGACAGCCGCCGAGCGTCGACGATTCCCGCTGTCTCATGCGTCAACGGAACATGGAGCGAGAGGACATCCGATCGCCGAAACACCTCGTCGAGCTCCGCCCATTCCATCATTATGCCGTCGACCTCCCGGCGACGACGGCCCCAGGCAAGCACATGCATGCCAAAAGCCCGGGCGATGCGCGCCACGGCAGCCCCAATCGCCCCGACGCCTAATATACCCATCGCCTTGCCCGAAAGCTCGATAAGCGGTTCCCCGATGTAGCGAAACTCCCGATCGGCCGTCCAGTTTCCGCGTGACACGTAATCGGAATACCCCGCCACATGGTTGGTGCGGTGCAACAGCAGTGCGAAAGTCATCTGCGCGACGGAGGGAGTGGAATACCCCGGGACATTGGCCACTGCGATGCCCCGGCGCCGGGCAGCCTCGGTATCCACCTGGTCATGGCCGGTCGAAAAAAGGCCAATGTAGCGGAGCTTCGGCAGGCGGGAGAGTGCGACATCGTCGACCGAATACATGTCGACGAGAAGGATAGTCGCTTCCCGCGCTCGCTCGACCAGCGCTTCGGGTGAGCAGTGGTCGTACACCGTCAGGCGGCCCAACCGCTCGAAGGGTTCCCAGCTGATATCTCCCGGGTTCACGCCATAGGCGTCGAGTGCGACGATTTGCTCAACGGCTGTTGCGCCGCTCATTCAGCTGTTGCCTCGAGCGGCACGTAGGCGATGAGAGAGCTTTCAAAAGAGCGAAAGAGCGCGTCCGCGGGCGTGGCGATAATCCAAGAGAGAGTGAGAACGTCTCCGGCGGTGATTATTCCGTTGGCGACGAGCGGAACGAAGATCCAGGCAATGAGGGGTGCGGACACAACGGACAGGAGAATCGCGCCGACAGCCGATATGACGAAGAACGGCGCCACCGTGACGAGTATCATCGCTCTCTTCTGCAACAGCCACTCGGGCGAGTACACCGAGACGGTAACCCGGCGAGGGGTGATCTGAGGCTGCGCGCCACCGAGGAACCGGATCGCAGCAGCGTGGAGGAGCATGTGCAGATTGATTACCACGACCACGGCAACGAACATGATGGCGAGCGCCCCGATGATTCCGAAGCCGGGCACCGCGACCGCCCACAGGTCGACCGGATCAAGGGGACGCCCCGGACGCACGGCTGCGGTCACGCCCGCGAACAGGGGCACAAAGAAGATAGCAGAGGCAAAGTGGAGGATGTAGGAAACCCGGCGGTTCAGCGGGTTCGCTTTCCGGTCAAAGGTTGCAAACTCCTGGTAGTCACCAGGAAGCTCTCGCGTGGTCTGGGCCATGCGCGGCATTGTAGTGCTCCTTTTGCCTGCATCGCAAGGCAGTCACGCCGCATTCGTGATTGCAGCGACGGGGGCCGTTTCACTATAGTATGCTCATGAATCCATTAGCCGAATCCCTAAACGCAACACTCGAAGGTACCGTCGCCCACCGTCTGCTCTCCCGCACGGGTCGACAACTCTTCTTTCCACGAGGCATCGTCGCTCAGTCGGCGGAGGCAAAAGAGCGCGCGCATCGGTTCAACGCAACCGCCGGGATGGCCTATGAACACGGGGCGCCCATGATACTGCCGGCGGCAGCCTCCCTCAGTACAGCCTTCAGCCCCTCGGAAAGCGTCGCCTACGCCCCGACACCGGGAGTTGCCGCGCTGCGGTCGCGGTGGAAGGAGGAGATGGTGAAGAAGAATCCCTCGCTCGAGAACGTCAGAACGTCGACGCCGCTCGTGACCGCAGGGCTTACCAACGGCATCGTGCACCTCGCCGAGCTCTTCGTCGACGCCGGCGATCCGGTGGTCATGCCGGATATGTTCTGGGGAAACTATCGGCTCATTCTCGAGCCGCGAAAAGAGGCCCGCATCATGACCTTTCCATTTTTCAACGATGCAGCCGGCTTCAACGTAGAGGGATTCGCAGCCGCCTGCAAAGAGGCCGCCGCGGTGCGCGGTAAGGTCATGATACTGCTGAACTTTCCGAATAACCCCACCGGCTACACGCCGACCATCGCGGAAGCCCGGGAAATCGTTGAGCGACTCACCGCCCTCGCCGACGCCGGAACCGACATACTCGTCGTCGCAGACGACGCCTACTTCGGCCTTTTTTTCGAACCGGGCCTTCAAACCGAGTCCATCTTCGCGCCGCTCTCGACCGCCCACGAGCGAATACTCACTGCAAAAGTGGACGGCGCCACCAAGGAAGATTTTGCCTGGGGTCTGCGCGTCGGCTTCCTCACCTACGCCTCGCCGGCGCTCGGAGAGGAGGCCATCGGCGCGCTCGAACAGAAGACGATCGGCTCGCTGCGCGCGGTCGTGTCGAACACCAGCAACCTCTCGCAGCACATGCTCCTCAAGGTAATGAACGACCCCGCCTACGAGCGGCAGAAACAGGATGCCCGCGACGTGCTCGAAGGTCGCTACCGGGAGCTGAAGGCGAGGCTCGAGAGCCGCCGGAGCTCCGACCCCAACTCGCCTCTGACCGTCCTTCCGTTCAACTCCGGCTATTTCATGAGCTTCGACTGCGGCAGAGTGGACGCGGAGGGGCTCAGGCAGGCGTTACTCGAGCGCGGAATCGGCACTATCTCCATTGGCGGTCGCTATCTGCGTGTGGCGTTCTCGGCAGTCGAGGAGGGATCAATCGGTGAGCTTATCGATGAGATCTACGACGCCGCTGCGGGCATGTAGCCGAACCTAAGGTGGGCCCGCAGCGCCGTTCGCGGACAGTGCGCGTAGCGCGGGAGATTACACCCCCGCGCTCAGCGTGCAGCGCGAGTGCGCCCCGTGCTCGGAAAGCAGCGTTAGAATCGGAAGAAGCTGTACTTGTTGTCGTAATAGCTCTTGAAAAAGCCGACCTGTTTTTGGAGATTTTCGAAATGCCCCTTCTCCCAGTCCGCGAGACGGTTGAAGAGGTCCTTTACGCTCTTGTCGCCTGCGTCGCCGGCAGCTTCCCTGTAGAAGCTCTCCGACTCGAGCTCTAGCTTCATTCCGACAGAGAGTGCGGTCATGTCGAAGTCGGCCACCTTGTCCTTGAACTCGCGTGTAAAGATGGGGCTTTCCGCATCCTCGAAGCTCATGGGCGCAGGAAGGTTGGGCGTCGAGATGTTTTTTCCCTCCGCAAATTCCTTTGCCATCTGCAAGAGGCTATCGTGATGCTTCTGCTCCTCGTCGGCAAGCATCGAAAAAATCTCCTTCGCTTTCTTGTCGCCGGTTTTCTCGGCGGCGGCCCTGTAGAGCTCTCTTCCTTCCACTTCTCCCGTGATTGCCGTCTGTAACGCGTCTTTTAGTTCCATGCGATCCTCTCCCCTGTCTGTTTTGGTGCCCCATTGTAACAGAGGAAGGGATAGATTGCAAAAAAAGTGAGAAATGAGTCGAGCGGGCAACGACAACGCGGCGAAGGCGGCCACCGTGGCAACAACGGCTCAACACCATCCTCGCCGCATACCAGCCTTGAAGGGTTGACTCCAACTTTTCTGAGCACGTATATTCAATAAAACTAATATAGGAGATTCAATATGAGAAGGAAATTGATTGCTGTTGGCGCGGGTTCGCTTATCGCAGGTATACTCCTCACCCTTGCTGTCGGCTACTATAGCATGCCGGGTGTCATGATGCTGGAGGATGCGAGTCCCTACCCCTTTGACGAAACCGTCCAGCGTTTCGAACAGGAAGTGAATGAAGCGGGCTGGGGTGTGCTGGTCACCCATGACATGCAAGAAATACTCGAGGGTCACGGGCACGACGTAGCCGCCGTCAAGATCTTCGAGCTGTGTTCCTCGCGTTATTCGGCCGAGGTGCTATCCGTGGATGATGCACGCACCATTTCGCCGTTGATGCCGTGTCGCGTTGCGATTTACCAGACCACCGACGGAACGACGTACATCTCCCGAATGAACTCCCAGCTCATGGCAAAACCCTTCGGCGGCGTCATCTCCAGGGTTATGGACACCGCCGCCGTAGAAACCGAAGAGATCATCGAAAGTGTTCTTTCACGTGATACAGTAGCCGGACGTTAACGGTTTCGCGAGCCTCACCTCCCGGCGCATCGCTGGGAGGTGGCAGCTTCCCGTCGACATTGACTGAGCCGCACAGGGTTCGAACCTGTGACCCACAGCTTAAAAGGCTGTTGCTCTACCAGCTGAGCTAGCGGCCCGTTCCCGTAGATATAGCAACGCCGCGTTGCCTATGTCAAGCTGCGGCTTGAGGCCGTGCGCGTCAATGGCCTTCGGTTGCTGGGTAGAGCTCACCGCGGCGCGGCGAGCGCCGCCGGTTCGCCTTTACTTCCACTACCAGGCAAAGCGGAACCCGAGGGCGACGTTGTAGACCGAGCGGAAGCCGGGCTCGGTGGAGAGCTCCGAGCCGTAGATAGCGAGGTCGAACTCCATCACCTGAAAGTCGATGCCAAGCCCGGCCGCAGGCAGACCACGGGAGAGACCGGCACGGAGATCGAGTACGCGCAGGAGTGTGATCTCGGTGCCCAGGCCGAACTTCAGCACGATATTCTCCGCCTGCTCCGGCGCAATCCAGAAGTCAAAAATATCGCGATAATCGAAGAGCAGCTTTAAGTCGCTGATATGGCGGGATACCGACGGCCCGAGGTCGGGACGATACATCAGCCCAAACGAGATGTTCTGCGGAATACGCGCCCGAACCCGATCGGCCGGAGGCTCATTGTCGAGGAAAGCCGAGAGCGAGGTGTACTCGTTCACTACCGCGGGCGCCAGCAGGTTCTGCACCGTCAGCCCGAGCGTCAGCGGCGCAGCCGGAACATACCTCAAGCCCAGGTCGACGCCCATGCCTGTGGTCAGATCGAACGGCTCATCCATGATGGCCCCGGGGCCGAGTGAGCCGAGGGTATCGGGAAGCTCCAGCACGCTCGTGGTAAGGCCGGAGCGGCCGGTGAAGAATCCCTTCAGCAGAAAGCCGACATCGAGTCCGCTCTCGGCCTCGGCACCGAAGGGGATGTTCAGGCCGAATCCGCCTGCGAGCACGAGGCGCTGATAGATGTTGATACCGAGGGTCGAGGTGCCGATCGATTCGATCGACATCCCGTTGTTGTTCGACACCAGAAATCCGAGTCCGTCCCCGACAAAACCGTAGGATAACGGACCAATGAGCGAGACGTCGGTGTAGAGATTCGAGAAGAGCTCGGCAACCTCCGGCGAGGTGAGCACATCGTCGATGTTTTGCTGCGATCCCTCGATTACGAGGTTGGCGATGGTGAACGCCGGCCCGCGGACACGCAGCCCGAGCTCGGCGGCCTGAAACGTCGGCTCGGCGTTGCGAAAACCGGCTGGATTCGAAAAGAACGTTGAAAGATCGTCCGAGAGGGCGGCGTGCGTGCCGCCCATGGAGCTCACCCGCGGTGAGGGGATGGAGACAGTTTCTTCCGGGAGTAGTCTGGCTTCCGCCGTAGCCGGCTCCGGCGCGCCGAACAACAGGAGGGCCGCAGCCAGGACAGTGAGTGCGCTGATAGATGTGGGGCGGCTTCGGCTGCGGCGGTTCACATGGTCTCCTTCATTACCGTGTTAGAGTCCTTCGTACATCGCCTTGAGGTCCTCGAGCAACGGCGACTCTTCATCCCGCGCTTGCAGGTCCGAGATGGCGGCGTCCACAAACGCCAGTTCCTCGGCGGTGTTCGTGAGATTCAGGTTCTCGACGCCGCCTTGAGCGTCGGCCTCCTTCATCAGAAGGCCGGCCGCCACAAAGACATACTGCTCCTCGCTCACCTCGCCGCCGTTAGCCTGGATCTGGGAAAGCTGAGACTCGGCCTCATCGATGTAGGTGTAATCCACATCACCGAGAACGTCATTCAGAGCGTTCTCGAGGTCGGTCTGGCTGGAAAAACCCCCGTTTATCGCTGCGTCGGCCAGCTCCGGCACCGTATCCGTCAGCCCCGAGGCGCCGATCGCGAGCTCTGCGGCCAGGCTGTTGAGATCGGCATCCTTGTTGTTGCGGTCATCCAGTGAATCCGAGAGCGCGTCGTAGGCGTCGGCCATGGCGTCCTTATCGCCGGAGTTCAGGGCACTCTCGGCGTAGGCAATTAGCTGCTCGAACGGGAGATTCGAGGGGTCGCGCTGCAACCCCGAAAAGAGATTGTTGGTGAAAAACTGCTCGCAGCCTGCGAGCAGAAGTAGTGTCACCGTACCCAGTAGCAGGGTCTTTGCACGAGACATACGTTAGTCCTATCGACACGAAGTGCCGCAGATATAAGTGAGAGGCCATGCCTCTTCATGACAGTATAGCACGGAAGGCGCGTGATCCAAGCGGAAAAAGACATTATGGAGATAACAAGGTTAACGGCCGGTTGAGGCCCACGCGCGGGATCGCGGGAGCGCGACCGGCCTACACCCGTCGTCTGCGCCGGGACTGCGGGTCACGACTATCCGGCGAGCTGCGCCTGCACACGCTCCCGGCCGCGAGCAGCCTCGGCGAGATTCGGATTCAGCTGCAGAGCTCTGTCGTAGGCCTCGAGGGCATGCTCATAGTCCTCGGCCTGCTCGCGGGCAAAGCCCAGGCGACTCCACCACGAGGCGATATTCCCGTCGAGGTACACGGCGGTCGACAGGGCGGCGTCGGCATGATGATACTCGCCGAAGCGCAGAAAAATCTCACCCATCGCGAAGTAGACCTGATCCACGAGATTGCCGGTCGGGGCAACGGCGATGTATTCCTCAAAGTAGCCGAGCGCATCGAGGTAGTTTCCGAGGAAGTAGTGCGACTCGGCAACGATATGGATGATACGCGAGTCGAACCGCGAGATTTCGAGAGCCCGCAGCCCGTACTGCAGCGCGTCCTCGTAGCGATTGAGCGCAAGGAGGCTCCAGCCGAGCACGGTGTAGGCATCCATGTTCCGCGGCTGCTCCTCGATCTCCTGAAGTGTGACCTCGATCGCGCCTTCGAAATTCCGGTTTCGGTAGAGCTCTAGAGCGTCTTGCTGCTGCTGAGCCCACAGGCTTCCCGCAACGATCAGAAAGGTAAACAGCAGGAAAGGTCTACGCATCGCCCTCTCCTGCATGTGACTCTTCGGGGCCCATGCGACAGGTTCCGTTTATGAGGCAGCCGCTCTGCACAAACAGATCAGACGTACGGATGTTTCCGGTAATGCGGGCCGTCTCAAAGAGCTCGAGCCGTGTGTGGGCCTGAACGTCGCCTGTCACGCGCCCCTTCACCGACACCGTCTGCGCCTCGATCTTGGCATCGACATTCGCCGTTTCGTTGATAAAGAGATCGCCCGAGGAGCGAATCTCCCCGCTGAAAGTTCCTTTGATGAGCAGCGGATCGTGGAACACCATCTCTCCCTCGAACTCGATGTCCTCGGAAAGAACCGTGTCGATATCCGCCTCATCTATACTTTTCATGCGCAGATTTGCCATAACGTGATTAATGCAAAACGTAGCATCGGGGGCGGGGGGTGTCAAGCTGTGGAAGCCCCATGTGATTTCCCCAATCCGCCGGGACTCCCGGCACTCGCCGCACCGAAGTTGCGCACACCGCCGTGGAGTGCTACTTTCTCTCTATGCCGTCACTTCTACAGGCTTCTTTGCGCGTCACGCTGATCCTGAGTTTCTTGGTGCTTGCCGGAATAGCGGGCGCTCATGCCGAGGTCCTGCGTCTGCCCCCTCTCGAGACGAACGTTCCCTTCACCGAAGCCCCCACGTTCCTCGCCGGCGCCGAAACCTGGGCCGACTACCGGTGGTACACCGATCGCGCCGGCACGCCGGAGTTTGGGACGGACTTCGAGCTCGGAGCGCGGGCCGACCTCTTTGCGGCCGAGCGGTTCGCCCTCAGCGGCATGGTGCGGATGCTGTACCAGGCCCGGCATCTCGAGGAGTACAGCAACCCCTTCGCCTTCTCCCCGCGGCATCTCACGACGGATCTGCGGCTTCTGGCCTCGTATCGGATCGACCCCGTGGTCGCATACATCGGGTGGCGACATGACTGCACCCACGAGGTGGACGGCGGTGGCGGACGTACACCGATACACGACGCGCTGATGGCCGGGGCCTCTTATCGCCCACCCGCTCTGGAGTGGCAAGACGCGGACCTATCCTCCAATCTTCGTCTCCGACTCGAGGGCGAGCTCAACGCGCCGTCGCTCTTTGTCGAAAGCGCGGCCTTCGTCGACCGCGGCCGCGTCACCGGCGGATTCCACCTCGAACCGCTTTCCCATGCCGAATACGGTGCGCTCTTCATCGACGGGTATACATCGCTCATTTTCAGGGAAACCACCGGCACGAACGTGGAGGGAAGCCAGTCCCCCGCCCTCGACTGGGCAGCAGCAATCGGATACCGAGTACCGGGCGCCGCGGGATCGCTGTCGGTTTACTATCGCGTCGAGCGCCTTACCGACGCCTGGCTCGACCGAGACGTCGAGCCCTATCTGCTCTCGTCCGTCGGGGTGCTGCTGCACATGAAGTGAGGCCGGGCAAGACAGCGCCGCCCTCGGGCGCCCGTAGCGCCGCGGCCGCTACTCCTCGAATTGGGCGAGCACGCGCTCGAGCGACGCCTTGAGCTTGGCGCGCATCTCCGTCGTGTAGGGGTTGTAGCGCTGGAGGTCGAGGAAGAGCTGCACCGGGTCGTTGCAGGTCTGCTCAACCACCTCGAGGATCTTTTGGTAGCCCATCGTGCCGATGGAGCTCGGCTCGACTGAGAGGTCGTCGAGTACCCGACCGATAAAGTGAGTAATACCCTGGGTGTAGGCGGCCTCGTGGTCGTGCTCCTCCGGACTCATTCGAATGGTACGCAGTCCCAGACGGCCGAACCAGTTCACCCAGTAGGCTGTGGTCTCCTCGTCGAGGCGCTCCGGCCAGTAAATCATGGGCAGGCCATCGAGGCCGGCCCCGGCTGAATCCGGCCCGAACATGGGGTGCGTTGCGAAAATCCCGACGGTCTCGGGGAGGTGGCGGCGCATTACCTCAACCGGATAAATCTTTACCGAGCAGGTATCAACAAGCGTGTTGCCGGCACCGAGGTGCGGGGCAAGCTCGCGTACCACCGGCTCCATGGCGGAGATTGCCACGCAGAGAAAGATCACATCGCACTCACCGAGCTCTGCGATTGAAACGCGCTCCACGCCGGCCGGGGTACCGCGCTCGGGATTGCGGTTGTATGCCTTCACCGGAAAGTGCTCTGCAAGGACCTCCGCCCAGAAGGAGCCAAAGCGTCCGAGACCGTATACACCGATATGCATAGGCGAGATAGTAGCGGTTTTTGCCCGGGCACGCAACGCGCCTGGGCGCACAACATGACCCAGCGCAACGCGGCCATGCCGCCACCCCGCGTCCTGTGCCACTTTCTAGACCCGGCGAAACTTGCTATGATTGCGGTTAAACAGCCAAGGAGCGGACATGGATTTCGTAGAACGCATGCAAGCCAAAGCAAAGAAGCTCTCCCGCAACCTCGTCCTGCCGGAGGGACTCGAGCCGCGGACCCTCAAGGCGGCGGCAAACTTACTGGGTGAGGGCATGGTCGCCTCGCTGACGCTCATCGGCGTGCCCGACAGGATACAGGCTGCGGCAAAGAACGAAGGTGCCGATATCTCCGCGGCGACACTTGTGGATCCCGCCTCATCGGAGAAACTCGGGAGCTATGCAACCGAGTACTACGAGCTGCGAAAGCACAAAGGCATGGACCTGGAGACGGCGAAGACCGAGATAACTGACCCGCTGAAGTGGGGGGCGATGATGGTCCGCCTCGGCGATGCGGATGCCATGGTGGCAGGCGCCGAGAGCTCGACCGCAGACGTGCTTCGCGCCTCGTTTACCATCATCAAGACATCGCCCGGTGTGAAATCTGCCTCCTCATGCTTCGTCATGAAGACTCCGGATCCAAAATGGGGTGCCGACGGTCATCTCATTTTCTCCGACTGCGCAACGATCCCCGACCCCACCGCGGAACAGCTCGCGGAAATAGCGATTTCGGCCGCGCACTCCTGCAGGATCTTCCTCGAGGCCGATCCCGTTGTGGCTATGCTCTCCTTCTCCACCAAAGGTTCCGCCGATCACGAGCTTGTCGAAAAGGTGCGCGAGGCTCTTGCAATGGTGAGGGAGAAATCTCCCAACCTCGCGGTCGACGGCGAGCTTCAACTCGATGCAGCAGTAGTCGAAGGGGTCGGCAAAAAGAAGGCTCCCGACTCGCCGGTTGCCGGACGAGCGAACGTCCTCATCTTTCCGGATCTCAATGCGGGAAACATCGGGTATAAACTGGTGCAGCGCCTCGGCGGGGCTGAAGCCTACGGCCCCTTCCTGCAGGGATTCGCAAAACCGGTGAGCGATCTTTCCCGCGGGGCGAGCGTCGAGGACATCGTGAACACAGCCGTTGCCACGCTCTGCCAGGGATAACAGGGGACCGACATCATGAAAACGGTAATCTGCGGTTACGGACGAATGGGTCAGGAGGTTGAGCGCGTACTCGAGCGCCGGGGCCATGAAATCGTCGCCCGCATCGACCCGCAGTCGGATGCGGCGGATTATGATCGTCCGAATGCGGAAAACCTCGCCGGCGCGGATGTGGTAATTGAGTTTGCAGACGGCGCTTCGGTAATGGGAAACGCACAAGCCTACGCCGCGGCAGCGGTACCCGCGGTGGTCGGCACCACCGGTTGGGAGGGTGAGTTCAACGCGGTGCGAGAAATCGTCGTGAAGGCGAACATCGGCTATCTCATCGGCGCGAACTTCTCCATCGGCGCAAACCTCTTCATGAAAATAGTCAGCGATGCGGCCCGCTTGGTAAATCTCATCCCCGACTACGACCTACTCATCCAGGAAGCGCATCACAAACACAAGAAGGACAGCCCCTCGGGCACGGCCCTCACGCTGGCAACGAAAATCCTCGACCAGGTCGACCGCAAGGATGCCCTGGTCACGGAAATGCTGCATCGCCCGATTGAGGAGAACGAGCTCCAGGTCTCGTCGGTGCGCGGGGGCAGCGTCCCGGGCACCCATCGACTCACTCTCGACTCCGAGGCGGATACCATCGAGATCAGCCATGTTGCCCGTAATCGGGGTGGCTTCGCACTCGGCGCGGTTATGGCGGCGGAATGGGTCAGAGAACGCAGCGGTTTTCTGACCGTGGATGACTTCCTCGCCGACCTACTCACATAAGCAAGGGGGATACGCATGCTACAGGGCGTTTATACGGCGATGATTACGCCGTTCACTGCAGACGAATCCATTGACGAGGGGGCACTCCGCGCGCTCGTGGATTTCCAGATTGAACAGGGGATTTCCGGTCTCGTTCCGATGGGTACAACCGGCGAGAGCCCGACAGTTGATCACGAGGAAAACCTCGAGGTCGTTCGCATTGTGGTCGAGCAGGCCGCGGGGCGCGTGCCCGTCATTGCAGGAACCGGATCGAACTCGACTCGGGAAGCAGTCGATATGACCGCCCGCGCACGCGACCTCGGCGCCACCGCTACCCTTCAGGTCGCTCCTTACTACAACAAACCCAACCAGGAGGGCTTCTACCGCCACTTCACCACCGTTGCCGAGAAAGCCGAGCTGCCGGTGCTGGTGTACAACATTCCCGGCCGCACGGGAAAGAACATCGAGAACGATACGATGCTTCGCATGGCCGAGCACCCCAAGATCGTCGGCGTGAAGGAAGCGAGCGGCAGCATGCCGCAGGTGATGGATCTCGCTGCGCGGAAACCGGCGGACTTCGTTATTCTCGCGGGCGACGACAACCTCGCCCTTCCCATCATGGCGCTTGGCGGTGTTGGTATCGTGTCGGTCGCGAGCAACAGGTTTCCGGCCGAGATGCAGGAGTTTGCGGCAAAGGCTGTCTCGGGAGACCTCGCCGGTGCGCAACGGGACCACTATCGAATGCTGCCCTTCTTCAAGGCGCTCTTTGCGGATACTAATCCGATCCCGATCAAGTACGCCATGGCACGTGGGGGGTACTGCACGGAGGTCTATCGCCTGCCCCTCGTCGCTCCGTCCGACGCCGTGAGGACGGTGGTCGACGACGCCCTCAAGGCTCTCGTAGCTCTGTAGCCCGCTCGGCGACGAGATTCGCCAGTCGCACAACCCGCTCCACCGACAGCGTCTCACCGCGCACCGCCGGGTCTATCCCGGCAGCGGTGAGAAGAGCCGTCGCGTCATCACGGGTAAGCACTCGCCGGTGCCCTTCGACCACGATGCCGGCTTGTGTCACGCTATTGAGCACCGTCTTGCGCCGCGCATGGAACACCGCCCGCGTTACGCCCGAGAGGACGGCAGGGTCTGTGATATCGGGCGCATCGGCGCGGGGGCGGAGCTCCACGAGGGCGGAGGCAACCTCCGGTCGCGGAAAGAAGGAGGACGGCTGTATGCGCATGCTCTTCGTCACCGAAAGCCGCGATTGAACGAGCACCGTAAACGCGGAGTACGTACGCGTCCCCGGGGCGGCAATCATGCGATCCGCCACCTCATCCTGCACCATGACCAGAAACTGATCTGAAATGAAACCGACCTCTATGAAGGAGGCAACGATGACCGAAGCCGATGAATACGGCAGGTTCCCGACGATGCAGCGCGGCGGGGGACCGCCCCGGGCACGATCCGGCCAGGTATCGAGGACATCTCCCGCGACGATCTCCAGGTTTTCCCGTTCTCCGAACTCCTCACGCAGCAGTGAGACTAGGCCATGATCGATTTCGAACACCACGAGGTCGACCTCACGCTCGAGAAGCAACTCAGTCAGGGAGCCAACCCCGGGCCCGATCTCCCAAACCCGTTCCTCGGACTGCGCCCGCACACGCGAAACGATCGCACGACGCACGTTCCCGTCTATCAGGAAGTTCTGTCCCCAGCGCTTCTTCGGGGTAAGACCGCGGGCGGACAGCGCCGCGATTACCTCGCGTACTGAGTCCAGGTTCACAGCGGCCCCCACACGTCGTCGGGGTCTCCCGTCGCGGCCGGCGGGGACGGAGGTCCCCCCAGCCGCTTCCTCCCGGACGCCGATCCGAGCCGCAGGATTGCCGCACTGACGGCGACGGCGAATGCTCCTGCCACAGGCGCCCAACCGTCGCCCGCGTATACGCCCGGCGCGCGCGAAAACAGCTCTCCGGCCGACAGCAGTGCGGACTCCAGGGCTGCAAGAACGGCAGAGGCTACCCCGACGATGAGTCCGCCCGCTGCGAGCACAGCCGCAGTTGCCGCCACGCTCACCCAGATGAAGAGTACTGCAATCGGCGCCATCACCAGCGTTGCAATCGCCCCGACCGGGCGCACAACGCCAAAAGCCGCAAAGAGAAGAGGCATCGTGGCAAGTTGTGCGCCCACCGACGCCGCGAGCGGGCGACGCAGCACGGCCGGAAGCAGGGGCTGAAGGTGACGGTCAAGTCCGCGCCCGACGACGAGAATACCGGCAAGCGCCGCGAATGAAAGCTGGAAGGAAAGGCCGTCCACCGACGACGGCGCGAGAACTGCGACGGCGATGAAGCTCACCGCGAGTATCCGAAGCGGCTCCGGCCTTCGGCCCAGGACCAGCGAAGCCGTAGCGAGGGCGAACATGAGCGAAGCACGCGCGAGGGAGGCGCGAAAGCCCACCATCGCAAGGTAGAGCCCAATGAGACCGAGCGATACATAGAGGGCACGCCGATGGCCTAGAAGCGGGGCGAGGACAATGACGGAGAGCGCGATGAGAATACCGAGGTGCATTCCGCTCAGCGCCAGAATATGCGCGGTGCCGCTTTGCCGGAAGACGTCTTCGGCGTAGGCAGGGGCCCCGTCGCTGCGGCCGAGAAGCAGCGCCCGCGACAGCCAGGCGGCAGGACCGAGCTCACTCATGGCGCGATCCACACGCCGTACAAGGCGGCCGGTGGTTGCAGAGGCCAAGCGGGCTGAAACACCGGCCCAGCCCAACTTTTCGACCTCGTCGCTCACCAGGTAGAGCCCGTGCTCCCCGGCGGCAAGGCGCCCGTTTATACGAAGCCTGCGGCCGGAGACGGGCCGCTGCTGCAGACCGTAGGCCGGAAGTTCGAGGCGCGCCTCGTACCTGCCGGAAGTTGTCTCGAGGTGGTCGAGCCGCACGCCGGCCGTCCAACCGCTTTTCCCGAGGCGCGGCTGCCCGCGGACCGTTCCTTCGGCGACCCGGACGGCGCCCGGAGGCACCGGCAAGTGGTGCTGCTCCTCACCCACCCAAATGCCGAGTCGGACACACGCGCCGGCAAGCAGACCGATGGCCAGGGCGGCAGAAAACCATCCGGCGCGTCCCGCGGCGCCGCCCGCCGGGTACGTGGCGCTGCCCGCATCCGCGCCTGCCCCGGCTTCGTGGTCACGGGCACAGACGGCCGCCTGAGGAAGCCGCAGCAAAACCACGCCAAGTGCCGCCGCGCCCACCGTGGCCAGACCTATAATCAGCGGAGCGCGTTCGGTGAGGTACACTGCAACCGCCGCGCCGCATGCAGCAACGGCGGGCAGGTTTGTGTCAGTTATGTGGAGTCTGCCGGTCATGGGCGTTGAAACCGGCGGCGTTCCGCTCCGTGCACGAGACACGAGGAGAGGGCTGCTCTACTGCTGAATGGCAGCCATCGCCTCCTCGGCGGCAGTCTGTACCCGCGACGGATAGCCCTCGAGGATCGAAGCATAGAAGAGCGGATTGTAGGCGACCGGATACCCTAGTTGTTGCAAATTGCGAATCGTTGCCATCACGATGCGTGTATCATAGGGGCGATCGTTTTCTGTATAGCCGTTTAGCAGCTCGAGCAAGCGACTCAGCCTCTCGGCCGCCGCCTCCGTCCCCATCGTGCCGAGCCCTGCGATAGCGTCGAGAACGCGCGCACGGGTAACCTCGCCGCGGTCGAACTCGACGAAGGTCTCGTTAAAGTGGCTTATCATAGCGTCGGTCGCTTCGGAGTATTCGTTCTCGCTGATAACCTCTACGGCAAGAAACCGCACGTCCCGGAGGGTGTCCTCGGTACCACGACTTCGCGTCTCGGTGGCGAGGGCGTCTCTGATCGCGGCGGCCGCTATTGCCGACTTCTGCTCCGCGGTTAGCTCGTCCTCATCCATGAGGAACTCGAAAGCCTGGAGCTTCTCCTCCGGCGAACGGTTTCCGACGGACTGTGCCGCGAGCTGCACGATGTCTCCATCAAGGGAATACATCGCCTCTCGCGCCGCATTGGTGATGTTCGCCGAATACTGCGCGAGCGCGGCTCCGAGCAACGGCTCGAAAAAGGATTCGTCTGAGATCTGGGCCATGGCGTCCATGGCGGCGCGAACCACCTGCGTGTTGGGCCGGTTGCCGCCGACCTGGAGGTTGTTCCGAACCGAGACCCAATCCCGAAGCCACGTGATGGTATCGTCGTCTTCGCCCCCCACTGCTCCGAGGGTTCGGAGGATGTTTACGCGCATATCGGGCTCGCGGTAGCTCTCAAAGACCCTTCTGAGAGCTTCCAGGGCCTGGACGTTTTCCGACTCCCGCACACCGACGGCCGTTATCAGCGCCATTTCCCTCATAGCGGCGCTATTCTCTACCTGGCCGGCGTTGTTCTCGAGAAACTCGGCCGCCTCGAGATACAGTGGCGTCATATCCTCCGCCGGCTGCTCCTGGGCCCGGCGCAGAACCTGGAGCTTGACATCCGGAGAGCCCGACTCGAAGGCGTCGAGATAGGTCTGCAATGTCGAGGATTGCTGTGAGAAACCGCCGATCGAAATCAGCACCAACAGGAGAACTACTGCAAAGCGTTTCATCGCCACTCTACCCCCTCGTTCATTACCCTATACTACCCGTTTCGGCCTGGGAATTCAACGAGCACCCGTCAACCTGCGGCGGTGCGGCTCAAAAGCGAGCGGCGCTTGCTTTCCGCGAAAATGCCGTACACGTATGTGAGGATTTTATTCTTCATCTGCGGTCCGGGCGGAACGGCCTCAATGTGCAGAACCGAAACGTTTTTGTTCTGCCTGTAGTTTACGCCCTTTATCACTCCGGAAATCACCACTTGCTCTTCGTCCATCTCAGTTTGAATCTTCACCGGCAGCCCAGGCTTGGCCCGGCCACCGACAATGACCGCCGCCCCGTCCTCGGATATGTCGACCATCTTACAGCGGAAACCACCGGTGGTCTCGTAGGCCTCATCGGCCTGCTGTATGGACCGAAGCGGGAAAATCTGCCCCGCGGTATCGATCTGGGCCCTCACCGAGCTGCGTTTCTGGGTGCGGACGATCTGATCGGAATGAGTGATGTGAAGGATGGGGTAGTTGCGATCCATGTAATCGCCGATGACCCGGGACTCGAAGTAGTACCCGGCATCGTCGGGCCGCCAGAAGTACACGCTGATCTTCTGCCCCTGCCAACTGACCCCGAACGGCAAGGGCTTGCCACGCGGATAGGCGACGGCGAGATACTTCCTCATATTCTCCACCACTTTCGAGGTGTAGACACCACCGCCCGGGAAGGTGATCTTAATGGGCTGCTGAGCGTCCATACTCCGGCTCGACTGTATGCCCAGCCTGTATTTGGGAAGGTTGAACTCCACCCGCTTTCGAAAGTCGAAGAGCTTGTTGAGGAAATGAATCGACGCTTCGTCCTCACTCTTGTCGTTTGCCCGAAAGCTAATGATGGTGCCGCGAATGCAGCGGTCGAGGGTGCGCTCCGACCAGAAGAGTGACGTTGGGTTTTTCAAACGATTCTCAACAGCGACGCGGCGAAGCAGGTTAAGCTCGCGGAAACTGAACCCGTGTTCCTTGCCGCGCACGTAGAACTGCACCCAGGGAAACCCGAATCCGCCGTTGCGCTGAATATAGAAAAGCAGCAGCCCGACCAGGACTGCGAAGATGGCAAGCACTATCCACATGCTGTTTCCAGGGCCTCCTCAGCCTCGATCTCCCCGCTCATTATGTCGGCGGTTTCTCCCTGGAACCTAAACGGCGGGCCGACACGGTTTCCCTTTCCCGGACGGGAGACTATACTCCCATGTATGACTGGGAGTATATATAATGGCGGTCGCCTCTGTAAAGAGATGATCCTCCTCTTCGCTGTGTTTTTCCTCCCTGCTATCCTCTTTCAGCACGGGGGGATACGGCCGGACGCCTTCGACAATGTCGGCTATCACCTCGCCGTCGTCGTGACCGCACTCCCCCAGACCCTGCTCATCGTCTATATCCTCTGGGTCCAACCCCAGGAGGACCTCTCGAGATTCGGCTTCCGCACCGTAGATTCTCCCGACCTACTCGCCGCCGTAGTTGTCACCCTCGGCATGTTTGTCCTGCTCGCCGCGGCGGGCGCCGTTGTTTTGCTGTTGCCGGAAAGCATGCAGGAGGCCGTGACGACCGGATTTCGCTTTCGCCTCACCAATGCGGGAATGCTCCCGCTCGCTTTGCTGTCCTCCCTCGCAATTGCCTACCGTGAGGAGGCCTTTTTTCGCGCCTATTTGCTGACGCGCTTCGAGCAGCTGTCTCTCGGTCCCGTATCGAGCGTGCTCCTCGGGGCCGTTGCCTTCTCGCTCGGCCATCTCTACCAGGGTTTCGGCGGTGCCTTGATTGCCTTCGTGCTCGGCATTTACCTGGGGTGGGTGTATCTCAAGCGGCGTAGCGTCCACGTCGTGGCTGTGGCGCACGCGCTCTACAACTTTGCGGTCCTCGCGATAAGTCTCGCCGGTTTCGAGATCTCCTGATTGGTATTTTACTTGAATTATGTCCACTACAGTGATAAGTATATGTAATAAGGTGTCTATATAGGAGAAGAAACATGCGATTACATGCTATTACATACATCGCGGCTTTGGCCCTGCTCATCGCCCCCACGGTTGCGGCCGGCGGGAATAACGAGCAGGCCCCGGAGGCCCCTGTGCCTGAGCAGCCCTCGGAATCGGAGGGTACTGTTGATCCTGCGGCAGACGAGGCCGCCAACCGCGTCGCGAGTAGCGAACTCTCCGATGCCGAGCTCATCACCCTCTTCTCCGACCTCGGTCTTCAGACCCCGGAGGCCCCGGTCGACGCCGTCGACTTCGAGCTTCCGATACTTTCCTCCGATACCAGGCGAAGCCTCGCATCCTTTGAGGGTAATGTCGTGCTTCTCAACTTCTGGGCAAGCTGGTGTCCGCCGTGCATAGAGGAGATGCCCTCGATGCAGTCGCTCTATGAACGGCTTGGCGGTGCGGGATTCGAGATCGTCGCGGTCAATCTCCAGGAAGACCCCAAGACGGTGCGGTCGTTCATGGACGAGAACGGTTACGATTTCCCCGTGCTCCTCGACCGCAACGGACGCATCGCGCGTGAGTATGGGGTCCGCGGCATCCCTACCTCCTACCTGGTCCACAGCGACGGCAGGTTACTCGCGATGCTTGTCGGCCCCTATGAGTGGGACGGTGAAGGTATGGTGTCGGCCATAGAAACGATAGCGCAGTAACCCGGGAGGGATATTCATGGCCGGTGACCTTAACGTGTTCCTTGCTCTGGCAGCGGGCGTTCTCTCTTTCCTCTCGCCTTGCGTCCTGCCCCTCATTCCATCGTACATCTCTTTCATCGGGGGCGTGTCGCTGCAGGACCTGCAGGGTGAAGAGCCACGGCGTGGCCCTGTCGTGGCGCGTACTCTTTTTTTCGTGCTCGGGTTCTCGATTATTTTCATCGTGCTCGGGATCGTCTTTAGCGGATCGGGGTTTCTCCTCGGCGGCGCGACACGGGTCATCAACTACGCGGCGGGCGGAGTTGTGATCCTCCTCGGGCTCAACGTCATCTTCGAC
>JAAAOR010000072.1 GCA_009908735.1 Spirochaetota bacterium | reverse complement strand
GCTCAAGGATGTGTCGGGCGTCGGTGGTAAAACGTTCGAGCAGGCGGCTGGCTTCCTGCGTATCCGCCACGGCGAGCATCCCCTCGATACTTCGGCGGTGCACCCGGAGCGCTATGAGCTCGTGGAGCACATGGCCGCAGACCTCGGTATCGGCGTGCCCGAGCTTCTCGAGAACCGCGAGCTCGTCGAACGTATCCCGCTCGAGCATTACGTGAGCGAGGACGTAGGGCTTCCGACGTTGCGCGATATTCAGGACGAGCTATTGCAACCGGGGCGGGATCCGAGGGCGGATTATGAGGAGTTTGCCTTTCGAGAGGACGTGCACGAGATCGGCGACCTGCGGCCCGGCATGCGCCTGCCGGGCGTGGTCACCAACGTTACGAACTTCGGTGCGTTCGTCGATATCGGCGTGCACCGCGACGGCCTGATCCACGTCAGCAAGCTCGCGGATCGGTTCGTTTCCGACCCGCGGGAGATCGTCCGGGTGAATCAGGCGCTGACCGTGACGGTGGTAGAGATCGATACCGAGCGAAAGCGCATTGGGCTCAGCCTGATCGATCCCGACGGCTAGACCTCAGCGTCCGGAGTCTGCCCGGCTTGCTCCGAGAGGTCGCGATACACCGAGACCACGAAGATCGAGATGTAGCCGGCATACAGTGCCGAGACGATCATCGTGAGCACCACGCCGAGGATCGGGATCAGCCCCACAATTGCGCCGAGAATCCCAGCAAGTACACCAAGGGCGATGAGCACCAGAAAGACGACGAAGGTCGCCTTAAAGTGACCGGTGACGGCACGGAAGCTTCTGCTGAGCGCGTCGAATGCGCCCGCATCATCGACCATGACTGCGACCAGCGTGAACATCAGCAAGAACGCGATGATGATTGCCGGCAGGACTAAAAGAATCATGCCCAGCGACACGAGGAGGCCGACAATTACCGACGCGATGATGATCGGCACGATACGACTCACCAGCCGCGACCAGCCGGCGCCTAGGGTTGCCTTCTCGCCCTTGAGCGCAAGGTCGGCCATGGCGACGGTCATTCCGTGGGCGAGGAGGCCGACGATGCCACTAACGATCGAGACCAGGAACACACCGCCGAGCGCGGCGCCGAATCCCACCATTGCCTGTTCGGGATTCTCGGCCATCCGTTCGCCTGCGAATCGGCCGGCCATCGGCATGGCAGAGCCCACAAAGATAAGCGACACGAGCGCGGTAACTACGCTCGCGACCAACATTGGAATAAAGATGAGGGGGTTTTTCTTCGAAACGGCGAAGCTTCCCTTCAGCATTTCGCTAATACTCATTTACGTCTCCTTCGAAACGGCGATCCACCGTCTCTAAACAATAGCATAGCCTGAGCCGGCGCCCCGCACAAGGGGCGCCGGGCAAGCAGAGTTTCAGGCAAAAAAAAGGGGCCCGTATCAGGGCCCCCTATGTTCCTTCTCTTTGGAAGGACAACGTTCAGTTCCTAGACGACGGTCCCCCGGGAACCTCGCGTCGTGTTTTCGTAACTCATTCAGACCTCCTTTTCGTTTCGGATCATCTCCGCATGCCGCCCCGCGACCACCGATGCGATACACGCCCGGTTGCCGATCGGTTGCACGGCCCATCCGACGGACGCAGCCGGCAGCGACTACAACGGGAAAGGATGGAAGTAGACATCCTCCACCGCCACACCACTGGTACGACTGTGAAGGATGCCCACCTCACGCTTAGGCGGGAGTATGCACCAAGTTTTTCTCGCGGTCAAGAGGCAACGTGGAGGGGATGTGTCCGCAAAGTGGATACGTCATGCTACAATCGAGGGCGAGAGCACACATGTCAGTCGACACTTCACAGAGGCGAATACTCCTTGTCCCGACGGAGGCAGGAGTGTGAGTGGATCGGTCCCCTCCGTGCACGAAGCGCTCACCTCGATAGTCGACGCGGCCCTCGAGCGCGCCGACTCCGCCGGCATCATCACCCGCTGCCTGCGTGTCGAGGGAACCGGCGCGGCCTCGGCTCTCAGTGTTACAACCGAAGCCGCATCGCTGCGTTTGGAGCTGGGCGGATTCGATCGGCTCTTGGTGATAGGAATCGGGAAGGCGGCAGCCCGGATGGCGCGCTCGCTCGAAGCAGTGCTCGGGGATCGCATCACGGCAGGGATAGTGGTTACCAAGTACGGTCACGCCGAGCCCCTGTCCCGCATGGAGCTTTACGAGGCGGGGCATCCCGTGCCGGATGAAGCCGGGGTTCAGGCGGCGAGGCGCATCGAGGGGCTTCTCGGCGATGTGGATGAGCGCACGCTGGTGGTCTCGCTCATCTCCGGCGGTGGCTCAGCCCTGCTGGTCGATCCCTACCACGACGAGTCGTACGAGTTGACTCTCGAAGACCTGCAGGAGGTGACGAGACTGCTTCTTTCCTGCGGTGCAACCATCCAGGAGATGAACTGCCTGCGCAAGCACCTCTCGAGCGTGAAAGGCGGGAGGCTCGCACGGATGATGGTACCGGCCACCTCGCTGAACCTCATCCTCTCCGATGTCGTCGGCGACGATCCCGGCAGCATCGCCTCCGGGATTACCGCCCCGGACCCGAGCACCTACGGCCAGGCGCGTGAGATTGCAACACGGTACGGCATTCTCGAGTCGTTGCCCACGGTGGTACGGGAGCTGTTGGAGGCGGGAGCGGCCGCCGCGGCCGCTGCCTCAGCTGCGGCGACGTGGGGTGGAGGCGCACCGCCGGTGCCGCCTGAGACCCCCGGACCCGGCGATAACGCCTTCAAGCGCGTGCACAATGTGGTGATAGGCTCCAACACTCAGGCGCTCATGGCAGCGGCCGAGGCCGCGCGGGAGGCTGGATACACCACGGTGGTTCTCACCTCCCGCCTGGTGGGGGAAGCTCGGGAGGTCGCCAAGCTCTTTCCGGCTATTGCTCGCGATGTGCGCGAGAAGGGGATGCTTGCCGCGCCGCCGGTCTGCCTGCTTGCCGGTGGGGAGACGACGGTTACCATGCACGGCGGCGACGGTCGCGGTGGCAGCGGCCGCGGCGGGCGGAATCAGGAGCTCTGCCTTTCAGCCCTTCGAGAGCTCGTAAACGGTAGTGCGGAGCCGGATACTGGTGTCGTGTTTGCAAGCGTGGCGACCGACGGAAACGACGGACCGACGGACGCCGCCGGCGCCTACCTCGACGCCGACATCGTCGAGGGCGCATCGAGCGATCCCGCGGCCCTCGATGAGGCCCTCGCGCGAAACGACGCCTATCCCTATCTCGACCGTCTCGGGGCGCTGATACGTACGGGCCCGACGAACACGAACGTCTGCGATATTCAGGTCCTGCTTGTCGATCCCTGAAGCTGCTCTACGATCTCGCGGGTCGTCTCCTGCCAGTCGCCGGCCTTGTACCATTCTGCCATTTCTTCGAGGAACTTCCGGTAGAGGGAGCCGAACTTCTTGGCTGCGTCCTTGTCGGTCTTCTGCTTCTCGTAGAGCTCGGTAAACTCGGGGTGCTGCCCTTTCCATTCGGTCTTCTTGCGGTCGACGGCGTCGGGCGCCTCGATCCAGCGCACGAGCTCGCGGCCGGAGCCGTCCCACAGCGACACCACTGGAATGTGCGTCGCGCCCTCACTGTTGTACTTCTGTTTCAAATCGGACTGTTCCGACCCGCGGAAAACGCGGAACTCGATCCCCGCACGCGAGAAGAGATCGGCGAGTACCGGCGTGTTGCAGGCGGAATCCCCGCACCAGTCCTCGGTCATCATCGTTGCTCGTACCGGCGCATCGAGCTCCGTGGCGGCTTCTCTCAGGGCCTTCACATGATCATCGTTGGCCGAAGCTTCGCCCATGAGGCGCTTCACCAAGCTCCGATAGTTTCTAAGGTTTGCTACGTAGGTCTCAGTGTCGTATCCCTGTTCGAATGTCTGTGTATCCATATCGCTAAAAGGTAGATAATCTTTTCGTTTTGAGCAACGCTCCAGTTGACGGCCAATCGGTAATTATATACCTTTTGCTTATTCCCAATGCGCCCGGCCGCGCAGCACACGGGCTGCCCCCGGAGAACGCTCCGATGAAACCGGTTCGAATCCGGACGGTCGAAAAGGGAAATAGCGGCGTCCGAAGGTAAGTCGCTATTTGAAAACGGAAAAGGGAAAGTTTCCGGCCCACTACTTTGATAAGGAGGACAGCTATGCTGCTTGCCGTTCTTACCATTGGTGGACTGGCTCTCGCACTGGGACTAACCTGGCTGCGTGTCGACGCTGATCGCCGCTACGGGCGAAGCTAAACGTCGCAGCCGCGACGACAGGAAGCCCTTTCGGTCATGGCGCCGGAAGGGCTTTTTTTGTGAGTGCGAAAGGTAGGCCGGCCGGATCGGAGGGTCCGCGACTCGGTGCCTTCGCCCGGTTTGCGGTGCTCCGAGTCGCTACCGCAACTCCTCGAGCAACGCCTCGAAGCCCGCGAGATTCCGGTCCCACTCGATGTCGTAGTGATTCGTGAGCTCGACGGTGAGATTGGGGTGGCCGATCTCGTAGAAGTAGTCGTCGGCCGAGCCGGTGATCTCGTAGTCCACCGGGCCGTCGGAGTCGCCCGCCCCGTCGTCGGGCTGCGGCATCCGGTAGCCGCTTGCTCGGTGATACACCGCGGCCAGCCGACGTGCCGGATCCCATCCGTCCTCGGCGCCGCTGTACCACAGCCCGGCCGCCGCGCTCTGGTAGAACACGCTTACCGCCGGGTCGATGCGCTGGAAATAGTCGCGTACCGCGCGGGTTTCGGGCTCGCTGAAAGGGGCGCTTCCGGCATCCACTTCGCGATTGCCCCAGTAGCTCGTCGGCTGCCAGTCTCCGTCCCAGTTTCGGTTGAGATCCACCCATCGCGCGTTGAACCGGCCCGGTGGAGTATCGGCGGCGCGAAAGTCGAACTCCTCGATGGGCGTACCGCCGGTCACGCGGTGAAGCCCGTCGGGGTTCATGTTTTCGATGACGTGGAGGCTGAACTCTCCGGGGAGCTCCTCAGGCTTCTCGCGGTAGTGCTCGAGAAAGCGGCGTGCAAGGACGATGGAGTTCGCCTCATAGCCACCGTGTATGCCGCCGACGATGATCACGTCGGTGCGCCCCGTGCCGACGCGAGCTGCGGTGATGGGCCGCCCCTCCACTGAACGTCCGATGACCTCGACCGAGCGTCCCGCTGCGCGGTGCTCGCCCGATCCGCTCTGGGCGAAGGACATCTGTGCGGCGGCGGTGAGAAACATCGCCGCGACTATCACAAGCGCCGGGGGTGGGAAACTTCCGGGAGATGGAAAGCTGAAATTGAGCATTCTCATGCCGTGAAGATATTAAGGAAAGTGCCGGAGCGTCAGTCGCATCTCGATCGGCCCGCTTCAGTCGAGGTAGCGCCGCTTCGCGGCGAGATGCTCCGCAAACGTGCGCGACAGCACGGTCTCCTCCGTCGGTTTGTGGAGGAAGAAGTAATAGTCGTGGTCTGCAGGGTTCACCGTCGCCTCGATTGCGGCGAGGCCGGGGCTGCCCACCGGACCGGGAGGTAGCCCACGATAACGGTAGGTATTGTAGGGATGGTCTACTTCGGTATCGGCAAAGGTCGGTTGGAGCTTGCTGGTGCCGAGGGCGTAGTTCACCGTGGCGTCCGACTCCAGGAGCCACCCCGATTCGATTCGATTCCAGAACACCCCGGCGATCAACGGCATGTCACCGACAGGGGATTCCTTCTGAACGATCGAGGCGAGCGTCAGGATCTCGTGGATGGTGTGCTCGTCCGCCCTCATGTCGCGGAGCACGACCCCGCGGATCCGCTCTTCAAGACGCCGAGCCATACGCAGAACCACCGTTTCGGGTGTCGAATTGGCGAAGACGCGGTATGTGTCGGGGAAAAGATATCCCTCGAGAGAGGTGTCCCCGGGAAGGCTCGAAAGTACCACAACGCCCGCGTACGCCTCTTTCATGCGTGCCGCCTCGAGAAAAGCATCGCGATCAAAGAGCCCGACTTCCTCGAAACGGTCGGCCATCTGCGCAATCGTGAAGCCCTCGGGAATCGTCACCTGAATCTCGTCGAACACAGCATCACCGGAGACGATCTTCTCCAACACCTCCTGCCCGCTCATGGTGCCGGAGAGGAGATAATCGCCGGCCTGAAGCGAGGACGCCAGGCCGCGGCTGCGGGCGTAAAGCGAGAAGACCAGGTCACTGCGAATGTAGCCGCCTGCCTGAAGACCACGGGCGACCTCGTCGAGATGCTGCCCCGGCTCGATGGTGAATATGTGGCCCTGTTCGCCGAGGTCCTTGGGTACGAAGAGACCCTCGTAGGTGTACCAGCCCCCATACGCCGCAGCAGCGAGGGCCGCGAGCGCGATGAAAACGCCGAAAAATCGCCCGAGACGGCGACCGCGGATCGCGTCGTCTGCCTGTCGCTCCTCACCCTCTGCTGTGTTCACCAACTGTTCTCCCAAAGCGAATATAGCTCTCTCCGAGCAGGGCGGGCAAGCAAACGGCGGGAGCCGGGGGCGTAGCGTGCCTTGCTAAAAGACGCCGATCAGATCCAGCACGCTTGCCGCTACCGCCGCGACGATAACCCACCGCACCGCCCTCGCCCCCCGCTTCATGGCGAAATGGACGCCGATCCACGCGCCGATCATGCTGCCGACGCCGAGAACCAGCCCGAGGACCCAGACGACCTGTCC
>JAAAOR010000107.1 GCA_009908735.1 Spirochaetota bacterium | reverse complement strand
TCAGAAGCGCCGGCGAGACCGCGGTGAGCGCCAGGCTTGCAAGGCAGAGCATGGCGAGGAGCGGGGGAAGCAGCCCAGTGAAACGTCGAAGCGCTATTCGCAACGCACGTACGGTTCGATCGCGGTCGACCAGAGCCGAGAGAAGGAGTGCCAGCACGGCGGCAACGGGAAGGACGAGCTGACTCATGCGGCCACCATACACCATTGTCTGGGCCGGTGTCGGCGGCCCTGGGACGGCGACAACGATACGGCGGAGACGCGCGACCTATCGGGGCGTTATGTCGGGTATTCGTGGGGAAGCGAGGCGTCCGGCGTTTCTTTTGACGACGCGAGCAGGTATATCCAAACCATACTCGAGCTGGACGAAGATGGTACCATTCTCGAGGCAACGATGTGGTTCTGGGTTCAGAAAGACGGCTACTGGACCACGCGCCAGAGCGGCAACGCCTTCGTAGAGGTTGACTTCTCGGTCGACCCAGAGCTGCCGTCCCTGGGGCTGATTATGAGCCGGGCTCTTCGATGTTCACCGTCTACACGGCGGATATGATGAACTTCTATGCCACACCCGTCGCCGAAGACGGAACGGTTGCAGTGGCGATGGTAGACCCGATCACGCGTTACCAGTTGGAGATGAAACTGCCCGCAGGGTTCGATTTCTCTCGACGGGTGGGAGAGTTTGCCATCGGCCCCGACGGCATGGTGCCGACGATCCGTACTTCGGGGTCAGGATTCGTGAAGCCGGACGACTGGTCCGAAGTGGCGGGACGAACGATCTTTTCCGTACATGATGAGTACTCTCACGTTGTGAATGACCACGGTGAGCTCGCGGGAGTCGACGAGGAATCCACCGTCCGGGAGCTCGTTGAAGCCCTCGGCGTGTCATTCGAAGAGGACCAACCGGTGGCGGCCGGGCCGACGTACGGATACTTCGGGCTCGGGGGTTGGAAGGGCAACTACGAGGCCATTGCCGACTATCTCACCGGGCGCGACCAAGACGGCACAGTGGTCTACCGACGGCATTGCGGGGGCAACGGTGAGAATGTCGCGTGAGTCCACCTCGTATCAACGGGCGCTGGCGGATGCGGGCATCATTGACGAGGATGAGGTAATCATCGGCCGGTTCTGATCTTAGTATTACGGCTCTTCTTCTCCGTCGTGCGTACCCGCAACCCGTACCGCTCTTTCGCATGCTCCCGACGCTTGCGTGGTTCGGTGTGCTGCATGGGCTGTCGGAGTGGTTAACGCTCTTTGCGCGCTACTACGTGGGCTTGGAGTATGCGGTTGTTGCGGCCTGGATGGTTACCGTAATCACCGCAGCTTCTTTCGTGGCGCTCATGCAGTTCGGTCTCGGCCTCGAAGTATGTTACGGCCGTCTGCCGGTACGCGCCCGTATCGTCCCCTGGATGCTGGCAGGACTATGGACTGGTGCGGTGGTGGTTTTCTTGCTCGCGTTGGGCGGCAGTGAGGGCGGGCGACCGTTGAGCTCGCCCGTCGCCGGCGCCGTGCTGTTCGACGTCCTCTCTCGTTATGTCCTGGCATTGCCCGCTGCCGTTATCGCCGGGTTGGCACTGGTCCGGAGCGCTCGCTTCTCCGCCACGTTGCGACAGAACAGAATGGCGGACCGGTTGCACATTCTTGGGGGAGCATTCCTCCTCTACGGTATTGTTGCAGGCCTTACCGAGCAGGTGCAGGCCACCACGACCGAGCGCATGAAACGGTTCAGGGAACGCAAGCTTCTCGAAGAAGAGCGCGAGCGCCTCGGGCGTGACCTTCACGATCGGGTGGTGCAGTCCCTGTTCGCGGCGGGGCTGGAGCTCGAGAGGGTTGCAGAGAGCTCCTGCATGGATGAACAGTCGGAAGATCTACGCAACGTCGCTGCAACGATAAAAAGCTCGATATTGGAGATCCGCTCGTTCATTACGAGCGCTCCGACAGCCCCTCAAACGATGGGCGAGTTCGCCGAGTATTTGGCGGATCACTGCCATGTGCTCGAATCCACCTTCGGAGCTCGGGTCATACTCGTCACGGATGTGGCGGAGGAAGCTGCCGCCTCCGCACTTGTCCCCGGTCCCGACGAACTCCTCGGCATTGTCTCGGAGGCTGTTGCGAACGCCTATCGCCATGGCGAGGCGCGGTTGCTCCGTGTGCAGCTGTCGGCAGACGCGGAACGAACCCTCCTTTCGGTCGTCGACAACGGGGCCGGCTTTCCGCCGGAGGGCATTACCGCCGGGCAAGGGCTTCCCTCGATGCATCGACGCGCCGCCCGTGCCGGTGGAACCCTTACCATCACTCCCACTGCGCCTCGGGGAATCAGCGTGCAGGTGGAAATCTCCGCTGCCAACCGCAGTGCTGTTGCACGTAAACCGCGATGATTCGGGTTCTGGTCGTCGATGATCATGAGGTTGTGCGCCGGGGCGTCGTGGGACTGCTCGAGCGCAGGGATGATCTCGTGGTGTGCGGTCAAGCCGGCACCGCCGATGAAGCGATCCGGCTGTGTGAGGAGCACCGCCCCAATGTGGTGTTGCTTGACCTCCGCCTGGGCGGCTCCCTCGGTTCAGACGGCATCGATCTCATCGAACCGCTGCGTCGCGCGGCCTCAGGCACTCGCGTGTTGATGCTCTCGGCTTTTGCCGAGCCGGACGAGGTGAGGCGTGCCATTGCGGCCGGCGTCGACGGCTATATCCTAAAAGACGCCGACGGGACGGCAATTGTAAAAGCGGTTCGCGAAGTGGCAGCCGGCACCACGGTCCTCGCCGAGGCGGTGCGCGAGCTTTCTTCTACAGGCCCCGGCGTTGAGACACCGGCCGCGTCCCCGGCGGCGGATTCCGGTGCTCTGGAGCGGCTCGGTCCTCGAGAGCGTCAGGTGCTGGCCCTGGTAGCGGTGGGCAAGCTCAACAAGGAGATTGCCGCCGAGCTCGGGCTCGCCGAGAAGACCGTGCGCAACCTCACCACCGCCATCTTTCGCAAGCTCGGCGTCTCGAACCGCACGGAGGCGTCCCGGGTGTGGTATCTGCATCAATCGTCCCATTGAGAGGCCTGCGAAACCCGACGCAGCCGCCGCGCGAGCTCTTGACCGCCGACGGCACGAGACGTATCATCCCGATGCAACCAGAGATTGTTGAGCAAAATGCTCAAGGAGTTACCTCGTGATTAGAGAAGACACCACGGTATCAGATGCCGTGCGCCGATATCCGAATCTTTCCCGCTTCTTCGAGCAGGTAGGGGTGAACTACTGCTGCGGCGGGAACGTCCCCATTGCCGATGCCTGCGCCGAGAAAGGCCTCGACGCCGCCACGGTGGTCACCATGATAAACGCGCAGCTCGAGGTTCCCGCCCAAACGGCCGAACGCCTCGACACCCTCTCGACGACGGAGCTCGTCGATCACATCGTCTCCACCCATCATGCCTATCTGCGAGAAGAGCTCCCGCGGCTAACTGAGCTCACTCAGAAAGTAGCTCAGGGGCATAGTGATGATGACCCGCGGCTGGTGGACGTCGCACGCGTCTTTTCAGAGCTTGCCGGTGAGCTGGTGCCGCATCAGGAGAAGGAAGAGCAGCGCACCTTTCCGGAGATTCTTGCCGCCGAGGCCGGTACAGGAGCGGGGCCCGAGCGCGGGGAGCTCTCCGAGCTCGAGACCGAGCATGAGCGGTTGGGTGGCCTTCTTGCAGAGCTGAACCGCCTCACCGACGGCTACACCCCGGCGGATTGGGCCTGCAACTCGACCCGGGCCATGCTAGACGGCCTTGCGCGTCTCGAGGCGGATACACACCGCCACGTCCACGCGGAGAACTACATCCTCTTCCCAAGGGTCGCCGCAGAGTAGGAGCACGGGCGGACACCTCACCGCGAACCATAGCTCTGAGTGGACACGTCCCCGCCGGCGGAAGCCCCGCCCCGTCAGGCCGCTCCCCATGCGCCCGTTCGTGTTTCGCTAGGTAGGCGGCGTCGGGCCACTGCGGGCTTCGCTTCGCTTCGGTCGACCCGGGGGGTCGACCCGCCCGACCACTCAGTCGAGTGGTCGGGCGGCCCTGCGTGGCCCTCGTGCCCTCGCGGGCGGGGTCGCCGCCGGGGTTCGGAGCTCCCATGTGATTGGGGTTCGAGCGCGGGTATGACGATTACCAATCAACCAGCATCTCCTGCAGCACCGTTTTCACGGCTTGTATTTCTTTGTTGCTGAGGGCTCCCAGTTTCTTGACCAATCTCGTTCGATCGACGGTACGGATCTGGTCGAGGACAATCCATCCGTTTTTTCCGTGAAAATCAACGTTCACCCGGCTCGGATAGGAGCGAGACCGAGTAGTCATCGGGGCGATGATTACGGTAGAGATAGTATCATTCATTTCGTTCGGTGATATAACGGTGCAAGGGCGTGTCTTCTGGATTTCGTGGCCCACTACCGGATCGAGAGCGACAAGAAATACGTCGTATTGTCGGATCTGCATTTCTTAATCCCATTGCCACTCGAGCTCTTCCGTCTCCTCGAACTCTCCGAGTAAATCAGAGTCTTCTCCGCTCTTGTGCATGTCTTCAAACGCCTCCCTCCAGCCCTCACGAGGGTTCTTCTTGAGAGGCCTTAGTACGATCTCTTCCTCGTGTACCTCCATTTCGAGCTTGTCTTCGATCGAAAACTGTTGCAGCACTGTTTTCGGCAGCCGTATTCCTTTCGAGTTTCCGATTCTTATGACGGATATCTCCATGCGTTCACCTCGGCCAGTAATTATATTGTAATCACGTTATCCGGTCAATGGTGAAATCAATTTTGTATTCGACCACTCGATGCCGCGCGGGGGATGCCATACCGGTTCGCGCCGGGGTATGCTGGAGCGTTGCCGGGCAGGAGGAGGACAGATGCGGAGCATGAAAACCGCGACGAATGTCGCCGATGAGGTCATCGCGCAGTGCCGACATCGTGTCCGCGCTTGGCCGGGACTCCGTAGACGTAGTCATCGACAACGTTGGAGGCGAGGCCTACCCCAAGATGCTCGAGGTCTTCAAAAGGGACGGGCACTACGTCACCTCCGGCGCAATCGGAAGGCCGATCGTCGAGCTCGATCTGCGAACGATGTACCTCAAGGATCAGACGCTCTTCGGTTGCACCGCGTGGGACGAGCCGGCATGAAGCCGAACCGGCCGGCCGAGAGTGGAAACACCCGAGTAAAGTCGAGGAGAGGAGGACGAGCATGAAAGCAATGATCTGTAAGGAATGGGGCGGCCCTGAGGTGTTCACCTCGGCGGACCTCGATATGCCGGAGCCGGGACCGGGACAGGTGCGCATCAAGGTGTCGGCGACTAGTGTGAATCCGGTCGACGCCAAGATACGCGCCGGACGTATTGCGGCGGCACCGGCCGTGCCGGCTGTGCTCCACGGCGATGTGGCGGGGGTGGTCGATGCCCTTGGTCCGGGGGTCACCGATTTTGCCGTAGGCGACGCCGTCCACGGATGTGCGGGCGGGTTCAAGGGATTATCCGGCGCGCTTGCGGAGTATATGACTGCCGACGTACGCGCCCTCGCGCGTAAGCCGGAGGGCATGAGTTTTCGCCAAGCGGCGGCCCTGCCGCTCGTGGGCATCACCGCCTGGCTTGCCCTCGTGGACCGGACGAGGGTGGCACCTACCGACCACGTACTCGTACACGCCGGCGCCGGAGGTGTCGGCCATATGGCGGTGGGAATTGCCAAAGCCCTCGGTGCACGGGTTGCGACGACCGTGTCGGGGCAGGAGAAGGCCGCCATCGCCCGCAGGATGGGAGCGGACGAGGTCATCTACTATCGCGAGGAAAGCGTAGAGGAGTACGTAGAACGACTCACCGGCGGTCGCGGCTTTGACGTGGTCTTCGACACCGTCGGCGGTGAGAACGTCGAGAAGAGCCTGCGGGCGACCCGCGTCGGCGGCCACATGGCGGGTATCGCCATGCGAACGACCGCAAACGTTGCGCCCATCCACGAGCGAAGTCTCACCGTATCCGGTGTTTTCATGGTGCTACCGCTCCTTACGGGAGAGGGGCTCGAGCATTTCCGCGACATTCTCTCCACCCTCGACCGGTGGCACACGGAGGGGCGGGTCTCACCCGTGGTGCATCCGGCGGAGTTCACCTTGGAGCAGGTCGGCGAAGCGCATCGGCTACTCGAGCAGGGATCGGTGAGCGGAAAGATCGTTGTCGAGGTGCCGTAGGGCGGTTCACCGATGATCCCTCGAGGCGGATGTTTCGATGGTGCAGTCGTACCTCATCAATAGCTTAACGACGTACGTACGTTCGCATAGAATGTACGTATAAAAGTGACCGCGACGGAGTTGCGTCAGAACCTATACCGCATCCTCGACACTGTTCTTGAAACGGGAGAGCCGGTAGAAGTTGCACGGAAGGGCGGGACGGTGAGGATCGTCCCGGACAAAAAAACGACTATCTGGGATCGGCTGGAAGCTCATGATGTGATCACCGGCGATATCGAGGACTCGTGGGATGGTATCTGGGACGGAGAGCCGGAGCTTGACACTCCAGGCCGGAGCCTGACGTGATCCTTCACCTCGATACACACGTTGTAGTCCGCTTGTATGCCGGAGACCGGGAACGGTTCCCCTCGCGTGCTCAGGCGGCACTTAATCACGCGCGGCTTGTGTACTCACCGATCGTTGAGCTCGAGATACAGTATCTTTACGGGCTCGGCCGAATCACCGTGGGACCCGACACGATACTTCCGTACCTCACCGATCGGACCGGCCTCGCCGTAGATGAAACGCCCTATGTGGTGGTTGCTCGGGCGGCTCGTGCACTCTCATGGACGAGAGATCCCTTCGACCGCCTCATCACGGGCGCGGCGAGCGCAGCCAACCATGCTCTGCTCACGAGAGATCGAACCATTCGCGACCATTACGCCGGCGCGTTCTGGGATGACGATTAAATCATAGTGAGAGATCTATCGCCTCTGCTTACGCCCGAAGCCGAGGGTCGAATGCTCCAAGCGGATCGTCAGTCCCTGCATCTCGAGCAAGACACTCAGCGTGTCAGCCTTTCTGTCTACTCGAGCACCACCTCACCGAAGGTCAGAAACGCAATCAGGATGAAGAGTACGCTCAACGTTACCTGCATGGTGCGTTCGGGAACCTTCGCGGCCACCTTGGGCCCGACCTGCCCGCCAATGAGGACGCCGGGGACGGTGAAAATGACGAGTGACAATACCCGATTGAGGGTTTCGGGTCCGGCATTTGCAAACCGCACTACGTGTCCGCCGGAGGCGGCAAGAACGGTCACCGCGATGACGAATACGCTCGTGGCGACTGCCACGCGGCTCGGCACTTTGCATCGCTGCAGCAGGAAGTAATCGTTGAGCTCGCCGAGCCCGGTGGAGATGAGCCCGACGAAGAGCCCCCCGATGCCGCCCGAGACCAGACCTTCGAACTTTCGCTTTACGACGTAGCAGATCTGCTCGCCGTCGCGGGCGGTGATGCAGGCTTCGGGATTCGTGGTTGCCAGCGTCTGCATGGCCTGCGCGTTTACGAGCTTCATCTCCGCATCATCGGGTGCGTGGAGGAAGCTGATCGCAACGGCGAGAAGCCCAACGGCGAGCACCAGCTTGAGGATGGCGGGGTCGATCACGCCGCCGAGATATGTCCCGACGATCGCCATGGGTATCGTCGCCATCAACATGATCCCGCCAAGCTTGAAGTCGATGACCTTATCCCGGATGTAGGCAAAGAGTCCGCTCGCAAAGCCGAAGGTCTCGGTGATGAGTGCCGTACCGATGGCAACCTCGGGCTCGAGCCTGAGCGCCAGGATGAAGAGCGGCGAGAAAAAAGTCGCTCCGCCGATCCCGGAAGCCATCGCAAGCGTCGCGATGGCGAAGGCAACGGGCAGCAAGAACCAAAACTCGAATGTCATCCCAACTCCTTGTCCAGATTGTACGCCGCGCTTATGAGCGCGAGATGGGTGAAGGCCTGCGGAAAGTTCCCGAGCGCCTCGCCGCTCGGCCCGGTTTCCTCGGCGTAGAGCCCGACGTGGTTCGCGTAGCCGAGCATCTTTTCGAACATGAGCCGTGCCTCCTCGAGGCGTCCGCGGTCGGTGCGCCCGGCGCGGGTGAGTGCCTCAACGAGCCAGAAGCTGCAGATGTTGAAGGTGCCCTCCTCGCCGGAAAGCCCGTCCTGGGTCTGGGTGACATCGTAGCGGTAGACCAGGCTGTTCGACACGAGCCCTCCCTCCTGAGGCGGCTTGAGGGTTTCATCGAGGGTGGAGAGCATCCGGCGGTCTGTGGGCGAGACAAAGAACACGAGGGGCATGGTGAGGTTGGACGCATCGAGGGTGGTGCTGCCGTAGGACTGCACGAAGGCCTTTCTCTCCTCGCTCCATCCCTCTTGCATGATCTCCTCGTAGATCTCGTCGCGCACCGCGAGCCAGCGATCTCGATCGGCGGGAAAAGACCTCTTGTCGGCCAGGCGCAGGCCCCGGTCGATGGCCACCCAGCACATGAGCTTCGAGTAGGTGAAGTGCTGCTGTCCGCCGCGGACCTCCCACACGCCCTCGTCGGTCCGCTTCCAGTTATCGGCGACCCAGTTGATGAGCTTTCGTAGCTGCACCCAAAAGTCGTAGGAGATGGGCG
Source organism: Spirochaetota bacterium (assembly GCA_009908735.1). The sequence continues at coordinate 20,046 of JAAAOR010000107.1, read as the reverse complement.
ACCCGTACTTGTTGTAGAGGTAGACCGAGTCCATGAGCTCGCCGTAGATGTCGAGCTGGAGCTGATCGTATGCGCCGTTTCCGATGCGTACCGGCCGCGAGCCCTTATAGCCGTCGAGGTGTGAGAGCTCCTGCTCGGTGAGGTCGTGGCGCCCGTCGAGGCCGTACATGATCTGAAGTGAGCCGTCTGAGTTGAGCTCGTGGGTGCGGGCCTCGATCCAGGCCATGAACTTCTCCGCCTCCTCTGTGAAGCCGATGCGCAGCAGCCCGTAGAGGGTGAACGCGGCATCGCGAATCCAGGTGTAGCGGTAGTCCCAGTTTCGCTCACCGCCGACCCCTTCCGGTAGCCCGGTGGTGGGGGCGGCCACGATGGCCCCTGTCGGCTCGAAGGTGAGAAGCTTCAACGTGAGTGCGGATCGGTGCACCATCTCCCGCCAGCGTCCCCTGTACGTCGACTTCGACAGCCAGTGTCGCCAGTACGCGACTGTGTCTCGAAAGAGCGCCTCGGACTCGTCCTCAGGGATTGCCGGGCTGCAGCCGGAGCCCTCCGGCACTTGATGGAGGACGAAGGTGAGGCTCTCGTTCTCTTTGAGGTTGAACTCGCTCACCGCGCCCGGGGGGCCCGCCGGCGTCCCCGAACCGTCGGGTGCCACAGGCCCGGCTGTGGCTGAGTCGGCGGACGCGGCGCCGCCCGCCTCGCCGGCCTCGACCGTGCGAAACTCCGGCTCCCCGCTGAGAGCAAGGTGGAGGTCGGGGCCGTGAAAGAGAACCCCGCGGTCGGTAATCTCCACCTCCGCCGGCACCCGCGCGTAGTCGAAGGCCGGGCGGCATTCGAGGCGGAAGTCCATGCTGCCGCGGACCACGCTGAGACGACGCACGATGCGGTGTTGGCGCTCGTCCCCGTCCCCCGCCGCCTCGAGTACCGGCATGTAATCGATGAGCTCGGCGACGCCGTCCGGCGAAAGAAATCGCGTGACGAGCACGTTCGTGTCCGGCCAGTAGAACTGCTTGTGGGTTACTTCGCCGTAGTCAGGAGGGGCTATGCTGAAAAAGCCGCCTTTCTCGTCGTCGAGGATGGAGGCGAAGAGGCTCGGCGAGTCGAAGTGCGGGAAGCACAGCCAGTCGATGGATCCGTTCACGGCGACCATGGCGACGGTATGCATGTTTCCGATGAGGCCGTAGTTCTCGATAGGTTGGTATGCCACGAAGAGTCTCCTTTCGGCGCCCGTGGTTCGGCGCGCGGGCCGGGAACGTCAGCCGCCGGTTGCAAATCCAGGATAGAGCATCATGCCGCCGTCGACATAGATGGTGGTCCCTACGATGTAGTCCGCCTGGTCCGATGCCAGCCACGCGACGGTCCGACCGATATCTGCGGGTTCTCCGATGCGGTTGTAGGGCACGAGGCGCATGAGCTTTTCGTAGGCCTCATCCGTTTCCCAGGCGTCACGGTTGATGGGGGTGCGTACAGCACCAGGGGCCACGCTGTTCACGCGGATCCGGTCCGGCGCGACCTCCTGTGCGATGGATTTCGCCATGAGCATGACACCGCCCTTGCTTGCCGCATAGTTCACGTGGCCTGCCCAGGGAATGGCCTCGTGCACCGAGCTCATGCAGATCACCTTGCCTGCCGAGCAGGAAACCTCCGGTACGATGCCCCGTCGTTTGAACTCCGCCACGGCCTCGCGCGTGCAGAGAAACTGGCCCGTGAGGTTCACGCCGATGACCTTGTTCCACTGCTCGAGCGTCATCTCCTCCAGGGGTGCATCCTGCTGCAGCCCCGCGTTGTTGACGAGAATGTCGACGGTGCCGAACGCGTCGACCACGTCGGCAAACATGGCTTTAACGTCTTCTTCCTTCGAGACGTCTGCCTGAACCGCACGTCCGCGACGGCCGAGGCCCTCGATCTCTTTGACGACCTCCGCGGCCTTATCGGCGCCCCCGCGGTAGTTCACCGCAACATCGGCGCCGGCCTCCGCAAGTGCAACCGCGCAGGCTCGCCCGATCCCCGAGCTTGCACCCGTTACAATGGCCCTCTGCCCGGTAAGAAGCTTCGGCGTTGTCGACGCCGGCGCGGGTCGCTCGTTTGGCGTATTCCGCATGAAGTTCTCTCCTGTATACTTTTACCTGCAAGTTTCCGCCAAGATAGTTGCGACGCCAAGGAATAGTCAAGAGCATGAATTCTTTATATTTTTAACCGGGCGGGCAAAAGCACCTGCACAGCAATATCAGGAGGAAGACGCTTGAAAAAAAGTCGCGTTGCATCCGGCAGAAATACCAGAAGGCGGTGGGAGGCTCGCCGCGCGGTCGCGCGCCGCCGGCATGTCCGCGCCTACGACGAAGAGCTACAGCATGTGGTAGATACGTGCCCGGGATACTTTCTCGGGAAGGCTTATAAGAAGGTGACCCGAATTTTCGAGGACGAGTTCCGGTCCTCAGCGCTCACCATGCCCCAGTTTGCGGTACTCGTGAACACAGGCATCAGCGAAACGGCGACCGGCAGCGAGATCGCCGAGAGACTCGGTTCCGACCTCAGTACAATTTCGCGCATCATGGACATTGTCGTCCGACGTGGGCTCGTGGAGCAGTATCGGGCCGAGGACCGCAGGGTCCGCGTATATCGGCTGACGCCCGAGGGCAGGGCCGTGCTCGATGAGGCCCTTCTAAAGTGGAAACGGGCCAAGCGACGCGTTCTCGCCGATATAGATCGTACCTCATGGCAGGAAACCATCGGGACGCTCGAGCGAATGGCGGCACTGCCCGAATAGCCGCCGTCCCGGGCACCTCAGCGCCATCTGCAACCGCGAAAAATGCTCTTTTCCCCTTTTCAGTTGTATCTGCAAGCATATATATTCCAGAAAAGGCATGAAAGGAGCGAAAGTATGGCAGCCAAGAACGGTAACTCTTACGACGCGATTGTCGTCGGCGCAGGACAGGGCGGATTTCCCCTCGCTATGAAGCTTGCGGGGCAGGGCAAACACACCGCGCTTGTGGAAGCCCGGCACGTGGGCGGGACGTGCGTCAACTACGGGTGCACGCCGACAAAGACGATGGTCGCGAGTGCGCGCGCCGCCTACATGGTCGGTCGGGCCGCCGAGTACGGGGTCGGGGTGAACGCCGCGGGCGTGGACATGGAAACCGTGCGCCGGCGTAAGCGGCAGATCGTCTCCGATTTTCGGGGCGGCAGTGAGCGGGCCGTGGAGAACACCGAGAACCTCGAGCTCGTTCGCGGCACTGCGTCCTTCACGGGGCCCAAAACGTTGAAGGTGAGCGGAGAGTCCGGCGAGCGCGAAATCACCGCAGGGCAGATATTCATCAACACCGGCACCAGCCCCAACGTCCCTCCGATTTCAGGCATTGAAGGGGTGCCCTACCTCAACAACGAGAGCATCATGGAGCTCGATCAGGTGCCGGATCACTTGATCGTGATCGGTGGTGGTTACATCGGTGTCGAGTTCGGCCAAATGTTCCGACGCTTCGGAAGCAAGGTTACCATATTGCAGCGCGGCCCCCGGATGCTCCCCCGGGAAGATGAGGACGTCGCTGCTGAAGTGCTTTCGATTCTCACCGAGGACGGCATCGAGGTCGTCACCGGCGCGCAGACGAAGAGTGTGGCCAACTCAGGAAGCGGCGTCGAACTCTCGGTTGAGGTGAACGGAGAACCCCGCACGATCTCCGGCTCCCATCTTTTACTTGCTGCCGGGCGCAAGTCGAACACCGACATGCTGAACCCTGCGGCTGCGGGCGTCGAGACCGACAAGCGCGGCACGATTCAAGTCAACGATCGCCTTGAAACCGGTGTGGAGGGCATCTGGGCGATGGGCGATGTGAAGGGCGGTCCCGCCTTCACCCATATATCCTATGACGACTTCCGCGTCATCGACCGCAATCTCTCAGGGGACGGCAAGGGAACCATCGACGGGCGCCTCGTCGCCTACACCGTATTCATGGACCCCCAGCTTGGCCGAGTCGGCATGAGCGAGCAAGCGGCGCGCGATGCGGGATACAACGTTCGAGTTGCCAAGATACCAATGACCTGGGTGGCCCGCGCATTGGAGAGCGACGAGACGCGAGGTCTTATGAAGGCCGTCGTCGAGAAGGACACGGATCTCATCCTTGGCTTTACGATGCTGGGTATGCAGGGGGGCGAGATAGCCGGTGCCGTGCAGGTGGTCATAGACGCCGGCCTGCCGTATACGGTTCTGCGAGACGGCGCATTCGCCCACCCGACACTCATGGAATCTTTGAACAATCTGTTTGCAAACTTTGAAGGAGAATAAGCGATGGCCAAAGTCGCAGTTGTCGTACTTGCCGATATAGAGTCTCACGCGGATAAGGGGCGGGGCACAAACGCCCTTGAACTCGCCAAAGAGGCGAAGGAAGCCGGTGACGACGTGGCCATCGTCTTCGACGGGGCCGGCACGCGGTGGGTTCCGGTGCTCGCGGACCCGCAGAGCGGGATGAACCCCGTCTTTGCGCAGCTCGAGGAAAACGTTCTCGGGGCCTGCTCGTTCTGCGCCTCGGCTTTCCACGTAAAAGAGGAGATTAAACAGACGAACGTGAAGTTACTTTCCGAGTACGAGGGGCATCCGAGCCTCCGCAGGCTTATCGCCGACGGCTACCAGCTCGTTACTTTCTGAGCGCGGCTTTCGGGGGCGAGAAAGAACACTGTGAACCGCCGGGCTCGGGTCGTCATGCTTTTTCTCACGATAGTCCTTGCGGTTGCCTGTGCCGACGGCGCTGCCGCCGGCCCCGCGTGTCGCGGTGCCTCTGCCGCCTTTACCGCCGTCCCGTTCACCCTCGGCACCTTCAACATCCACTACATCGCCCCCTGGCAGGAGGGCATACGCTGGGAAGGGCGTCGCGATGCGGTGGTGTCGATGCTCGAGGAGGCGGAGGCGGACATCATGGTGTTTCAGGAGATGGAGACCTTCGAGGGCCAGTCCTACAGCGAGGAGAACCGCCAGCTCGACTGGATCGCGCGGCACTTTCCCGGTTACGCGTTCGCCGCGGTCGGCAACCCACGCGAGTATCCGTCCACCCAGCCGGTGATGTATCGCCGGGACCGCTTCGACGCCCTGGATCAGGGCTTTTTCTTCTTCTCGCCGAATCCCGACGAAATCTATTCCCGCTCCTGGGACGGCGGCTTTCCCGCCTTCGCCTCATGGGTGCATTTTCTGGACCGGCGCAGCCGTACCTCATTTTACCTCTACAACGTTCACTTCGATCATTCGAGCCGCGGAAATAGGATCAAGGCCGCCGAGCTCGTCGTGGATCGTCTGGGCGATCGAGAGTATCCCGAGGATCCTGTCATCGTTGCGGGAGACTTCAACGCGCCGTGGTTTTTCCGGCCGGTGCAGATTGTCTCCGATGCGGGGCTCGACATTGCCGACACGACCGGAAGCACGTTTCATCTGCGGCGCGGCATCAACATCATTCCGGCAATCGATCATGTGCTCGCCTCCGACGGCTTCGAGATCGGTTCAACTGAAGTTCTGCGAAAGCGCTACGGGGGCGTGTGGCCTTCCGATCACTATCCGGTTTTGGTGACGCTCACGCCACGGTAACGCGGCCCCGGCGGTGCGGGCGGCGCCTGCGGTGCCCCCTCCGGCGCCCGCGGCCCCGGCGGTGCGCGCGGTGAGGTGCAGGAAGAATGCTGTTTATTCTGACAGCATGAGTTATACTCATTCTAGTTTGATCCGCGCGGCATGAGGAGGCGTTCCATGAGACCAATCAGGACCGTGATGGGGTGGCTGATCCTGCTTCTCCTTCCAGCAATCGCGGCTTCGGCCACAGACGGACGCATCGTGTTTCTTACCGGCGAGGTGTCCGTGCTGCGCAACGGATCCGAGCTGCCTGCCGACATCGGCACCGCGGTGACCACCGGCGACATCGTTGAAACGGGCAGTCGGGCGACGGCCGTCATCGACCTCGGGCGCGGGGCCGAGATCAAGCTCCGCGAAAACACGCGCACCCGCATCGGGGATCTCGAGGAGCGCATGAGCGTCGAGCTCGAGCGGGGCGGACTCTTTGCTCTGGTGAAGCGCGCCATTCAGGGCGGCTTCTCGGTCAACACGGAAACCGTGGTCGGGGGCGTCCGCGGCACACAGTTCTTCGTGGCCTTTGGGCGCACCGTCGAGAACCGGCCCGACGTCTGGCTGTGCGTGAACGAGGGCGAGGTTTTCGTCGAAGTCCCTGAACGCGGTGAGCAGACCGTCGTCCGCGAAGGTGAGGGCATTAACATCCTCGACGGTGTGCGGCTCACCGAAGCGCAACCCTACGACTGGACGCGCGAGCTGAACTGGAATATGGACCCCGACCGGGGCGATGTCTTCGACGATACCGATCTCGACGCAGCCTACGCCGACCTCTTGGATCAGGACTATGATTGATATCCTCAACCGACGCCGCGCGGCGCCCGTTCCTCCCGTCGCTGCCGCGACCATTTTCTCGATACTCCTTCTCGCAAGTACCGCTGTGCAGGCTCCGGCGCAGGACGATCCCCCGGAGGGGTTTGTCGAGCTGGAGATGGTTTCACGGCTCTTTCTCGACCTCGACGACTGGGACCCCATGGCCGAGCTCGTCGGTCGCTTCGAGAGCGAAGATTTCGAGTTCGGATACCGGGCACTAACCCTCGGGACGTACTACCGGCTTCACGAAAACGTAAAGGCGGGAGCCTTTTACCGGGTGCAGCAGGGTGCCCGCCATGACGAGGATTGGGACGTTCGCTACGACGGCGATCTCAAAAGGGAGAAAACCACCGACCGCACCGAGCAGGTGCTCATTGCCGATCTGACCCCGCGATTCCTGTTCGACTTCCTTCCCGGCGAAGACTGGGTTTTCGCCCTCAAGAACCGCTATCACTTCAATCTTTACAACACCAACCAGAGTCTGCTCCTGCGGCCGCAACTAACGTACTTCCGGATTCGAAATCGGCAGCCCGTAGTGAACGTCACCGGGGCGTACGGCATCTACCTGGCGCTCAACTTCTCCGATCAACTTGTCTATGAGCATACGCCCTACCTTGACGTGATCTACCATCTGACAGACGTCACCAAGCTCAACGCAGGTGTGGCCTGGAAGACGGTACACTACGCCGTAGAAGAAGACACCGGACGCTGGGACGATGCCGACTACTCGGCCGACCAGAGCAGCTGGCTGCTGCGAGCCGGCGTCATCTTCAGGCTCGACTTATAGTCAATTTGCGCTTTTCGCTTGTTTTCGCGACACGAGCCGCTATGCAGCCGAACCGCCTGCGACAAAACGAAGTGAACGATAAGACGGCTCACATCAGGTGTCTGCGGGTCACGAACGACTCGTTGGGATGATGGAAACCGTCATGCCGCCGGTGGCCGGCGCTCGCGGTTGTTTCGGGAACCACGGACGGCTCACGTGAGGTCGCCCGCCTCCGACTTCCCGGTCAGCTCACGACCAACCTTGTCGCCGAGGTGGCGGCTTCCCGACGGTCCCTATCTGATCTCGTGCATATTCACAGAGAGCACGTCGGGGCTCGCCGCCTGGATTTGACCGATCGCGTCGGGTGAGAGCTCGGTTTCGATCTGGATGTTTGCGCAGGCCCCCTCGCCACCCTCGAAGAGAACGTTCTCCATGGCGTCGACGTTTATGCCGTTCTCTTTGATGACGCCGAGCACTGCGGCAAGTACGCCGACACGGTTTCGGTGGTGCACGGAAACAATGAAGCGTGCCGGGGAGCGCCGGGCGGTGTTTACGCAATTCGGCACGTCTCCCGACTGCATATAACTCGAGACGATGTACACGACCTCGTCGGCTACGGCGTTCTGTGCTTCCTCGGTGGAGGCGCCGATGTGGTGGGTGCCGTACACGGTGGGCAGCTCGAATAGTTTTGACTCTGCGGTGCCGGTCTTTCCGGCGGGCTCGGCTTCGAACACATCGAGGCCGACGCGCACGCCGTTTTCCTGCACGGCCCGTCGCAGGGCATCCTCGTCGACGACTTCGGCGCGGGCGGTGTTGACGAAATATGCGCCCGGCTTCATTGCCGCGAAGAACTCCTTTCCGAGGAGCCCGCGCGTGTCCTCGGTTGCCGCGAGGTGGACACTGATCGCGTCGGCGGCCCCGGCAACCTCTCTCGGCGACGCCGCATAGCGTACCCCGAGCTCATCCGCTCGTTCCGGTGTAAGCGACCGGCTCCATGCAACGACCGGCATGCCGAAGGCCCGCGCCCGGGCAACGACCTCCCCGCCGATGCGCCCAAGGCCGATGATCCCGAGGGTCCGTCCCCGAAGCCCCGCGGCCTTCGAGTATTCCTGCTTGTTCCACACGTGATTTCGCAGATCGGCAACATTGTCGGGAATGCGGCGATCGAGGCTGAGGAGGAGACCGAAGGCGAGCTCTGCGACGGCGCTGGAGTTTTTGCCCGGACAGTTTGACACATAGACGCTGCGCGCGGAGGCGGCGTCGACGTCGATCGTGTTGTACCCGGCGCCGGCCCGGATTACGAGGTTGAGGCCCGCGTAGGCTTCGATCACCTTTGCCGGTACCTTCGTAGAGCGGACGATGAGGATGTCGGGCTCATGGGTGTGCATGGCCTCAGCCAGCGCCTCTTCCTTGAGGTCGGGCTGATATATGACCGAGCATCCCTGCGCTTCGAGAGCGCGGATGCGACCATCGGGCAGCTTGTCTGCAACCAGCGCGGTCATCGGATCCACCTCCTGGTAGTCGAATGTATAGCCCGATCATCGCACGTCGATGCCGCCACGGCAACACAAAATGCACCCGCCCGGGCGCCGCGTGTCACGGCGTCCCGGTTACGGGTTCACGACGGAGGGGATGGAGGGAAGCTATCTCAGAACGCGCCTTCGATCTCGGAGAAGTACGGGTCATCGGGCAGGAGCTCGTTGATCGTCTCTACGTTCTCGTTGACGAACTGCTTCGCACTTTCGGTTGGCTGCATACCCTCTTCGTTCCAGACCAGCGCCTGCCCGAGGTCGAGCTGCGTCCAATCGAACTTCTCGAAGAAGCGGAAGGCGGCAATGTTGTCTTCGGCAAGACCTTCGCGCACTATCGTGTTGATGGTTTCCTGCTTGCCGTAGACGTTTTCCGGATCGTCCAGAATCTTGAGGTCCCAGCGGCCGAACATCCAGTGTGGCTTCCAGCCGGTGACTACGATGGGCTCCTCGGCCAAGATGGCATCATCCAACGCGGCGGTCATCGTCGGCCCGCTGCCTTCGAGCAACGTCCAGTCGCCCATGTCGTAGGTGTCGTTGTCAATCATGGTCTCCGTCTGCTGCATCATGCCCGCTCCCGGGTCGATGCCCACGATCTCCTGGTCGAACTTGTCGGCGTTTGCGTCGAGACTTTCCATCGAGTCGACATCGACGTAGCTCGGAACGACGAGGCCCAGCTGCGCGCCGTAGTAATTCGGGCCCATGTTCACGACCTTATGAGAGAACTCACCCTCGGGCCCGTAGAACATCTGATGAGTTGCGGGCAGCCAGGCGCAGAGAATGGCGTCGGTGTCACCGGAGGCAACCGACTGCCACATGGCGGCGTTTGCGACGTTCTGCAACTCCACCTCGAAGCCCTGGGTTCGCAGGATCTCGGCGGCTACGTGACTGATAGCGGTGGCACGGGCCCACTCGACGTAGGCGATAGAGACGGGCGCTTTCTGAACTTGAGCGTCGGCGGGCGTCGGCCCCTCCGGCTCACAGCCGGACAGTACGATTACGGCAGCCGCTACCATGGCAAGAAGAATTAAGACGGATCGCTGTTTCATATGCAAATTCCTCCATGGGGTACACATCTTTCTTGATTTCTATTACAGGGTACCGAGCGCGGGTTCCGTGCGGCATAGGCTCCATGTACTAAATAGTCGACCTCTACCGGCTACGGGTACCCCATTGGGCGAAGACAGCTATCACGCGCGAATACCACGGGTGACCGCGGTTTCGTTACTGCTGCCCACCGTTGACGCCCGGATCGAGACGCCTCATAATACCGTGGACGCGTCGATGCAGCACGAGGAGCTTCACGATAATGTCGAGCGCCTGTCGTCCCGCGTGGACCAGGTTATTGATGACTTCTCACAACTCAAGGCCGGACGGGAGGCTGTTGGAAACCGCATGGACGGGAGCCCTGCCGACGTTCTCCCGGTCGAGGAAGCGCGCGAAGAATCCGGCAACACCGCAGCCCACGCCGCAGTCAGTCTTCCCCTCACCGAATCGCTCTTCGAGCAACTGCTGCAGCAGATAGTCAAAGGGCAGCATACCAGGCCCGACCTCGGCCTCGACAGCGATGAGGTTCGGGAGCTTCTGGACACTACCCCGGATATTGCCGTGGAGCTCGATCATGACGGACGTGTGTTGCACGCAAATGCGGCGTTTTCCGTTGCGTTCGGGTATTTGCACTCCGCCGTCGTCGGGACCTCGTTTATCGACCTTGTTCAGGAAGGCTACCGGCGGCCTTTGCTCTCTCACATGAGGGAGGTCGCTGCAACGAGCACGGTACCCCGCGTGGCGACACCGGATGACATCGTGCTGTTCCGTGCTCGGCACCAGGACGGGAGCTATCTCTCCGTTGAGGCCTTGCTGAGCACCTATCGCGAAGCCGAGTCGACCCGCCTCGTCGTGGTGATGCGCGATCTTTCGGCGCATCGGAGCCTGCTCGAGGAGCTGCGAGAGAGCAAGGACAACTACGATGCGCTCTCGGAGACTATCACCGAGGCAATCGTTCGCCTCGACGAGAGCTTCACCATTGTCTACTCAAACGCAGCGATCAAGTCGACGTTTGGTTACGAGCCGGAAGAGGTTCGCGGCGAGCCGTTTCGGATGCTCTTCCCGCCGGGGGAGTATCAGCGCAACGAGAACGCCTTCCGCAAGTACTTCATTGTAGACGATCAGGATCGCAACAAACTTGGCCTCCACAATACGATCGAGCTCCTCGGCAAGCACAAACACCGTGGAATCGCGCCCATGGAGGTCTCTTTCGGGAACTCGAAGGAGTACCGCGGGCGCACACTGACGTGCATCATCCGTGACATCACCCGGCGCAAGAATGCCGAGCGGCGTCTGCGCCATCTCGCCTACCATGATCAGCTGACAGGGCTTGGGAACCGCGATCTGTTCAACGCGGATATGCGCGATGTGCTTCACAATCTCGAGAATGCGGGAACCGGCTATGCGGCCGTGATGTTTCTGGATCTCGACGGCTTTAAGCAGGTCAACGACACGCTTGGCCACGAAGCCGGTGATAATCTCTTAATCGAAACTGCGTCACGGTTGAAAGATTCGCTGCGGGAGTCGGACTCCGTCTACCGCTTCGGCGGGGATGAGTTCGTGGTCGTCCTGAGTTATATCCGCAACCCGCGAGATGCGGCCCTCGTGGCGAATGGGTTGTTGGCCGCCGTTCGCCGTCCGTATGAGATTCGGCAGAACTCAGACAGCAGCTCCGATGTTGCGGTTGGGGTCAGCATCGGGATCGCGCTGACTCCGAGCCACGGGTCAATGGTGGAAGAGCTCACAAAGGCTGCCGACCTTGCGATGTATAGCGCCAAAGAGGCCGGGAAGAGCCAGTTTGCGTTCTACACTTCGGATCTCAACGCGAAAGCAGTCGAGCAATGGGAACTCGAGCAGGGCATCCGATCGGGGCTCGAGCGCGGTGAGTTCGGGCTCCACTACCAGCCGCTGGTGGACACCGACGGCCGGATGAAGGGCGTCGAGGCACTGATGCGATGGGATCACCCCACCAAGGGCGCAGTATCGCCTGGTCGCTTTATCCCCATCGCCGAGGAAACGGGTCTTATAGTCCCTCTCGGCAACTGGGTGCTCGAGACCGCATTTCGGGACGTCAAGTCGTGGAACGACGAGGGCTATCCGGACCTCTACGTCTCCATCAACCTCTCGCCGCGGCAGTTCGAGCAAAAAGACCTTGTGGACATGGTGGGGCGGGCGATCGAGCGAACGGGTGCTAATCCGCGAAATGTGAAAATCGAGATAACGGAAACCTGTATCATGTCGGCGCCTGAAGAGGCCATGGACAAGATGCGGCTCCTCAAAGAGCGCCACCCCGGCCTTACCATCGCCATAGACGACTTCGGGACCGGCTACTCATCGCTGAGCTATCTCTCCAACCTGCCGGCGGACATCATCAAGATCGACCTCTCGTTCGTGGTAAACCTCTTTGCGAAGGGCAATCAAAAGATCGTGAACGCCATAATCGGCCTCGCGCATTCACTCGGACTCGAGGTGGTGGCCGAAGGGGTCGAGTCGAGCGAGCAGTGGGACTACTTTCGCACACACGAATGCCAGACCCTGCAGGGCTTCCATTTCAACCGCCCTGTACCCCAGGGCGACATCGGGGCACTGCTCAAGAAGGGGCTGCTCGGCCCGCCGAGCGAGGCGGTCCTTCCCGATGTCGAGGCCGCCGAGGTGAATGATGAAGCCCCCGCGGCCGGCGCCGGGCACGTAGACGCCCCCGCGGCCGACAAGCGGCCGTTACCCGAATAGCCGCTCAGCGACCTCGGCGACGGCTCCCTCTGCAGCCGTCCGCTCCGTCACCATATCCGCAGCTTGCTTGACCTCGTCCCGCGCGTTGGCGACCGCAACCCCGACCGCCGCGTCACGAATCATCTCCATGTCGTTTATGCTGTCTCCGACGGCGACCAGTCCCTCGCGCGGGATGCCGAGGGACTCGGCAAGTGCAAGCATTGCCCGACCCTTGTCTACGGCGGGATTGAGCACCTCAAGATAAACCGGCTTTGAAATAGTCGCGTTCCACCGCCCCGCCGCGCTCTCTCGTAGTTTGGCGAGATGGTCGGGAAGCTCATCGGCGAGACCCTGCAGGAGAAGCTTGGGCGAAGGCTCGTCCATGAAGTCCTCCAGGGGCCCCGCCACGCGGTGCGGGAGCCCACTCTTTGCCGTGTACTCGTCCGCCCGGGGATCATCATATTCCACGAAGAACTCGTCATCGTGGTAGTACTGGGCGAGGAGGTTGTGCTCGCGGGCGTAGCGAACGATCTCGCGGGCGACGCCGACATCAAGGCCCTGGCGGCTGATCTCACGGCCGCTCTCTACTTCTTCGACGATTGCCCCGTTGTAGGAGATCACGTAGTGTGTCCTCTCGCTGCGAAAGAGCCCCCGGGCAATCCTGACCATGTTCGGCGTCGGTCGGCCGGAGCAGAGGACCACGTGCACTCCGCGCTGGTCGAGGTCGCGAAGGGCCACCTCGTTTGCAGGAGGCATGTCCTGTCCGGTATCAAACAGCGTGTCATCGAGATCGATTGCAAGTAGCTGGTACATGAGCATGTACTCTACGGGAATCCCGCGGCAATGGCAAACGCCGTGGAGCCGCCCGGCTACCCCTCGAGCTCGTGGGCGACGCGCACCACCTCGGGCAGGAGCTGCTTCTTTCGCGAGAGCACGCCCGAGAGGCGGAACATGTGCTCGTCGAGGCGGTGATAGACGAGCTTGCGGTCACCGTCGGGGAATCCGTTGGTCAGAAGCAGGCTATCTCCCTTCACCACGTCCGTTATCATGAGCATCGTCCAGGACAGAGATTTCTCCTCCGCGAGGTCTTCGAGGGCGCGGACGAGTCGATCGGCGTATGAGCTCGCATCGACGAGGGTGGTAACCTCCGCCTGCCCGATACCGATGCGCAGTCCCGCCTCTTCGTAGACCTTAAAGTCGGCGCCGACGACCTCATGCGGGTCGCGCTCCTGCAGAGCTTTGAGCCTCGAGAACAGGCGCTTGGTCTGATCGTCACGTGAGAGCCCGGTGATGCGCTCGAGGGACTCGATGGCACGCCGATCGATTTCGGTCGCGGTGGGTGACTGCAGGTTCACCGTATCGGAGAGGATGCCCGAAAGCAGAATGACGGCGATGTCGGCGGGAACCTCCAAGCCGTTCGCTGCGAACTCTTGCCACACGATGGTACAAGTGCTTCCCACCGGCCGTGTATGCACCGAGATGGGCTCCGGTGTCTTCGGCGCGTCGAGGCGATGATGATCGACGATCTCGAGTATCTGCGCGTATTCGGCACCCGCGACGGCCTGGTCCAGCTCGTTGTGATCGACGAGGATGAGCTTCGGACGGGGCCGTTCAATGAATGACCGCCGCGTGACCATGCCGATGAACGCCCCATCCCGGAAGACGGGAAACCCGCGGTACTCCGAGCCGAGCAGCCGTGCCTTTGCCTCGTCGAAGGGCGTGGTGTGCTCGAGGCGTGGAACGTCCCGGTCGGTGATCATATCTATTTCCGAGCTCAGCCTGAGCAGTCGGATGGATTCCGCGGTGTCCGTCTCCGAGAGGTAGACTGAGCCTTCATAGCCGGAAAAATCAACCTCGAGCTCGCTCTCCGCCTCGAGGCCGGTGATCACGATTGCGGGAAACGCATGGGCGACCGCGTACTCGATGATTTCGGGACGGTTTCCCACGATGAGAAGCGGCGAGCGTGAGATCCGCTCCATCCGCTCGAAGGAGCGTTGTATGGGCATGGCACCGGTGGCGATCGGCGCTGCGAATTCCTCGGTTGCTCCCTGCTTCAGGAAACGCCCGGGAAGAACGCGCTCGAAGTTGCCGGTGGAGAAGTGGTACTCGGGACGGTCTCCAGCGTGAAAGGCGGAGGCATAGTCGGCGATCTCGTTAATGCCAACCACTCCTGCAAAAGAGCCATCGCGCTCGCACACCGGGATTGCGCTGATGGTGCGCTCGCGCACGAGCTGGAAGGCGCGCAGGACCGGGTCGCCCGGGTCGAGGCAAAAGTCGTAAGGCGTAACGACGTCGGCGACCGTCGGCTCGATCGTCTCGACGTGGACCGGCAGGGAAACGCCCGCCTGCTCGTAGACGTCGCGAATCTGCCGGCTGAGCGCACCCGAGCGTATCGCGGTGTATGTTGTGTCCGGGTGGAGTGCCTGCTTGAGATGCGCGTAGGCGGTGGACGCACAGGTGCAATCCACATCGGGGTTGCGATGCCCGGCGATGAGTACTTCAGCCAAGTGTGCCTACCTCCCGGCCGCAACCGTGGAACCGAGCTGCTCGAGCACCTTGCGTATGTCCGGGTCGTCCTCGGTCTGCAGTCGACGCTCAACAACCCGCTTCACGGTCTGAGCCTCTGCACCACGCAGGAGTCCCATGGCGAGCTCACCGACCTCTTCATCCGCGGCGATATCGATGAGAAGCGATACCGCGTCCTCGGTGTGAACCTTCGAGAGCGCGTAGGCGATCTGCATGCGCGTCGCCGCCGAGTCGGTGGTATCGAGAAGCGTGTTGGCGACACCCACCGTCTCCTCGACGCCGAGGTCTCCGAGCAACCGCAGGGCTGCGCGCTGCACCTCCGTGTCCTCGCTTCGCTGCGCGATGCCGGCCACGGTGCCCGCACGGCCGCCGAGATCAACGCCGTTGTCCGTGAGCGTTTCGAGGGCTGCGGTGCGGATGAGGGCCGGCTCACCGGATCCCGCGGTCTCGAGGAGCGCCTCGATACTCTCATCGCCCAGTGAGGGGAGCTCGGCGAGCGCCCGCACGGCGAAGTAACGGAGCATCGCGTATTCGGGGGAGCGCAGCTTCAGCGTGGTCGTGAGTGTCTTCTCGACTTCGAGCCGGGCGGAATCCTGTCCCATCGCCCCGAGCGCACGCACTGCGTTGATGCGCACCGCGATCGGCTCGGCCTCGCTGTTGACGAGAGTTTGCAGCTCCGCGGCAACCCGCGCATTGTCGGTGGGGCGGATTCGGTAGAGGCCCCAGGCGGCGTTCCTGCGCACAGTCTCGTGGGGTGAGCCGAGCATGTTGGTCAGCGCGGTAAGCGACGCCGGATCGGCGAGCTCGCCGAGGATTGCGGTGGCTTCCTCGAGGAAGAGCTCGTTGTCGGAGGTCGTCACACCACGGCTGAGCGCGCCGACCACGGTCCGGGCGTCCTTCTCATAAAGCTCGGTGATGGACCTCGCGGTGGTCTCGCGAACCGACTCGCTTTCGTGCTCGAGGTATTCCATCACGCTTCTAACGACGCGCGGGCCGTTGGCGTGGGCGCCGATTGCCGTGATGATCTCCTCCTGCACCCGTGTAGAGGTTCCACGTGCATCGAGCAGGCTCGTAAAGGCGGTGAGCACGCTCACCTCATCATAATCCTTGAGCTCCTGCACGAGGGTAATGAGGACCTCCTCGTCTCGCTCGTCGCTGAGGCGGGGTTGCAGCAGCCCGAGCGCGTTCCGGCCCCCGTAGTTCGCGATGCCCTCGGCGGCCACGCGGCGGAAATCCGGTTGGGGATGCTCGAGATACTCGGAGAGCGTCTGGTAGATGTCGCGATTGCGAGTTCCCTGGGCGGTGAGGTCGGCCATGGCCTTTAGAATGGTGAGCATCTTCCCGGAATCCGGTCCCACGCCCTCCTCGCCGGCGGCCCCGGCCGCGCCGTCGGCACCCGCGTTCCGAGTCGCCTCGGCAAGATCGGTGATGAGCTCTGCACTCTCTGCCCCGCCAACACGGCCCACGGCGCGTATCACGGCGTTCTGGTACGGCCCCGGGCTGCTCTCCTCGAGCGCGGAGGTGAGGATACCACGCGCGGTATTGTTGCCGATCTCGCCGAGGGCTTCGGCCGCGGCGATGCGGAACTCCTCCGAGTCGAGTAGTGACTCGAGTCGGGGGATCGCCTCCTCGGCCTGCATTCTGCCCAGTGTCCGGATTGCGGCCTTCACCCGCTGCGGATCGTCCTCACCGGTGGTAATGATGGTATGAATCATCGCACTTGCAAGCAGCGACTCGTCGGCGTCGCCGATCCTGGGGAGCGGGTAGCCCGCCTCCATCATCGAGAACAGCTGCTCGCGGGCCTCGGAGAAGCGGCGGGCGTACTCACCCTCCTCCTTTCGGAAGGAGTGGAGCATCGTTGCGATGTAGCCCTGCATCTCCTCCTGCGCCCGTGCCAGTACAGAGGGCGGGAGGTAGAGGTCGTCGGCGCCGAACTCGCGTTTGTCCTCTATAGCTTCGGCGAGACGGTTGCCGTAGGAGATGGCGATGATCTCAGGGATATCGCCCTCGGCGTTCTCGACGGCGGCGCGGATCTCCTCGAGGCGCTCGACGGTGAAGAAGCGGAAGTGATCGATGATGAAGTCGAGCACCTCCTGCACCTGCAGGGTGTTGTCCTGTATCATTGACTCGGGCACCTTCTCGTCCATGTCCTGGAAGCGGTCGAGCTGCCCGTTGGAGTTCAAATCAATGTAGCCCTCGGAGAGCTCGGGAAAGAGCCGCAGCATGCGTTGACCGAGGCTGGTATCCACCACGGATACCGACTGGGCGGAAAGGGCGGAGGCAGCCACGAAGAGAATGGCGGCCCCGCATAGGGTGTGTCGTCTCATACGCCGATCCTACAGGCAGGCCGCGGTGGTGTCGAGGCCCGGCGGGAACAAAGGCCCGCGGGGGCGTTCGAGCGAGGCCTGGCGTTGACCCTTCTCCCGCCTGCTGCCATATTCAGCTCCGTGAGAGTTCTATCCCTGGTTGTTCTTATCATCGTCGCCATTGCGGCGGCGTTCATATTCATTCCTGCAGTGCAGGGGTTGGTAGTGCCCATGCCGGGAACCATACGCACCCTCATCAGAGAGTCGGAAGCAAAGCCACCTGCCGGCGGCGTCGTTCACCGCGACCTCGTCTACCGCGACGGAACCTTCAGGGATCAGCATCTTGACATTTACGAGCCGCTTGCCGAGTTCTCCGGTGGAACGCCGCCGATCGTGGTGTTCTTTCACGGCGGCTCTTGGATCCATGGTGATAAAATCACGATCCGCGTGGTGGATCGCTTCCTGCGCCGCATGCGGGAGGCGGGGTACTTCGTCGCGGCGGTCAACTACACGACCAATCTCCTCCGCGGGTTCGAGGGTCCTCTCGAAAACTCGCGGGTGGCGATGCGATGGCTTGCCGCGGAGGCGCCGCGCTACGGCTACGATGCGCACAACATGGGCCTCTACGGAGTATCCGCCGGCGGCCACCTTGCCCTTCTCGCCGTCTCGACCATGGAGCACGACGGCTTCTCGCCGGCATTCGTGTTTGCCGAATGTGCGCCGACGGACCTCGTCGCGATGAAGGAAGGCGAGGCCTATGACCACTCGTTCACCTTTCGCCTTTTCTCCGACACGCGACTACGTGAGCTAAGCCCGATACACCACATTGGCGACGCGCTGCCGCCGGTGCTGCTTTTCCACGGGGGAGAGGACCGGACCGTCGATGTTCGCCAGTCTGAGCGCTACGCCGCAGCGCTCGAGGCGGCCGGGCGGCCGGTTACCCTCATCGTGTATCCGGAGGGTGATCACGCCTTTCTCAATCTCCCCGACGAGATGTGGTACCGACAGGAGACAACCGGACTCGCCTGGTTCGACCTGCACTTCAGACGGGGCTCGGCGAGCAGCGCCGACGCGCCCGAGGACAAAACCGTACGATGAATCAGAAACACATAGCCACCATTGCCTCAGAGCTCGCCCTCGCGCCCGCCCACGTTGCCGGGGCCGCCGCCCTCTTCGCGGAGGGCTCCGGTGTCCCTTTCATCGCCCGCTACCGTAAGGAGCGTACCGGAGAGATGGCCGAGGATACCCTCGTGATCGTGCGCGATCGCCTCGCCCAACTCGAAGAGCTGGACACCCGGCGCGCTTCCATACTCGACTCCCTTCGCGAGCGTGAGCTCCTGACCCCCGAGCTCGCCGCGGCGCTCGAGGCGGCACAAAGCCGCGCCGTCCTGGAGGACCTCTACCTTCCGTACCGCCCCAAGCGCAAAACCCGCGCGACCGCGGCGCGTGAGCGGGGGCTCGAGCCGCTCGCGCGGCGCATTCTGGCCGCTGAAGATGTCGCGCCGTCGCGGGAGGCCGCGGACTTCGTAGACGTCGAGGCGGGCGTGGACGATGTCGACGCGGCGCTTGCCGGCGCCCGGGATATCATTGCCGAGTGGATCAGCGAGGATGCCGCGTTGCGCGCCGAGCTTCGCGAGCTCTTCGCCGCGCGGGCCCACATCACCGCGAAGCGTGCGCCCCGGCGGGGACGAAAGAGTGACGCGAAAGCGGGCGGGGGCACCCCCGCAGTCGCCGAGCGCGCGGGCGGCGGTGCGTCTGCGTCGCGCGAGGACGTCTACAAGGACTACTTCGACTGGGACGAGCACGCCGGACGGGCGCCGTCTCATCGCGTGCTCGCGATGTTTCGTGGCGAGCGCGAAGGGATCCTCACCGTGCACGTGCTTCCCGAGGAGGAGCGTGCGCTTTCACCGGTTCGCGCCCGGTATCTGCGCGGCCGGAGAGAGCGAGCCGCCCAGCTCGAGGAGGCCGCGGTCGATGCATACCGCCGGCTCCTCGCACCCTCCCTCGAGACCGAGGCGAAGGGGCGGCTAAAGGCCGCCGCCGACGAGACGGCCGCCTCCGTTTTCGCCTCCAACCTGAGGGAGCTCCTCCTCGCTCCGCCCCTCGGAGAGCGGCCGGTGCTCGCCGTCGATCCGGGCTTTCGCACGGGCTGTAAGGTGGTGTGCCTCGACGCGCAGGGACATCTGCTTCACCACGAGGCTATCTTTCCGCTCGAGCCGCAGAATCGCCGCGAGGAGGCGGCGCGCCGGGTTCGACGGCTTCTCGCCGAGTACGGTCTCGAGGTCATTGCGGTCGGAAACGGAACTGGGGGCCGGGAGGCGGCGGCCTTTTTACAGGAGGTCGTGGG
The DNA here is from genome assembly GCA_009908735.1 of Spirochaetota bacterium. The sequence continues at coordinate 410 of JAAAOR010000107.1, read as the reverse complement.
CGCGGCCCGCGGTGGTGGCGAGCGGTCGCCCGAGAAACAGGCGGGGTCCGCGCGTATACCCGTCGTCACGGTGAACGAGGCCGGAGCCTCGGTCTACTCCGCCTCCAGCGTCGCCCGGGCTGAGTTTCCAGAGCAAGACGTAACGGTCCGCGGCGCGGTATCCATCGGCCGTCGGCTCATGGATCCACTCTCCGAGCTTGTGAAAATCGAGCCTCAGTCCATCGGAGTGGGGCAGTATCAGCATGACGTGGATGCGAAACTGCTTGATGCGCGGCTCACCGACACGGTTGTCTCCTGCGTCAACGCGGTAGGGGTCGAGCTCAACACCGCCAGTTCGCACGTGCTGCGCTACGTCACCGGTATCTCGCCGCGTGTTGCCGGCGCGATCACCGAGCATCGGGAGGCGAACG
>JAAAOR010000079.1 GCA_009908735.1 Spirochaetota bacterium | reverse complement strand
ACCGCTGAAATCGCCCTGGGCGGTCGCCCCGAAGCACTGCACGAACTCACCGTCGAAATCGTACTTGCATATCCGGGCGTTGCCCCAATCGCTCACGTAGATGAAGCGTTGGCCGTCGGTGGCGAGATACTGCGGCCCGAGAAGGTTCCCCTCCTCCGTGCCCGAGCCTCCGAACGTCAGCATCTTGTTGCCCCGCATATTCACCTTGGACACACGGTCCCCGCCGAACTCGCTGACAAAAAGCACCCCATCCTGCTGTACAAGGTCGAACGGCTGATCGAAACCGGCAAGCCCGCCTCGGAGGCGCTGCTCAAGCACGCCGTTGGCGTTTAGCAGGATCACTTCCTGGCCCGCAAAGGAGGTGACGTAGAAGGCGCCGTCCTCGCGCGGCTCTATGGACACCGGGCGACGGAATACTGCGCTCTCCCCCTGCACGCCCTGGAGCTCACTCATCACCGCCCACTCTCCCGGCTCGTAAAGCTCCGGCACCACGCCCTGGCGCGCATTAACGATATCGAGGAGAGCCCGAATATGAGCGCCGCCGGCGCCCGCATCGACGATGTACTGCCACTGATTGAGCGCAGCGTCGACGAAACCCGCAAAATGGTAGGCGCGCCCGAGCCAGTAACGGGTATCCATGTTCTCCGGGTTGAAGCTCAAGCTGCGACTAAAGGAGAGAATTGCATCGTTGTACCGGCCGTTATGAAACGCCCGAACGCCGAACCGGAACTCCTCTTCCGCCTCGATGCGATCCATATCGATGTCCTGCGCCGCGATGCGTGGAACCGCAGGCCAGAGCATCACGAGGACGAACAGGGCAAGTACCGGAAAGAGGGCGGCAGAGACCCGAACGGGGCATGAGGCGCGGGCCGATCTCAAACTCATCCGTCCCGCACCGCCGCTACGATCTATCACGACAGTCTCCTTACCTCGTCCCAGTGCGAGGCGATTTCGTCGTTTTCGGGCGCAAGCTCATGGGCTTTCTTCAAATGGACGCGGGCGTCGGCAACGTCGCCGAGCTTGAAGTAAGTCCACCCCAGTGAATCGAGGTAGGCCGGGTTCCCCGGCACGACCTCCACGGCCTTCTTGCAGTAAGATAGCGCAGCCTCTAGACGAATGCCGTTGTCGGCCATTATGTAGCCGAGGGAGTTGAGCGCCGTGGAGTTCTCCGGGTCGATCTCGAGCGCCTTCTCGAGCTGCACGATACTTGCGCTGGTCTTTCCCTGCGCGTACTGCACGTGCGCAAGGGCGGCATGGACCTTCGCGGACTCGAACCCCTCTTCGAGCAGGCGAGAAAACTCGAACTCCGCCAGCCGGTGGCGTTCGGTCACGGTGTAAATGTAGCCGAGAAGCATGCGGCTCTGGTAGACGTGGGAGAAATCCTGGTCTCCGGTGACCACCTGCTCGAGGTAAAGCACGGCCTCGTCGAAGCGCTCGAGGTTCGTGTAGGAGAGCCCGAGGTAGTACGATAGCTCGGGATGCTGCTCGGGGTTCACGTCCACAGCCAGGAAGGTCTCGAGAGCCTCTGCGTATCGTTGTTTTTCGAGCAGCCTCAGGCCGTCTTCAATCGATGCCATAGCGCTATACCGTCGAGTCGACGTAGAGGGCCCTCCGGTAGTCTTCCTCAGAGGGATGGCTCACCGGATTTATCATCACCGGCGTTAGGGAAATAGCCCCGTGGTGAACGGCGTACCAGTCAGTCCCCGGCACGAGCTCGGGATCGGCGGGATACCCTCCCATGAAGAAGTACACGTCCCCGCGCGGCGTGCGAAACTCGGAGAGCTTATCGTGGTACATTCGCACCGCGGGCGAGGTGACCTCCACCCGCTTGTCGCGTTCCGGCGTATTCGGCGCGTTGATGTTGATGAAATGTTCGGCGTTCCACAGCTCGACCAAATCCTCGAGACGGTCGCGCACAAACTCCGCGAGCGGCTCAAAGTGCAGCGTACCCTGAAAGCCGTCAACCGAGAGCGCAATTCCGGGTACGCCCATGATTGCGGCCTGACGCGCCGCGGCGACGGTACCGGAGTAGATGATGTCGGTTCCCAGGTTCGGGCCAATGTTGATGCCGGAGATCACCACGTCGGGCCGCTCGGGTAGCACGCCGGCAAGAGCCAGGATAACGCAGTCGGCGGGTGATCCGTCGGTGGCGAGGATACGCTCACCCATCTCGCGGCATCGAATCGGATCTTTTATGGTGATGCAGTGCGAGGTGGCGCTGCGCTCGCGGTCTGGGGCGAGGATCCACGTTTCGTGATGTGGCTCGAGGGCCTCTCTGACCGCGTGAAGTCCCGGACTTTCGATGCCGTCATCGTTGGTCAGCAGTATTCGCATTTTCCCTCCGCTGCACGTTTACTCCGCCTGCCGGCGAGGCCAAAAAGGTCTCGGTGCGGAAGCCGAATATGCGGTGATAACTCTCCAGAACCTCATGATATGCACGGCGAATCTCCGATTCAAGCAGCGTGACGGTTGAGCCGCCGAACCCGCCGCCCGCCAGGCGGGCCCCATACACACCTTCGATTGCCGTCACATGCTTCACGATCCAGTCGACCTCCGGACAGGAAACCTCGTACTGATCACGCAGGCTCTGATGGGAGTGTGATAGAAGTCGACCCGCCTCCTGCAACCGCCCATGCATGAGCGCCTGAGCCACCTCACCCACCCGTCGGCCCTCCTGTATCACGTGGATGCAGCGGCGGCGCACCGTCTCCGGCATGCGCCCCATCTCCTCATTGATCTCCGAGACTCGGTAATCACGCAGGGCACTAGCCCGTCGACGGCGTGAGAGCACCGACAAGCCTTGCCGGCATTCCCTCGCACGGGCGGAAAACGTCGATTCGGTCGGAAGCTGGGGGACCCCGGCCACTGTTACCTCGAGCATCGCGCTGCCGAGCTCGAGGGGAACGAGCTGCGGCTCATCGAAGCGAGTGTCGAATAGAACTGCATAGCCCTCGCGCGCGAGATGAGCGGAGGCGAAGGGGGCAAGCCCGGAGCTCTTTCGGGAGTATCCGCTCTCTCCTCGCTTTGCGCAGATCCACAACTCCTGGTCCGCAATATCGAGCGAGAAGAGCTCCCGAAGTCCCGTCAGCGCGGCCACCGCGATCGCCGCGGATGCCGACAGCCCTGCATCCGCCGGAACATCACCCCCGACGGTCAGATTGAGACCGCTCAGTGCAACCCCGGTTCCAAGAAGCTCGGCAATCGCGCCTTTGAGCACGTTGGCCCAGCGGTCTTCACGGCGGTATTTCAGGTTTGGTATGCTGGTGCGCTTTCGTTCGTCGTAATCGGCGGCAAAGAAACGGAGCGACGAGTCTCCGCGACGCGAGATCGCAACCCACATGCGCTGTGGAACCGCCGACCTCAGTACCGGGCCTCCACTTACCTCGGTGTGTGACCCCATGAGGGTGATGCCTCCAGGGGCGGAAACCACGATTTCTGCCGCATCACCGTATTCCGCCTCATGAGCGGCGGCGTAGTCTTTCATCCGGAGGCCCCCCACAGTTTATGCCAGGAGCTATTGTACCCCGAAACGGGGGCGTTGTTCAACAAACTCTGTTTTTCCGCTATGCTTGCGAGATGGGTCTGGTCCTTGCTGCATTTTCCGGTCTGGTTACCGCGCTTGCCCTCCCCAACGAGCTCTTTCCCGACGGAAGCGCTCTTCTCGGCGCGGTTTCCGTGGTCCCCTACTTTCTCGCCCTGGCCGGGGCGCGTACCCTGCGCGACGGCACCCGAATGGGCGCCGTATACGGCGCCGTGTCGACACTCGGGGCAAACTACTGGCTCGCCTTCTTCGAGGACTTCTCGGTCTGGACGCTCGGCGGCACCACGCTCGGATACACACTCATCCACGCATTTCTTGCGGTGGTGCTGGTTCGCTTCCTGCGCGAAGAGCGTTTCTGGCGGCCCTTTGCCGTGGCGGCGGCCTGGACGGCGTATGAATACCTCCGCTCGGTTGGCTTCCTCGCCTATCCCTGGGGCCTGCTTGCCTACCCGCCGAGTAACATACTCGTGTACGTGCAACATGTAGAGATTACCGGGATCTGGTCGCTTTCGTTTCTCACGGCCGCAGCAAATGCGGTGCTCGCCGAGCCCTTGCTGCGGCTTCGCGCCGGTTCAGCTCGTCTGCAGGCCGGTTCCGTGCGAACGCTCGGCGCGGCGATCACCGCCGCCGGTCGGCCTGCCGGGTTTGTACTGCTGCTTGTAGGCCTCGCCGTCGGTTTCGGTGTGTGGCGATTCGCCAACCCCATGCCGGTTGCAGGCCACATGAACGCCGTGCTGGTACAGCAGAACGTCGACCAATGGCGAGCCGGACAGGAAGAGGCGAGCCTGCGCCGCGGTCAGGAGCTTACCCGCGAGGCGATGGGGGATGCCGATCAGGCCCCGGACCTCGTCGCCTGGAGCGAGACTTCCCTGCAACGTCCCTATCCCCGACACCAGGACTTCTACCGCACTCATCCAACCGGCGACCCGTTCCTGACCTTTCTCCGAGAGATTGAAACGCCGTTCATTACCGGCGCTCCGGTCATCCTCGACGCCGAGAACTGGGAGCTCATGAACGGGGCCATCCTGCTCTCGCCTACAGGTCGAATCATCGACTACTACGGCAAGCAGCACCTCGTTCCCATGGCGGAGAACATACCGTTTTGGAACTTTGAGCTGGTCAGACAGTTCTTTCGCGACGTAATCGGCATCACCGGGAGGTGGAGCGTCGGCAACGAGTATACGCTTTTCGAGATTCCGGTTGCCGACCCCGGGGTTGAGAGCGTCCGATTCGGGGCACCCATCTGCTTCGAGGACTCCTTCGGCTACCTCGCCCGCGGGTTCGTGTACCTTGGTGCCGATGTGCTCGTGAATCTCACCAACAACGCATGGTCACGGACCGACTCCGCCCAGATCCAGCATTTCGTCTCAGCCCGCTTTCGCGCGATCGAAAACCGCAGATCGCTGGCCCGATCCACGAACTCCGGGCTAACCGCAGTGATCGACGCCTACGGCCGCGTCATCGCGGAATTGCCCATGTTCGAGCCCGACGTGCTTACTGCGGAGATTCCGATCTACGATTCGAAGGAGCTCACCATTTACACGCGTCACAGCGACTGGCTCGGCAAACTTCTGCTCGGCTTGACCATGCTTATCGCCGCCGCGCTTTTCGTTCGGGATCACGACTACCGTCGCATATAGCCGCCGGCGCCGGCGGCCGCGACGGTGGGCCAGCCCATCACCAGGACGCGTCACCGGGACAGCCCGTCGACGAGACGAACCGCTAAAGGGGACATTCCGGATGAAATCGTCTACTTGATGTTGTAACGGCGCTTGAAGCGTTCGACTCGACCGGTGGTGTCGACGAGCTTCTGCTTTCCCGTGAAGAAGGGATGTGAAGCACTCGAGATCTCGATGTCGAAAACGGGGTACTCGTTGCCGTCCTCGTACTTTACCGTCTGACTGGTTTTGGCCGTCGAGCGGGCCATGAAGAGGGTACCCGATGCGGTATCTCTGAACACCACGGGGCGATACTCGGGGTGAATGTCCTTTTTCATAGTCTCACTCTTCTCCTGTATTAGTTCGTGTATTGGTCTCTGTAATCTGTTTACCTAACGCTGTTTGCCTAAGCTATCTATTTCTCGATGAGGCGTCCAGCGTCTACTCCATCGTCGACGACGTGTTCATCGACCCCAGGAAGGCCTCATTGTTCTTGCTTTTCTTCATCCTGTCAATGAGGAGCTCGATGATCTCGGCGTCGTCCATAGGGTTGATCACCTTACGCAGAATCCACATCTTCTGCAGCTCTTCCTCGGTAAGCAACAGATCCTCTCGTCGTGTGCCGGACTTCTTGATGTTGATAGCAGGATAGAGACGTCGATCCGCGAGGCGCCGGTCGAGATTGATCTCCATGTTGCCGGTTCCCTTGAACTCTTCGAAAATGACCTCGTCCATGCGGCTTCCGGTCTCGATGAGCGCCGTTGCCACAACGGTCAGACTGCCACCGTCTTCGATATTACGGGCCGCGCCGAAGAACCGTTTCGGTTTATGCAGGGCGTTTGAGTCGACACCGCCTGAGAGGATCTTTCCGGAGGTCGGCACCGTCTGGTTATACGCTCGCGCGAGGCGGGTGATGGAGTCGAGCAGAATAATCACGTCCTTCTTGTGCTCCACCAGCCGGCGCGCCTTCTCGAGCACCATCTCGGCAACCTGTACGTGACGCGTTGCCTGCTCATCGAAGGTGGAGGACACCACCTCCGCGTCGACATTTCGCTGCATGTCGGTGACCTCTTCGGGACGCTCGTCGATGAGCAGCACGATGAGGTAGGAGTCGGGATTGTTCGTAGTGATGGCGTTCGCGATCTTCTGCAGGACGATGGTCTTGCCGGTTCTCGGTGGGGAGACGATGAGGCCGCGTTGCCCCTTCCCGATAGGCGTAAAGAGGTTGATCATACGCGTGGTGATGTCCCCGTTGGGCATCTCCATATCCAGGCGCTCATCGGGATAGAGCGGCGTGAGGTTGTCAAAGGGGATGCGGGTCTGGGCAACCGACGGATTGTCGAAGTTGACCGATTCCACGCGAAGCATCGCGAAAAAGCGCTCACCTTCCTTTGGTGGCCTTATCTGACCAAAGACGGTATCGCCGGTTTTCAAGTTGAAGAGCCGAATCTGTGATGGCGAAATGTAAATGTCGTCGGGGCCCGGAAGATAGGAGTTCTGAGGCGAGCGGAGGAAACCGTATCCGTCGGGAAGGATTTCGAGAGAGCCGTAAGCGTAGATGGTGCCGTTGCTCTCGGTATGCGCCTTGAGGATGGCAAAGATAACTTCCTGCTTCTTGAGGGACAGCAAGTTATCCTGGCTTATGCCCATCTTCCCGGCGAACTGCCTGAGCTCCTTCATGTTCATGTTGCTCAGGTCGTTGATGCTCAGGCTGCGGTCTTTATTGCCACCGCTACCGTTGCCACCTCCGCCGTTTCCACTTCCACCACCGCCACCGCGGCGGGAAGAGCGGTTTCTCTTCCCTCGGTTGCGCCCGGAGTTGCCGCCGTTTCCACTATTGCCGCCGTCGGACTTGTTCGAACCGCCGGACTCGGCGCCATTCGCCGATGAGCTTTCCTGCCCGCGGTCGGACCGCTGGTCGGTGCCCCGGTCGCCGTTCTGGCTCGAGCGCTCTCCGACCTCGGCGTCGCCCGCGCCCTGTTCGCGCTCCGCCGGGGCGGAGGCTTCGTTACCCCCGTGCTCATCGGTCCGAGTTCCCGCCTCTCCACCGGCGGCCTCTTCGGCACCCGGGGAGTCGCCTGCCTCCGCGGAAGCGGAAACCTCACCCCGGCCGGCTCCGCCGTCTTTGATCAGCGCAACACGGACCTTCTTCTTAGGCTTTTTCGTCTCCGACGACACATCCTCGGCATTCTTGGACGCGTCATCATTAGGGGATGAGCTGCCGTCTGCCGACTGATTCCGGTTCTGATCTTTATCGCCACCCGTGGCCTGCAACTCGAACTCCTGCTGTATATCTGTAGATCCGTCCACGCTGCTGTCCTCCCCAGGAGTACTGTCCTGAGTCTCGCCATTCTTTCGCACAAAAGCCATCAGAAACTCCAAACGGTTTTTAAGTGGTGGAGTGCCTCATATGATGCAGAGGAGTGCCGACACACTCCATCCGCGGTTACACCTGTCTGTATGCTTGTTCTGTATGATGCTTGTTCTGTATGCTTGTTCAGCGGAACGTGCTCTTGGATTAGACGATTCCCTGTAAATATAGCCGGTCACTCCCGTGCTGTCAAGCGAGCTCAGAAAGAGCCTCTCGTACCAGGAGCAGCGCGCTGACCGCAGACCATCGCCGCACACGATCGCGGTCACGGGGCAAAAACACGTGCCTCGTCTTCACGATTCCGCCGTCAGCGGCAACCGCTATCCAGACCGTCCCGACCGGTTTCTCCTCCGTGCCTCCTCCGGGACCGGCGACGCCGGTAATCGCGACGGCTATTCCGGCTTCCCCGTCGCTACGCTCGAGCGCGCCAAGCGCCATTTCTCCGGCCGTCTCCGGGCTTACCGCTCCGTTCTCCGCCAGTGTGGTTTCCAAAACGCCGAGGACCGCAGTCTTCGCAGTGTTGGAGTACGTTACAAAGCCACCCCACAGCCCTGCGGAGCTCCCCGGTATGTCGGTCACCAGCTTCGCGACGAGCCCCCCGGTACAGGACTCCGCGCACACCAGCCGTCGCCCTGCCCTTCGAAGATCGTTCAGCACGACCTCGCCAATCTCCGCACGCCCCTCAACTACACGCTCGGCGCCGAGCTCTTCCCGCAGTCGGGTGAAAAACGCCTCACGCGCAGGCGCATCCCCGCCACGCAGGCGTAGGAGTATGCGGTGGCCCTCGGTGTTCGTCCCCCACCACACGCTCGGCTCTCCATGGCGCTGCAACGCCTCTTCAAGCTCTGATTCAGGGATCATGAACGTGGTGGCCCAGAAAACCTCAGCTTCACGCACCCCGAAACGGGCCCCGAGGATAGAGCGAAGATGGCGATCCACCATGGTTTGCAGCTCCCGCGGCGGCCCCGGAAGAGCCACCACGCTACAGCCGTCCACGCTCCCGACAAATCCCGGAGCGGTTCCGGCCTCGTTGGGAATGACATCGAACCCCGCGGGAATGAGTGCCTGTTTCCGGTTGGTCTCCGAGATCCTCCGGTGTGGGAACCGGTTCTGTAACCACTCCCAGATATCCTCGTGGAACTCGAGCTCCACCTGTGCCGCCTCGGCTACCGCCTCTCTGGTGAGGTCGTCTGAGGTCGGCCCAAGCCCCCCGGTTATGATGAGGGTGCCCACCCGAGGGAAAAGATCCAGAAACTCGCGTCGGTACGCATCGAGCTCGTCGGGGACAAGAGAGATCCTATCCACGGTCGCGCCAAGCTCAGTCAGCAGTTCCGAGAGGAACTTGCCGTGGCGATCGAGGGTCCGGCCCTCGGTCAGCTCGTCACCGACGCAGAGTATCGCCGCTCTTGACTGCCGCTCAGACACGTTGCGCAGACTCTTTCAGCTGTTCCACCGGCGCGGAGAAAACGTCGATCGAATCGGCGTTCCGGAGCATGTCGCACTTGCCCTCGAAGACAACGCCGTCGGCGATCCTGAGCTTCGCAGTGCGAACGTTCCCGTAGATCTTTCCCGTAGGGAGCATCTCCACCTTCCGAGCCGCCTGCACGTTGCCACGGACCTCGCCGGCGATCACAATCGCATCGGCGGTAATGTCGGCGTGCACGTAGGCGCCCTCCTCGATATAGAGAAAGCCCTCGGCGATAATTTCACCCTCAAAGCGACCGCTGATCTTCACCGGCTGGGTGAACCGCATGCGTCCGTTAAACGACGTTCGCTTACCAAGCCGCGTGGCGATGCGCGGGAGATCCTTATTCTTTCGTGCGTTTTTTGCCATTTACTATTTCGTTTGCATTACGAATACGCCGTCCCAGTCTTCGGGGGGCGGATTCTCTATATAGTGCCGGCACCGCTCAGCATAGACGCGGGCAGGGCCGTCGGAGGGATCTACCTTTAGGGCCTGCTCGAAACTCGCAAGTGCTCCCTCGAAGTCCATCAGCTTATAATGCTTGCGTCCATCGGCAAAGTAGTCCAGAACACGTCGCTTCTCTTCGGTTATCACCCGTTCATATCCCCAGCATCAGCGGCAAATCCTCCGGCCTCAGCCGTCGTGCGAGCCGGCTTGCCTCTGGTAGTTGTCGAAGTGCTTCTGATACTTTTCTTCAAGCATCTCAAGGGTCGTCTCGCGGGCCTTGATCTCGTCGCCCTTGCTCTGCAACTCCTGGATTTCCTCTTCGAGCCCCCCGAGCGTCGCGAGCGTGCCTTCGGATTCCTTTCGCACGAGCTCGACGAACTTCTTCACTCCCGCTTCATCCGACGGGTCGAGCTCCTTCGCCGCGCTCAGCAGCTCGTCGACGGGCTGTCGCAGGTGGCGGGTAAAGTACACCAACGACTGGTTCATGGATTCCGCAACGGCGATCCGCCGCTCTCGCTCGATGACCTGCTGGGCAAGGTCCCGGTGGCGCAGCACCGCTTTGATGCGGGCAAGCACCTCCGAGAAATTGAAGGGCTTTGTGATGTAGTCATCGATGCCCAGCTCGAACCCCTCAATTTTATCCTTCACGTCGTCCATGGCGGAGAACATGATGACCGGGACGTCACGCACGTGCTTGTACTCTTCGTCTTGCTTCAGAGCGCGAGTCACTTCCCACCCCGACAGCTTCGGCATGATGTTGTCGAGGATGACGAGGTCGGGTTCGATATCCGCGACTATGTCCAGCGCCTCTTCCCCATCGCTTGCCTTCTCCACCGAGAAGCCGAGCTTAGAGAGCATGACGTCAAAAAAGTCGAGATTGATCTGTTCGTCGTCGACGATGAGTATGGTGCCCTTATCGTCCATCGGATCATCCATCTGCAGTACCCTTCTCCATGATTGTCTCAGAACCCTTGCCTGGTGTCAATCTGATGATTGCCGATCTCACGATTCCCCACCCCAACGCGAGAACCGCGAGAGCCAGTGCAGCCCAGGCGGCCCAGTCGCCCCACCGCGTGTAGAGCGTCGTGGTCTCGGTGTAGACAGGAACCTCCCGCACCATGTAGTCCTCGGTGAACGGCTCGAGCAAACCCTGCATGCGACCGTTCGGATCGATCACGGTGGTCATACCGCTGTTCGTGCTGCGGATTACAGAGCGGCGATTCTCGGTTGCGCGAAATACCGCCATTGCCATGTGCTGCATTTGCGCCGGCACCGAGTAGGACCAGCCGTCGTTTGTAAGGTTAACGATGACCTCGGCGCCACGGCGCACGAACTCGCGAGAGAGATAGCCGAAGGTGTCCTCGAAACATATGGGCGTGGCGAACTTTATCCCGTCGGTTTCGAAGATTGTGTACTCCTGCCCCGCCGCCCAGAACGTTGTGTCGTTTTCCAGGAGCAGACGGTGAAGCCTGGGAAAAGAACGCTCGTAGGGGAAATGCTCGGTGAAGGGGACGAGATGGAGTTTTCGATACACGCGCCGAAACTCCCCGTTGTGGTGGAGCAGCACCGCGTTGTGATCCACCCGCTCGAGCTCACCGTCGAGGGTACGGCTGAGCACCGCATCGCTGTTCCCGATGACGAACGGGATAGCCTGGAGGCCCAGATAGGCGCGAAGCTCATCGACGAGCTCGTACACCTGCGGATCGGTGCGATATCGGGTGTGGAAACCGATTGCCGGCACGAAGGATGTCTCCGACCACACTACCGCTTCCGGATTCTGAGCCAGGGCCTCGTTACTCTGCCGGATGAGGGAGTCGAGGGACTCCCTATAAGCGTCGAGACCGCCGCGCCAGGGATCGATGTTCTGCTGCACCATTGCCACCCGCCAACTGCGTGACTCCGAGTAATCGACGCGGGAGGCAAAACCATATCCGAGGGCAAGGATGAACGCTGCCACGTAGACGAATGCGTCCAGGCGATGGCCCCGAAGAAATGCGCCGAATCGCCGTGGCCCCTCTTTCAAACCCGCCGCAACGAACGCCGAGGGAAACGCGACCAGCAGCGAGACACCCCACACACCGGTAAGCGCCGAGAGACGCACCAACGGACTAAAAAGATACTGGCTGTAGCCGAGGATACCGTAGGCATAGCCGAGAAAGCCCTGAAGCCTCAGATATTCGTACGCGATCCAAATTGCTATCTGAACGAGGTACCCATAGCGTGGAAACAGCGTATCGGCAAGCTTAAGCAGGGGGAAGAGCAGTAGAAAGTAGACTGCATAGATGACCGGGACAAGGAAGATGGCCAGTGGATGGAAGTTTAGCAGCCAGTAATTAAACAGCGAATAAGTCACAAACCCGTACAACGCGCCGTAGAGCCAAACGGTCGACCACCGGCTCCTTCGCACGACCACGAACAGGGGGACGAGGGCAATGTATGCAAGCGGAAACCATCCCCAGTCCGATACCAGGCTCGGAAAGGCGAAGGAGAAAAGCGCGGCCGACCCGATAATCAGGGCAAGATCCACGAGCAGCTCGGCACTCCGGGCCGAGATCGTGCTGTGGAGATTGTTGTCGCGCGTAGCCGCTATCGCCTTAGCGACCATGAAGCGTCTTTGAGCTCTTTTCCGGGCCGAAAGACAACGACCCCATGATTCTGAACGCTGACGGTTTCACCCGTCTTCGGGTTTCGCGCCCGCTCGCGGCCTTTACGGGTGCGGATCTCGAATGTTCCGAAGCCGCGGAATTCAACGACACGGTCCTCGAGAAGCGCCTCTTTCACCTGAGAAAAGAAGGAGTCGATGATACGCTGTATCTCCTTCTTGCTGACGTCGCTTGATTCGGCGATGTTATCGACAATCTCAGCTTTGGTAAGCTTGTCCTTTGCCACGTGCGCTCCTAAGGCGGAATATGGCAGCTCAGCGCAGGGGGAAGCTCACCTAAAGGGCGTTGAGCTTTTTCCGAAGACGAGATTTCGTGCGAGCTGCGGTGTTCTTGTGATATACGCCTTTGCCGGCCGCCGTGTCGATGAGCTTGGTCACCGACTGCAGGCGAGTTTCCGCGGCGGACTTGTCTTTGCCGTCTACCGCGTCGAGAAAACCGCGGATTTCCGTACGCACCTTGCTGCGCATCGCGCGATTGCGCGTTCGCCGCTTCAGGCTCTGTCGATAGCGCTTGGCTGCAGATCCCTTTATTACCAAGACTTACTCCTTCAGTTCGTGTCCTTCAGTGAGGATGTAACGTATCAAATCCCTCATGTCCTGTCAAGCAAAGTGCCGGCTCTTTCTTTTCGCCCGCTATCATTGTACTTTAATGCCACTTATGTTGGGCGAGTATCGAACCCTCCTGCCCTTCGTCAGAAAATACCGATGGTACTACATCTTCGGAATTGTGACGCTGGTCATAACGAGCGGGGGGCAGCTGTTCATTCCGCAATTAATTCGCCGGGCCATCGATACGATGACTGTTACCGGCTTCTCACTCTCGACGATAGGCCGCTATATGCTGGCACTCGTCGCCCTCGCAGCGGTGATTGCCGCCGCGCGCTTCGGCTGGCGGTACTTTTTACACGGCGCCTCCCGCCAGATCGAGGCGGAGCTCCGCGAGCAACTGTTCGGTAACCTGCTGAACCTACCGGCAAGCTACTATCGCGAGACCACCACAGGCGATCTCATGGCACGGGCCACCAACGACCTCAACAACATACGCATGGCCGCCGGAATGGGCCTTGTGGCATTCGTCGATGGTATCTTTATGACGCTTGCCATCCTCATTATCCTCTTCTCACGCCACCCGCAGCTAACCCTCATCGTGGTGTTTCCGCTGCCCTTCGTTACCGTTGCGATACTCTTTGCCGGGCGTCTCATGTCGCGGCTCTTCCGGCGGGTGCAGGAAAGCTTTGCCGAGCTCAGCTCCGACGTACAAGAATCGGTGACGGGCGTGCGGGTGATAAAGACCTTCGGAAAGGAAGGCTACTTCAACCGCCGCTTCGCGGATTCCAACGATGAATATCAGCGCAGGAATCTTGCCTACGTGCGCGTGCAGGGAATGTTTTTTCCGGCAGTTACCTTCCTCTCGGGGTTGACCTCCCTCCTGCTGCTGCGGTTCGGAGGAGTGGCGGTGATAGTCGGAACCGTGACACCGGGAGAGTTCGTGGCAACTCTCACCTATCTCGAAATGCTGGTTTGGCCCATGATGGGTGCCGGCTTTCTCGTAAATCTCATCGCGCGTGGGGCGGCGTCGCTTAAGCGCCTCAACTCGGTAATCAAGCGCGAACCGGATATCCGCAGCCCACAGAACCCCGTAGCCGCCGTGGACTTCCACAACGTAACTGTCCGGGGGCTAAGCTACCGCTACGTCGAAGACGGCGATGAGGCGCTCTCCGATATCGACCTCGAAGTGCCCGCGGGACATACCGTCGGGATCCTCGGACGCACCGGGTCGGGGAAATCCACCCTCGTCGCGCTGTTTCCCCGCCTTATAGACCCGCCGTCAGGCACGGTTTTCGTCGGCTCTCACGACGTTCGTGACTACGATCTTCAAGCGCTGAGGAGCGCATTCGCGGTGGTGCCCCAGGACACCTTTCTCTTCTCGGCGACGATTTCCGACAACATTCGCTTCGCCGCCCAGGACGCCGGCGATGAGCTGATATCCCGCGTGTCGGACATCTCCACCATAAGCCGCGACATGCGCGATTTCCCCGATGGATGGGAGACCTTGGTGGGAGAGCGCGGGGTTACACTCTCCGGCGGACAAAAGCAGCGTGTTGCCATCTCCAGAGCTCTTGCAGCGAAGCGGCCCATCCTCGTGCTTGATGACGCCCTCTCGGCGGTGGATACCGAGAGCGAAGAGAAGATTCTCTCTCGGTTGATGGCGGAGCGGGAGGGGATGACGAACATCATCATCGCTCACCGTGTATCGGCACTCTCCCGCAGCGACTTCATTTATGTGCTCGACGAGGGCCGCATCGTCCAGCGCGGCACCCACGAGGAGCTCATTACCCGCGCGGGCATGTACCGCGATATTTACGAGCTTCAGCAGGCGGAATCCCGCGAGGAAACGCATCCGGGAGGCCGACGTGGATGAGGAAAAGGTAATCACCGGATATGACCCCGACGTGGTTCGACGGCTCTTCGCCTTTGTGCGGCCCCATCTGCGCGTACTCATCACTGCCATCGTCGCGCTCTCGGCAGCCACCGCGGCGGAGCTCGCTTTACCGGTGGTCATTCAACGGGCTGTCGACCAGGACCTGCTGGCCGACTATCTCCGCGGTGACGTCGAGGACGTGCAGAACGTCGCAGAGGGCCAAGCCAACGTGACCCCCATCGTCGTCGGTGAGACAGCCTACGTCCTCGAAAGCTCCCTCACCGCCCTCGCCGGCGTAAACAAGCGCGGGCTACAGGAACAAGGTGTGCTCTCGGAGAGCTCCCATTACGTCTTCCGCCTCGAGGACGCAAAGGACCGAGCCGCGGTTGCCGCGCATCCGGATATCTTCACCGTCGGCGGAGAAAATTCGCAGTATGCTGCTGCGCCGACCGCGGACCTCTCGAGGTTAACTGAGGACGAACTCCGCAACATCCGTTCCGCGGACCTCGAGGCTGTATCGACGAAGAGCATCTTGTTTCTCGGGCTATTGGTCGCCGTATTCGTGTTCACGTTTGCGCAGGTCTATCTCATGGCGGCGACCGGGCAGCGCGTCATGAAGGACCTGCGCACACAGCTCTACAATCACGTCATCCGACAGCGCCTGTCATTTCTCCACCGCAACCCCGTTGGCCGGCTAGTCACGCGCATCACAAACGATGTGGAAACGATAAACGAGCTCTTCACCAACGTCCTTGCGAACCTCCTGAAGAATATCTCTATCATGCTGGGTGTGGTCATCACCGTGTTTATCCTCAGCCGCCGCCTCGGTCTCATCGTGGTGGCAACCCTGCCGCCGGTCTTGGTCGTCACGTGGTTTTTCCGCACCTACGCCCGAAACGCCTTTCGCAACGTGCGCCTGTGGGTTTCCCGTGTCAACGCCTTCCTCTCCGAGCACATCTCCGGTATGACCGTCGTTCAACTTTTCACCCAGGAAAGCCGTGTCGCGAACAAATTCCGGGATCGCAACGAGTCACTACTCAAGGCGAGTCTAGGGGAGATGTACGTATTTGCGACTTTCCGTCCGATTATCGACCTGCTTTCCTCCGCCTCCGTGGCGGTGGTAATCTATTTCGGAGCGGCGTCGGTGCTGGAGGGCGTTGTGACTCTGGGCATGCTCATCGCCGGGATCGACCTCATCCGGCGATTCTACCGACAGCTCATGTCCATCTCGGAGCAGTTCGTCGTGCTACAGAGCGCGCTCGCGGGAGGGGAGCGGATCCTCGAGCTCCTTTCCGATGAGCAGCGCATCCCCGACGAGGGCGCGACCACAGCAGCAACTCCGGTTGCGGGAGAAATCGTCTTCGATGATGTGACCTTCTCCTACCGCACTGGTGAACCTGTGCTGCGAAACCTCAGTTTTCGAATTCCACCCGGCAGCAGCGTGGCGATCGTCGGTTATACCGGGGCCGGGAAAACAACGATTGCGAACCTGCTTTCGCGGCTCTGGGACATCGACAGCGGCCGGATTCTCATTGACGGAGTCGACATTCGAGACATGCCTATAGACGAGCTTCGCAGCCTCGTTCAACCCATTGATCAGGATGTATTCATCTTCAGAGACAGCATCCGGGAGAACGTCGCGCTCGGGGAGAGCTTCGAGGAGGGGCGCCTCGAACGCGCCGCGGAAGCCGTACAGGCTGACGCCTTCGTGCGACGTCTTCCCGAGAATTACGACACGCTCCTCAACGAGCGAGGTGCGAACCTCTCCGTCGGCCAACGTCAGCTCATATCCTTCGCACGGGTCGTTGCTCACGATCCGGCCATCATCATCCTCGACGAGGCCACATCGAGCGTCGATACCGAAACCGAGCGACTTATTCAGGAGGGTATGCAGGTCCTACTGCGCGATCGCACGTCCCTCGTTATTGCTCACCGGCTGTCTACGATCAAGAGCTCCGACAAAATTCTTGTTCTTTCACATGGAGAGATCGTCGAGCAGGGAACCCACGAAGAACTTCTCGGCGAGGACGGAGTCTACGCTCACCTCTACCGTCTGCAGTACCAAGGGGGGTGAGGGGGCAGAGGGCCGGCGCGAGACCGAGTCTAATCGCCCGGAGGTATATCGCCGCTGATACTCCAGCGTCTGCCGTCCTGATCATACGAGAGCTGCTCGCCCGAAACCGTGATATAGCGCCCTTCCTCCCGGGCAAACAGGCGCACGCGATTGGAGATGATGTTCACATCGCATACCTGAAAGCTGCTTCCGTCATAGTTTATACGCGTCCCGTCATTCGGCAGCTTTTGCTTCTGCTCGGTGTAATGATCGTACTCATAAGAAAGACAACACAGGAGTCGGCCGCAGGGTCCGGATATCTTCATCGAGTTGAGCGAGAGGTTCTGTACCTTCGCCATCTTGATGGAAACGGGTCGCAATTTGTCGGTCAGGCCGTGGCAGCAGAGCACGCGCCCACACACCCCGGTGCCTCCGAGAACGCGGGAATCATCCCGCACCCCGATTTGACGCAGCTCGATTCGCATCCGAAACTCCGACACGAGATCCTTCACTAGGTCTCGAAAGTCGACCCGCGATTCGGCGGTGAAGAAAAAGAGGATCTTCGGCTCGTCAAGGACGTAGTGAGCGCTTACGAGCTTCATTGACAGACCGTGACTATCGATTTTCCGCCGGCAGGCATCGAACGCCTCTTCCTCCCGGCGAAGATTATCCTCAAACCGGGCGACATCGGCATCGGCCGCAACGCGTAGAACCTCCCGCTCTTCATCCCACGAACCGGTGTTCTTTTCCTGCACCGGCCCCAGAACCCGGGCGAGATCCCCGCCGTAGCGGGTGTTCACGACCAGCAGGTCACCGGCGTTGACGGCGGCAACCGCGCTGTCTTCTCCGAGACGGCAGAGCTCGGTCTCGCTCGAGTGCAACACCTTCACGACGAACGGCGTATTCTGCTCTATGACGTCGCAGAGCCCACAGGATGCGTGGATGGATGGTGCGGCGTTGAGTACGCCGGGCAGTCTATTGGTCATGGCTGTTCTTTCCTTTAGTGCGAGAGATCAACAAGCAGCCCGTGGATCTCTTCCACTCGGCTCATAAGCTCCATTTGCGACCCCTGGCTCTGCAGCATTCCCTGAACTAGGCGATCGAGCTTTTGGTCGATCACCTGGACAATGGAAAACCGCTTTCGGTTCAGGACGTTTCCACCGGAAGTGTGCTCTTCGACGTCGAGGGTACGAGACACAGTTCGGCGTACGAATGACTTCACTGCTTCGCGATACGCCTGAACCGCAGTGTAGGTTCCTTTGTGGACAAGCTCGTCCCCGAGCTCATGAATGGAGTCGAGAAGCTGCTCTATCTCCTCCGAGCTTACATCGTCACGGGAGTTCGGGTCAAAGGCCGGCTCCTCCACTTCTCGCTGGAAGATGGATCCGAAATCCGGCGCCTTCGCAGCGCCACCACCTTGCGCGCGCTCGCGGCGGGCGTTGCGACGAAATGAGAAAAATCCGTCATTTTCGATGCGTTCCATTGCAGCCATATGTGCTACCGAGTGGGAAGCCGAGATGCCGACGAGCGTGCCACCTGATCCACCGAGCGCCCGACGTATCGTCCGGCCCCGGGAATCCCGAAGTTGCTGATCGGTGAGGGCTCCGGCCTCGACACCTCTCCCGCTCCTCGTATGGCAAGTGTGCCGTCGATAACAACACCCTCCTCAACGATCAGGCGGGGCGCATAAATATCGCCGACGACCATAGCAGAGGAGAGTATGATTACTTTCTCACTCGAGGAGATTGTTCCCCGCACGATCCCGCCCACAACCACCGTGCCGGCGTCAATGTTACAGTCTGCCCGGCCGTCTTTTCCGACCAGAACCTTTCCTTTTGTCTTGATGGAACCGGAAAAATCACCATCGATGCGAAGCAGCCCGGCAAGCTCGAGATGACCACGAAAGTGGGTCCCTTCGCCGACGATGGAGTTTATAAAGGAATCTTCGGAGTTGTACCCCATGTAAAGATCTTACCTGTCAGCGAATCCGATTACCGGACCACCGTTTGAAATCATTTGAAATTTTGAGGAACGCGGACGGATCAACCACGTCGGTACCGAGCCAGATCTGAAAGTCGAGATGTGGACCCGTTGAGATACCCGTGCTGCCGAGGCGACCGAGGCGTTGGCCCTGATAGACCTCGTCACCTTCAGAGACGTCGACCGTCTGGAGGTGGGAGTAGCGCGTGCGGAACCCATACTTGTGGCGAACCCACAGGTAGAGGCCGTAGCCCGGATCGACGCCAAGTTCCACGACCTTGCCGTTTGCCGACGCCACGATCGGAATGCCGGGCGCACCAGCGATGTCAAAGCCCTTGTGCAGGTACCACTGGTGCGTCACCGGATGGATATTCGGTCCGAACTCCATCGTCACACGCCCGAGCCCCGAGGCCAAGGGCCAACTATTGGGGATATCGGAGAGTAGCTGTTTTTGCGCCTCAAGCACCTGGCGGATGTCCTGGAGCGGACGAACGGAGGCCTCGAGCATATTCGCAAGGTTTTCAAGCTCTTGTATTTCCTCGATTTCGCCGGGAGCCACCTCCCGAACATTGAGGAAGGCCGATAGATCACCGCCGGAATCTTCGTCGGTCGAGAGTTGATCCTCTGATGCAAGGTCGAGCCCCTCGAGCGTTTGCGACAATGACTCGCTAAAGACTTCTGCAACCTTTGAGACCTCTGCCACTTCCTCACGGACCGCTTCGAGGCTCGCCTCGGTGGTGCTGAGAGCCTCCGACTTCTGGCTGATGAGGCGGGAGGACCCTGAAAAGACGGTGGAGAGGTAGAAGAAGCCGCCGATAAGCCCAATAATCACGAGGCCGACGAATGCGATGGCGAAGGTGTTGATCTGGAAATTGACAACGCGCTTTTCGGAGTGGGGTATGAACATGACCGTGAATCGCTGTTTCCCGAGCTTGACAAAGCCCGTCGCGACACCTTTCACCCCGGCGGCCACACGTTGCACGATTCTCAGCGCCGGAGAATGTCCGGCATGTTTGTCGTGAGTTCTATCCGTATTCGCTGACAAAGTCCTCTCCTCTTCCCACATTGTCGGCACGGATTGGCCGCAACTCTCCCCGTTAACCGAAGTTAGCATGCCCCTCGAGCTTTGTCAAACACACCAATAGTGTTCAAAGTTGACTAGCGGGCGCGGGCGTGCTATGTTTTCGCAAGAACGGACCCTCAAGTTCGATACCCTTTCATCTACGGAAGTACTATGAAATTGTTTGATTCCCACGCCCATATCGGGTTGATCAATGAAGACCCGCTCGAACAGCTTATGATCGTACAGGAGGCTCGCCAAGCCGGCGTGCAGGGAGTTCTGAGCATCTGCAACAATCTGCGTGACTTCTTCCAGGTCTATGACAACCTGAAAACTGCTACTCATGTGTACCACAGTGTCGGGGTATCGCCTTCGGAAGTCGTGAACCCCGGTAAGGATTGGGAAACGCAGGTCGAGGAAGGTAGCAAGCTCGACCGTGTGGTAGCCGTTGGCGAGACAGGTCTCGACTACTATCGCAAGTTCGGTACTAAGGATGCTCAGGTGGAGCTGTTTATCCGCCAGCTCGAACTCGCGGCCAAGCACGACCTTCCGGTGGTCATCCATAACCGAGAGGCGGGACAGGACGTGCTGGAAATTCTCCGTGACCGTATACCGGCCCGTGGCGGCGTCCTGCACTGTTACTCCGAAGACTGGAATTACGCTCAGCAGGCGCTCGAGCTGCCCCTCTACATATCGTTCGCCGGAAACCTGACATACCGCAATGCGCGGAATCTTCATGAAACGGCGAAAAACATGCCCCTCGATAGAATCCTCATCGAGTCCGAGAGTCCCTTCATGGTGCCGGCCGCCCATCGAGGAAAGCGCAACCGGCCATCCTACCTCGTGGAGACCCTCAAGTTTGTTGCGGAGCTACGAGATCAACCGGAAGAAGAGGTCGCCGAGGCGCTGTACCAAAACTCCCTGAGCTTGTTCAACATAGCCTGACGAGTTTCACACTCGACTGGGGCGCAGCTATGCCTCTCGCCGGCTCATCTCGTACATGAGAATGCCGGCCGCGACGGAGACGTTGAGGGAATCCACGTGTCCTTTGGTGGGAATGGAGACGAGCTCGTCGCAACCCTCGCGCACGAGACGGCTTAGGCCCTCCCCTTCGCTCCCGAGAACCAGCGCGGTGCGACCGGTGAGGGTCAGGGAGGACACCGCGGTGCCGTCGGCATCAGCCCCGTACACCCAGAAACCCGCCTCCTGCAACCGGCCGAGTGCCTGAGAGATGTTGGGAACCGTAAGACGGGGTACGTAGGCCGCCGCGCCGGCCGAGGTCCTTGTCAACGTCGCCGTGTCGGAGGCGGCGCGACGTTCCCGGCTTATGACCAGGTCCACGCCGAACTGGTCGGCGTTGCGCAGTATCGCGCCCACGTTGTGAGGGTCGGTGATGCCGTCGAGCACGATCACGAGGGAGACCTTCGCTTGGAGCGATGTCAGAAAGCCCTCGAGCGTTCGCGGACTCCCCTTGGACGCCACGTTCCCGACGAACGCTGCCCCCCGCGTCTCTTCGCCGCCGAGACGAGCCAGCTCTTCGTGGTCCACGTGCTCCACCGGCAGGCTGCGGTTGCGCGCCAGCTCCTCGATATCACGGGCTTTTTTGTTTTTACCGGCTATATAGACCGTACCCGAGAGGCGGGAGGTTCTCAGTGCCTCGAACACCGCGTGGTAACCCGAGTACACGCTTCGGCCCTCCGGAACGGAGCCGGTGTTGGCGCTGCCGCCGGCACTCCTACTCTTCTTTCGGTTGCCCATATTCTTTCACTACGTCCGGATACCCGTCATAGGTGGTGTCGCGCTCGTAACGCTCAACGTAAACACCTTCCCGCATAAACACCCACAAGTCGATCGCCCCGTCGTAGTTGGTATCGATTTCCTGGCGCTGCAGCACCTCGTTTGAATAGAAGTAGAAGTCGTCCATCATTCCATCGTGGTTGAAGTCCACCGCTTCGCGGTCCTTCTGCACCTCTTCGGTCAATCGCACCGCGTAATCTACAAACCCGTCCCCGTTGCGATCGTCGGTCATCCATCCGTCTGCGTACCGGCTGACGTCGAAAAACTGATCCTCGCGAGGCTCGCGCGGGTATTGGGACTCGGCTGGCTGCGCCCACGCAACGCCCATCACGATTCCCGCCAGAAGCAAGAAAGCAAACACTCCACCCAATCCGCGCGTCGGCGCCCTCATACGATTCTCCTCGAGTAGTATCTCCTACCTCATTATCGAACTGTCGCGAGTCGGAATTGAGTAGGCGAGAGTTAACGGAGCGCAGGAATTCGGGCACCTCCGCGGGGCTGAGATACCGGGGGCGACGCTTATCGGAGACTGGAGAGAGGCACGGGATCCGGGCTCGCGTTTTCCCCTTCAACCTCCGCGAACTCTCGAAGGATCTTCTTCGCCTTTCCCGAAAGTTTCTTCGGGACCTCGACGTGAATCTTCACATAGAGGTCTCCTCGCCGGGAGGAATCCTGCAAGTGGGGTACACCGTAGCCCCGTATGCGGAAGAGTTTTTCATTCTGCGTGCCTGCAGGGATGCTGAAATTGACCCGTTCACTGTCGAGGGTGGGAACTTCAATTTCAGCCCCGAGGGCCGCCTGCGTCATGGTGATGGGAATCATGCAATAGAGGTCATTGCCCTGCCGTTCGAAGTGCTTGTGCGGACGCACACGCACAACCACATAGAGATCGCCCGCGGGGCCGCCGTTCGGGCCTGCATCGCCCTCGCCACGAAGGCTGATGCGCTTCCCACTGTCCATGCCGGGGGGTATCGTGACCTTGACGGTGCGCTGTTTTTTCAGAACGCCGTTGCCCCCGCATGTTCCACATGGGTTGTCTATGATCTGACCGTCGCCCCCGCAGGTTGGGCAAGTGCTCGCAACCGAGAAAAACCCCTGACTTCGGCGCACCTGCCCGACGCCGCCACAGGTAGGGCAGGTTTTGCGGCCGCTGCCGTCTTCTGCTCCACTGCCGCCGCAGCTGTCGCAGGTAACGTGGCGCTTGTACGTAACCTCCTTCTTGGTGCCGAACACGGCCTCTTCGAAGGTGATCTCCATGTCGTAACGCAGGTCGGCACCCGAGCGAACCGAGCTCCGGCCACGGCCGCGCCCACCCCCGCCGAAAAAAGTCTCGAAAATGTCGGAGAATCCTCCAAAGATGTCCTCGAAATCGTGGTAGGCATGGGAATACCCGCCGCGTCCGCTGCCACCCATGCCTTCCACGCCGGCGAAACCGAACTGGTCGTAAGCTTGGCGCTTGTCATCGTCGGCGAGCACCTCGTAGGCCTCGGTTGCTTCCTTGAAGCGGTCCTCGGCATCCTCGTCACCAGGGTTGCGGTCCGGGTGATTGGCCACCGCAACCTTGCGGTACGCCTTCTTTATGTCGTCTTTCGAGGCCCCGCGTTGGAGGCCCAGCACTTCGTAGTAGTCTCGTTTCGCCACAGTATCAGTCTCAATTGCGCGGTCGCATCAGTCCTGTTTTTCGTCTTCGTCGACGACTTCGTAGTCGACATCCTCTACATTCTCGCTGCCGTCACCGGCACCACCGTCCCCTGCACCCTCGTCGCCGGCTTGCTCTTCGCCCGCCGCCTGACCCGTATCGCTACCAGCCTGCTCCTCGGCGGCAGATGCGCTCCTGTAGACTTCCTCGGCAAGCTTGTGGGACGCTTCCTTGAGCTCTTCCATCTTGCCCTTGATCTCTGCGGCATCTCCGCTCTCCAGCGCTGTGCGGAGGGCCTGTATGGCCCCGTTGATTTTGGTCCGATCGTCATCCGTGATCTTGTCGCCGAAGTCGGAAAGCGACTTTTCGGTAGAGTATATGAGGTTGTCGGCCTCGTTGCGAGTCTCCGCGGCCTCACGGGCACGCTTATCTTCCTCGGCGTGAGTCTCAGCCTCTTTGACCATGTTGTTGATCTCGTCCTCGTTGAGCCCGGACGAAGACTCTATGCGAATCTTCTGTTCCTTGCCCGTTCCCAGGTCCTTGGCCGAAACATGCACGATTCCGTTAGCGTCAATATCGAAGGAGACCTCGATTTGAGGTACGCCGCGAGGCGCAGGGGGGATGCCGACAAGATCGAAGCGGCCGAGGCTACGGTTTTGACTCGCCATCTCCCGCTCGCCCTGCAGGACGTGAATCGATACAGCGGTTTGGTTGTCGGCGGCTGTCGAGAAAATTTGGCTCTTTCTAGTCGGGATGGTCGTATTCCGCTCGATGAGCTTTGTGAACACTCCGCCGAGGGTCTCAATGCCGAGAGAGAGAGGCGTGACGTCGAGAAGGAGCACGTCTTTCACATCGCCGCCGAGAATACCGCCTTGGATGGCTGCACCGGAGGCAACAACCTCGTCGGGATTTACACCTTTGTGCGGATCCTTGCCGAAGAGCTCGGTCACGAGGGCCTGCACCGCCGGAATACGCGTGGAGCCGCCGACAAGGATAACCTCATCCACATCAGCCGCGGTTATTCCCGCATCGGAAAGCGCTTTCTTGCAGGGCTCTTTCGTTTTCTGCACGAGCTCGGACACCATCTGTTCAAACTTCGCCCGCGAGAGGGAATACTGCATATGTTTCGGACCAGTGTTGTCCGCGGTGATAAATGGAAGGTTAATTTCGGTGGTCTGGGTGGTAGAGAGCTCTTTCTTGGCTTTCTCGGCGGCTTCCTTCAGACGCTGCAGGGCCATGCGGTCCTGGGCAAGGTCGATGCCATAATCGCTTTTGAAGCTGGAAACCAGCCAGTCGATGATGCGCTGGTCAAAGTTGTCGCCACCGAGATGGGTGTCACCGTTGGTGGACTTCACCTCGAACACGCCGTCACCGAGCTCGAGAATCGAGATGTCGAAGGTGCCGCCGCCGAGGTCGTACACCGCGATCTTCTCGTCTTTCTGCTCTTTGCCGAAGCCATATGCAAGTGATGCGGCGGTCGGCTCATTGACTATACGCTTGACCTCGAGCCCCGCGATCTTGCCGGCGTCTTTCGTCGCCTGGCGCTGCGAGTCGTTGAAGTAAGCGGGAACGGTAATGACGGCCTCGGTCACGGTTTCCCCGAGATAGTCTTCCGCTGTCTCCTTCATCTTCTGAAGAATAGCGGCGGAAATCTCCGGGGGAGAGTATTGCTTCTCATCGATCTGAACGCGAGCACCGCCGGAGCCGTCCTCGTTCACCCGGTAGGGCACCATTCCGATCTCCTCCGACACCTCGTTGAACCGGCGGCCCATGAACCGCTTTATCGAGAACACGGTGTTTTCTGGGTTCGTGACCATCTGGTTCTTTGCGGGCTGGCCCACAAGCCGCTCGCCCTTGGAGGTGAACGCTACCATCGACGGCGTCGTTCGCTGCCCCTCGGCGTTCTGGATTACGGCGGGCTCTCCCCCCTCCATCACGGCCACACAGGAGTTCGTGGTCCCAAGGTCAATACCGATTATCCTACCCATTCAATAGCTCCTCATATCTCGCGTTACATCCCGACTCATGTTGCATCTGCCGCCATCGCGCTAACATACCCATCGCCGCATGCCTATGTCCACTTCATGGCTATTCGGTGCCGGATTTCTCGCTGGGGACCGAGACCTTGACCTTTGCCGACCGAAGCACCTTATCGTTGAGGAAATACCCCTTCTGGTAGTCTTCGAGCACCACGGGCTTGTCGTGCTCGCCGTCCTCGCCGGTCATGACCGCCTCGTGCTTCTGCGGGTCGAACTCTTCACCCTCGGAGTCAAAGCGCTTGAGCCCCCACTTGCGCTCGAGCATACTCGTGAACTGCTTCTCTATCAGCGCCACGCCCTCGTGGAAGGAGTCGAAATCACGTGACTCTTCGGCCGACTTGATAGCGCGCTCGAAGTCATCGATGATCTGAAGGATATCAAGGAGGAGCTGCTTATTGGCGTAGGCAATCGCATCCGCCTTTTCGCGCGTCATGCGCTTGCGGAAGTTTTCGAAATCGGCCTGTTTGCGTAGGTACTGGTCTTTGAGGTCGCTGTTTTCGTGCTCGAGCTCTTGAACCCGTGCACGCAGCTGCCCCACCTCCTCATCGGCGCTCGCCCCTGCAGGGCTCGCCGCGTTGCCGGCCACACCGGCCGCAGCCTGCTCATCCTCCGCTGCCGACGCGTTATCGCGCGTTGCGTCAGCGGGGTTGTTTTCCGCGCCGGCGGTCTGTTCCATCTCCGCATCTGTACCTGTATCGTCGAAATTGCGTTTTTCGCCGGACATACATACCTCTGAGTTGTTGCTTTGCCCGAAAGGTACTCAGGCCGCATGGAGGCGTCAAGCGCACCGCGCCGGACGCGCGTCACCCCGTGTTCAGGTAGCCTTGCCGGCGAGCTCGAGGATGAGCTCCACCTCGCCGCGGCTCACTTTCATCTGCCGGGCAATCTCATCGACCTTCCAGCCCTGCCGCGCAAGCTTGATGACCGTCTCGCGAGCGCTCATCGACGGTGCTCCTTGGCCTTTGCCGCCGGAGCCGGCGGACTTGCCGTCCTCCCTCAGGAGACTACCGAGGAGCTTCACCTGCTCCTGTGCCTCACGGCCGACCTCTTCGAGGCGGGTTTCGGTGCGGGCAAGCCACTCGCGTGCCGTCTGCAGCTCCTGCATCCGCGACTCTATGTCGGCGAGCGTGTCGTCGAGCTGCGAGACCTGCTTCATTGCCTGATCGGCGTCCTTCTTGTGGGCGGAGAGGTCCCGAAGCTGCGACTCGAGGGTCCCGATCTGATCCGGCAGGTTCCGCAGCTCCTGATCGAGCGACTCGAGCCGTTTCTCCAGGTCCTCGAGCTGCTGGAAGTTCTTGTCGACGCCCTGGGTGGTGACGTCGACGATGCTCTTCTTTTTCTCCAGGCGGTCGTAGCGCTCCTCGACCTGCTTCTCCATGTCGTCGAGTTCGCGAAGCTTCGCCTGCACCGTCTGGATTGTGTCGTCCGTCGCGTTGAGATTTTGCAGCTTCACCTCCACCGCCTGCGACATGCCCATGAGCTTCTTGAAGTCGTCCTCGAGGGCGTCGATACGTCGCTTCTCCGAGAGGAAGCGGGTCATCTTCTCGGAGGCCTCGCCCGAGAGTTTTCGTATCTTTGCGAACTGGGCCTGTATCTCCTGGGCCTCATCGCGCTGAGTCTCGACCTTCGAGAGCTCAGCTTTGAGATCCTCCACCGTTTCCTGCAGCGAGATCTTCAGCGAATCCGCTCGCTCGAAGATCTTGGTCTGCTCGACGAAGTTCTTGGTGCGCTTGTCGATCTCTTCGAGCCGAACGGAAAGAATCCGTGCCTCGTCGTCGATACGCCCGAAGAGCTTCTTCTGCATGCCGTCAAACTGCTCACGTACGTCGGAGACCGTTGATTTGAACTCGTTGATGCGCTCCTCGCTCTCCGAGGCGACCTCCCCCGCGCGCTCGGTAAGCTGCTGCTCAAGAGTGTTGTACTGCTTGCGGAACTCGTCCATCGACTCCTTCACCTGCGTGTCGAGGTCCGTCCGCAATGAGGAAACCCGGTCCCGCAGTGACGCGAGATCCCCCCGCATGGTGTCCCGCTCCGAGGCGAGCTTGCCGAAGAGCTCCTCTTTCTCCTGCTCGTACTCGCTCTGCATCTTTCGCACCGATTCGCGTATCTGATCCTCGAGATCCGACACGCGGCCGGTAACGGTCTCCTCGGCTCCCTTGAGGTCGTTTTCAACACGCGCCCGCCACACGGCGGTATCGGACTTCGCATTCTCGACCGAGGCGGTCAAGGCGTTGGTTCCCTCCTCCACTTGCTCCTGAAGCTGCTGTATGCGGCCGTGCAGCTCCTTCTCGAGGCGGTCTATCTGGTCGGAAACCTGCTCCGAGTGGCGTGAGAACTCCTGCTGGAAGCTCCGCTCGGCGCGCTTTTTCATCTCGTCGACTTCCTGGCGGGTACTCTCCTCGAAGGACTCGATCTGGCCTTCCGAACTCTGGATCCGAGCCGAAACGCTCTGCTGGAAGTCGGAGACCTGCTGCTCGAACTTCTCGAACTGCGAGTAGAAGCGGTTCTGCAGATCGGCAAGGCCACTGCGCAGCCCCTCGGTGTACTGCTGCTCGATGTTGGTGCGGTCGCTGCGGAACTGCTCTGCAAGCTCCTCGATATGGTTATCCACGCCCTGCTGCCATTCCACGAGCTTCTGGTCCATCGCGATGCTTCGGCTCTTGAGATCGCTCAAGAAGTCGTCCTCGAAGCCCTGGAGCTTCTCCGAGACGTTATCGTAGGCACGACTCTTGAGGTCCTGGATTCCGGTTTCTAGCTCCTGCATCTCGTTGCGAATTCCGTCCATGACCTCGCCGGCCTCGCGACGGTCTTCCTGGCGACGTTCCTCGAGCTCGCGACCGAAGGCGGCGAAGTCTTCCTTGATCCGCTCCTCGGTTCCGGCCATGGCCTGCCGGAGCACGCCTTCGAGGTTGTCGAGGTCGGTGTTGACCTGCTCGAGCTTGTTGAAGCGGTAGGAGATCTGCTCCTCGTAATCGGAGAGACGGTTTTCCACCTCGCCGAGCACTCTCTCCTCGACGCCTTCGGTGGCGCCGGTGAGCTTCTCGGAGAGTTCGCCTTTTACCTTTGCAATTTCATTCTCGAGCTCAGACCTGCGGGAGCCAAGCTCCCCGCGAAGGCCCTTCAGCTGCTCCGAGTAGTCGACCCGCAGCTTCTCCACTTCCCCAATGCGATCTCCGAAACGCTGCTCGAGATCCGAGAGGGTTTCCCCAAGCCCGGACACCACGCGCTTCTGCTCTTCCTTCCAGCTCTCGGCGGCGGTCTGTATCTCCTGGACCGACTCCTGGACGTGCCCGCGCAACTCCGCGAGATTGCCGGCGGCAAGCTCTTTGACCTGGGAGCCGACGTCGCGAAAACGAGTCTGAATGTGTTCCCTGATTTTCTCGAGGGCGCTGTGCTCGAGCTTCTCGCCGCGTGCGGCGGCATTCTCGAGGCGTGCCTGGTAGTCGGCCTCGACCTCCGCGAATCGGGATGCGAACTGGTCGACAGACGCCTTGAACTGCTGAACTTCCGCCCGGGTGGTCTCGTGCAGCTCCTCGTGCAGACCTCGGATGTCCTGCTCCACGGCCCCCGCAAGCTCCTCGCCCCGCTCTCGGGCCTTGCCCACCTGATCTTCGAGGCTGTGCACGTGCTGCTCAGCTGATTCGATGTCGTTTCGAATCTCGACCACGCGGTCGTCGGCGTGCTGAGCGGCGCGCTCCTCGGCATCCTTGAGCGCTTCGACATTTCGCGCCTCGAACTCGTCGACGATCTCCGGGATGCGGCCTTCGAGCTCCTGCAGCTGCGCTTGCGAGGATTTTATGCGTTTTCCGACTGTGTCGATGTACTCGGATTCTTCACGGATGCGGTTGATGTTCTCCTCCGCCTGGGAGGTCATCTTCATCAACTCGTCAAGTGCGGTGTC
>JAAAOR010000025.1 GCA_009908735.1 Spirochaetota bacterium | reverse complement strand
GGTAGCCTCATTGCTCCCCGGCTCCCACATCGTAGCGCTACCGTCGCGATTGAGCGACCAGAGGAACCCGCCGGAGCTCTCGAGGCGCTGTGACGCGTGAGTGGTGCCGCCGTAGACCTCAACGTCGTCGCCGGTGACGCGCGTTATTCCAGAGCGCCCGATCGAGGTGTAGAGGGCGCCGCTCTCGGGATCGAGGACGAGGTTGCCCTCCAGATACTCGCCGGGAAGGCTGAGGACGGTCGTTGTGCGGGTG
The DNA here is from genome assembly GCA_009908735.1 of Spirochaetota bacterium. The sequence continues at coordinate 6,958 of JAAAOR010000025.1, read as the reverse complement.
AGATCCGCCGTCCCCGAGAACCGGATGATCGTGGTCTCGGTGTCGTTTTCACGGGTGATGCCCAGCGCGTAGAGGTCGCCGCTCTCGCGGTCGTAGGCGACGTCGAATACCAGAAATGCATCGGTTTGCAGGCCCACCGTTTCACGAGTGCGCGGATCGATGGTGAGGACCGCGGACTCGAAGGAGCTCGATCGGGATTTCCCAACCACGATTCCGTATTCTTCGGTGCCGGCCACCGCCTCCATGCCCAGAGAAGAATAACGAAACTCCTCCTCAAAGTCTGCAAGTGAGAGCCGGAGAAGGGTGTCGGCACGGTTCAGCAGCAGGAGGGTCCCGTCAAACTCCTCCACCGTGTGAATGCGCGCGTCGGAGCTGAACACCTCTTCGAATGTTTGATTCTCCGCAAGACGGTAGAGTGTGGACGCCTGCTCGCCTTCGGTACCCCAGAGGACGAGTGAGCCGTCTGAGATGGAGGTGATGTTCACCGGAGTCTCAAGCGGATTCTCCACCTCGGAGGTTTCCACCGTATCCACCCGATCGAGCCTGCCTCTGCTCGCGGTGAAGAACTCCGTGCGGATGGTGGTGATGTCGGAGCCGACGTTGACAAAGAGCGTGTCGTCGAGGAGCGCGATGTCGTGGATCGGTGCGACGACGTTTCTCACGAGGGTCTCCTCGCCGCCGTCTGAGGAGCGAAACACGTAGAGCTCACCTTTATCCGAGCCGCCATAGAGGCTCGAGCCCGCCAACGCAACCACGTTCATGCCATCCAGTGTGGGATTCTCCAGTATGCGCTCGCGATTGAGGAAATCGCCGTCGAACTCATAGATCGTCACCCGACGCCCGCCCGCTCGCGTCTCGAGTAGTACTATTTGTCCGGTTTGCGGGGCCACGGTGAGATAATTCACGCGGCCGACCGGCACGCGGTCGACAAGAGTGCCCTCGACGATATCCACTACTACCAGATCCCCCTCGTTGACGGCTGCTGCATAGCGCTTGTTCTGCAGAACCTGCATGTGGTTCATGTCGAAGAGGGTCTGTGCCTCGGCGAGGATGTTTTGATCCGTGAGGCTCCAGTAGCGTATGGTTCCGTCACCTGCCACGTAGGTCATGATCGTGCGCTCGCTTGCCGCAACCGTGGCGTAGGTGACGATGCCCTGAGGTACCGCCGGGTATGGTAAGTTGCTGCCGTCGCGAGAATCGAAGTATCGCAATCCGGAGATTCGCGACTCGGCCACGATGATGAAGTCTCCTGAGGGCGAGTAATTGAGCACCGTGGGTGAGGCCTGCAGCGGCTCGGAGAAGAGCAGGCGCCCGCTGTCGAGGTTCCATACCTGCAGTTGGAAGGTGGATCCGGATTCCCGAATGACCGCTGCTGCCTCGGGCCGCTCCGGGTGAACGGTAAGCCGGGTCACTGCGGCGGTCCCGGTTTGCACGGTTCGGATGATGCGCTGCTGCTCGATGCCCCACACCTTGAGGCGGCCGTCGGTGCCCCCGGAAACGATTGTCTCGGTTGGGGGATGGTAGGCCATCGCGCTTACCGCGCCGACATGAGAGGTCTGTACGGCGACTTCGGCGGTTGCACAGGAAACGCCGAAGGTCGACAGCATCATGACTGACAGCAGCGTGAACCGCATCGTTTGCTTTATCTTTACCATGCTCAACGTTCCGTTTACCTGCCGCTTAGAAAGAGAATATCATTGAATAATGCGAAAAACAGCAACATGAACACAAGTACCATCCCGACCATCTGATAGCCGTACACCAACTTTGGGTGGAGCTCGCGCCGGCTGAGGCCCTCAACCGCGTAGAGCAGTATTTGGCCCCCGTCGAGGACTGGAATGGGAAGCAGGTTCATGAAAAACAGTGCCACACTGAGGAGGCTGAGAAAGCTGAAGAAAGCCCGCAGACCGCCGCCGAGTCCCGTGCTCATGCCCTGGGTCGCCACCTCGCCGACGAAGTAAGTGATGCGTATGGGGCCGGCAACCGCCTGGGTGACGTCGACACCTCGGAAGAGCATTCCGATGCCACGCACGGTAACGGAGAGCGTCTCCCACGTCTCGCTCGCACCTCGGGCAAGAGCGCCGGCCGGACCAAGGTCGGGCGTGCTCACGGTCAGCGGCTCGAAAGTGATGCCGAGGGCGCCGAGCCCGGCTACATCGGGCACGGTGAGTGTGCGTCTCGTGCCTTGCCGGGCGAGCACCAAGGTCTCCTCGCCTTCGTTCCCGGCAAGTGCCTCACCGAGCGCGATGGAGTGGGGGATTTCGCGGCCGTTCGCCTCCATTATCCGATCTCCGGGACGAATCCCCGCGTTTGCCGCCGAGCTATCGGGCTGCACGCTATTAACGACGGGCTCGATCCACGGATACACCCCGATTTGTCCCGCCCCCGTGTTTGGGTCGAGCTCGGGCGTGACGGTGAACTCAAGCGTGCGGGAGCCACGTTCCACCACCACCCGGAGATCCCGCTTTGCGGCGGCGGCGACTTCCTGCCTGAGATCACGGAAGGAGCTGATCTCGTCGCCGCCGATCGATCGGATGACGTCACCGGTTTCGAGTCCGGCCTCCGCGGCGGCATCGGGTCCCTGTCCCGAGTTATACTCGGAGGCTATCACGATCCGGTTGTCGAAGGTCTGGACCGAAAAGCCGATCCACCACACGATTGCGAGCACCACGACGGAGAAAAGCAGGTTTACCGCCGGACCCGCGAACGCCACGAAAATCCGGTGGAGTGGAGGCGCCGCGAAGAACGAGCCCTCGTCCTTGGGTATGCTCCGATCTCCGTTCTGGTATGCCTGTTGCAGCGCCTCGTCGCCACGCATCTTGCAGTACCCGCCGAGCGGGAACGCGGAGATGCGGTACTCGGTACCCTTGTAATAGAACCCGACGAGTTTTCGTCCCCAGCCCAGTGAAAAGGCCTCTACGTCGATGCCGACGAGCTTGGCCACTACGAGATGTCCGGCTTCGTGAACAAAAACGACGATGCCGAGCCCTATCAGTCCAATCAGTATATTTAAAAGCATAAGCTATCCCGTAAAGATAATCATATAGAGGTAGTAGAAGACAGGGGCGACGTAAAACGGTGAGTCCACCGAGTCGAGAATTCCGCCTCGCCCCGGAACGAGAGTGCCGGAGTCCTTTACTGTTGCCGCGCGCTTAAGCGCACTCTCGGCCAGGTCTCCAAGAATCGTAGTGAGCCCAATGACAGCACCAAATATCACGCGGGCCCATGCCGTGCCGGGGAAGACTTCGGGAACCAGCAGGCCGGCGACGAGTATAACCAGAATCGAGGATAGAAAGCCGCCTGCGAAGCCTGCAAGGCTCTTATTGGGACTGACCGCGAGAATCGACCGGGAGTTCCTGCCGAAAAGCATACCCGCGACGTAGGCCAAGCTGTCGTTGAGAAACACCGAACAGAGAAACACTACGATTAGAATCGAGGGAAAGGGCAGCGTTGTGATCTGCACGCCGTGGAGCGCGAAGAGACCGGGGTAGGCAAGCGCAAAAAAGTAGGCCGCGAGGTTCGGGAGCGCCGCCTCGAAATACCCCTCCTTTGCCGTTATTGCTGCGCCGGCAAGGAAGGCGGCCACGGTGATGACCGCTGCCGCAAGGACGAGCCCGCTGTCGGCTGCGGTCACAGTGGCTACGGTTGCAGTTGCAGGTGGTACCGCCGCTGTGAGAAAGCCGAGCCATGGCACGGCGCGAGTGCGCAGCCCGGAGGCCCGAAACATACCGATCACTTCCATGCCGGCGAGGCCCGCTGCCGCGGTAACGATGATGTTGAAGATCAGATGATTTGCGTAGGGTAGGAAGAAAACGGCGGCAAGCAGGGCGGGCGTTGCCAGAAAAAACAGCAGCACCCGCTTTATGGAGTTCGTCATCGCACCCCGCCGAAGTTCCGCTTCCGCGCCTGGAAATCGTGCAGTGCGTCGAGCAGGTCGTCGCCTTCCCATTCCGGCCAGAGCTTATCGCTGAACCACAGCTCGGCGTAGGCCAGCTCCCAGAGCAAAAAGTTGCTGAGTCGCCGCTCGCCACCCGTTCTGATCACCAGATCGAGGTCCGGGAAATCCGGTCGATCGAGGTAGCGGGCAAGGAGCTCGGGGTCGGGTTTTTCGCCCGGCGTAAAGTCCTCGGAGGCCGCGAGGCGTGCGAAAGCCCGAAGGATCTCGTCGCGTCCGCCGTAGTTCATGGCAAGGTTCACCCTGGTCCCGGTGAACCCGTCGGTATCGCGCTCGACCGCCGTGAACTCGTTTTGCACGGTCTCCGGCAGTCCGCCGAGATCTCCCGAGTGCAGCACCTTGATGTTGTTTTCCTCGTAGAAGGGAAACTCCTTGCGCAGATTCGTACCAACGAGGCTCATGAGAAACTTCACCTCGTCGGGGGTGCGGTTCCAGTTCTCGGTGGAGAAGGTGTAGAGAGACACAAAGCGAATGCCGAGCTCACTTGCGCGGCGCACCACGCGTTTAGCGGCTTTCAAACCTTCGCGATGGCCGTCCGTTCGTTTTAACCCGCGAGCGCTCGCCCACCGGCCGTTGCCGTCCATGATGATGCCGATGTGTCGCGGCAGATGCTCGGTATCCATCGGTGAGGCCTGCTCCATCAGTGTTCCAGGATGTCCTTTTCCTTTTCCTGAAGCGCGTCGTCGATCTCTTTGACGTAGCTGTCGGTCAGTGTCTGTATGTCTTCTTCGAGCCGCTTCTCCTCGTCTTCGGAGAGCTCGCCGTCTTTCTTGCCCTTCTTGAGCTCGTCATTGGCGTCGCGACGAATATTGCGGATTGCAACCCGGGACTGCTCGGCCATGTTCTTGGCGATCTTCACGTATTCTTTGCGGCGCTCCTCGGTGAGTGGCGGGATACTAATGCGGATCACTTTGCCGTCGTTGGAAGGATTCACCGAGAGTTCGGACTTCTGGATTGATTTCTCGATCTCATTGATCGTCGACTTGTCCCATGGCTGGATAACCACCAGCCGCGCCTCCGGCACTGAAATGGTCGCCATGTGGCTCAGAGGCGTCGGATTGCCGTAGTAGTCCACCTTGAGCTTTTCGAACAACGCAGATGATGCCCGCCCGGTCCGCAGCGTGTTGAACTCTTCGTGCAGCGCCTGCAGCGACTTTTTCATCCGCTGCTCCGCGTCTTTGTGAACGTTACTGTCCATATGGTTTCTCCTCTAAAGAAAGGAAGAGCCGCTCCCCGGGGAGCGGCCGTAGCTAATCGCCGGCTTTTCTACTCGGTTGCGTCCCCGACACGATAGTACACGAAGTCGGCTACCGCGATGAGTCCGCCCGTTTCGGTTCCGAGCTCTTTGGCCACCTCTTTCACGCTGCGCTTGTCGTCTTTCACGAAGGGCTGCTCCTCGAGCGTGATCTCGGAAAGGTGCTTCTTCATCTTGCCCTTGATAATACCGTCTATCACCTTCTCGGGCTTGCCCATGCCTTCGGCCTGCTTTTTGAAAATCTCTTCCTGTTCGACCCGGTACTGCTCCGGCACCGTATCGGGCGCGAGGTAGGGCGGGTTAAAGGCTGCCACGTGGAGCGCTATGTCAAATCCGAACTGCTTTACCGTCTCATTGTCAACTAGCTTGGGGTTGTCGACCTTGATCTTGACCAGCACGCCGATACCGCCGCCATCTCCATGTACGTAGTCCACGAGGAGCTCGTTGTCCTCCGCGGCCATACGGGAGAAGCGCCTGAAGCCCATGTTCTCCTTTATCGTGCCGATGGCTTCTTGAAGCATGATCTGCACCTGCTCCGAATCCCCGTCGAGATCCTCCGAGAGCATTTTCTGCAGCATGGAGTGTCCGAGGGCGATGAAGTCCTTATTGCGTGCCACGAAGTCCGTCTCGCAAGAGAGCTCGAGAATGCCCGCTCGCTTTCCGTCAACCTTCGTGAACACCCGGCCCTCGTTGGTCGCGCGTCCGGAGCGCTTTGCGGCGGCTGCGAGTCCCATTTCCTTGAGAACACGCTCCGCCTTCGCAAAGTCTCCATCCGCCTCCGTGAGGGCCTTCTTACAGTCCATCATCCCAGCCCCGGTCCTATCACGCAGTTTTTTTACGTCTGCTGCCTTTATATCCACGATCTGTTTCTCCTGTTTTCTGCGATGCTCGCGCTATTCTTCGTCCTGCTCGTACAGGTCCTCTTCGTTGTACCCGGACCGTTCCGCGACGGCTTCCTCTTCGGTCTTCTGCTCGCCGTCGTCGGACTCTTCCTTCGGCTGATAGTCGGAGTAGTCCTCTGAGGTGTAGGTTGGCTCTTCTTTTTCTTCGGAGCCGGATTCGGACTCGGAATCGGAACCGGACTTCGCTACCGCCGCAAGCGGCACCGTTTCCTCTTCGGGAGCGGCGTCTTCTACAGGCTCTTCCACCGATTGGGGAGCCTCCTCGGTCGCTGTTGCTTCAGGTTCTGTTGCCGGCTGCGGCTCGGTGCGATCATCGTCTTGCAGGCTCTCAATGACCTCGAGGCCGATCTCGTTATCCGCCTCGATTACCGCCTGAGCAATGATAGAAGTGAAGAGATTAATGGCGCGGATAGCGTCGTCGTTTCCGGGAATCGGATAGTTAATGCCCTCTGGATTGGAGTTCGTATCTACCACCGCGACGATGGGGATACCAACGCGCTGGGCTTCGGCGACCGCTATGGTCTCCTTGCGGGTATCGATTACGAAGACGATTCCCGGAAGCTCCTTCATCTCCTTAATGCCGCCGAGGTTCTTCTCGAGCTTGGCCCGCTCCTTGTTGAGCCGGGCAACCTCTTTCTTGGTGAGGCTCTCGAACGTCCCGTCGACTTCCATCTTGTCGATTTTTTTGAGACGACTCAGAGAATGTCGGATGGTGGAAAAGTTGGTAAGCATGCCACCGAGCCAGCGGTTGTTTACGTAAAACATCCCGCACTTGGTAGCCTCTCGCTCGATTGCCTGCTGCGCCTGCTTTTTCGTGCCGACGAACAGGACTGACTGGTTGTTGAT
>JAAAOR010000045.1 GCA_009908735.1 Spirochaetota bacterium | reverse complement strand
CGCGTTCGGACCGCTGACCGATGTACTCGGCGGTGAGCCGATAAAGGTGGACGTTTCCCTGCCCGCGACCGCGGCCGATCTCCGAGCGGAGCTCACCCGGCGGTTTCCCGGGCTCGCGGCGCACCGCTACCGCCTCGCCGTCGATGAGCGGCTCGTTTCCGAGGAGGCGAGTATAGCCGCCGCCGCCGAGATTGCGCTGTTGCCGCCGTTCGCCGGCGGTTGACCGAGATGCAAAAGGAAGGAAGCAAGTGGCGCACAGCGAGCTGATTCTCGAACCGGAGGAGCAGTTTCTCACCGACGGTGCCCTGCCGCCGGAGCGTATCTCGTCGGTAATCACGCGATGGTCGGTCGATGATCGCGTCGGCGGGGTCGCGAGCTTTGCCGGTCTGGTTCGAGCCGATGAAACGCCGGAAGGACGCGTGAGCGCCATCGAGTTCACCGCCCACCGCAGCATGGCAGAGCGCAGCATCCGGGAGCTCGCAGAGCGCACCGCCGCGGCCTACGACTCTCCGGTGCTGCGCCTCTATGTCGAGCATGCGCTCGGGCGCGTCGCAGTCGGAGAGATCCCCATCGTGATCGTTGCGGGCGCCTCACATCGTCCCGAGGCTTTCGGGCTCTGCCGGGATATTCTCGAGGCGCTGAAATCGGAGGTTCCCATCTACGGCAGGGAGCTCACCGAGGGCGGCGGCAGGCAGTGGAAGGTCAACCGTTGACGCCAGTTCAGCCAGCGGCGAGCCTGCCGACGATATCCACTGCCTCGAGGATCTGCTCACGTGAGACATCGAGGTGGGTGACCGCGCGAATGCGGGTCGGGCCCATGGGGGAGAAGCGAAGGCCGTGCTCCATCGTCCGCTCGACGAGCTCCTCGCCCGTCATCCCGAGTCCCTCGATATCGAAGAAGACCATGTTCGTCGAGACCGGCTCCACCGTGATGCCGTCGATGGCGCCGAGTCCCTTTGCGAGCGTGCGCGCGTTTTCGTGGTCGTCGGCGAGCCGGTCGATGTTGTGGTCGAGCGCGTAGAGCGCGGCGGCGGCAATTACACCCGACTGCCGCATCGCACCGCCGAACTGATGCTTGAACCGCCAGGCTTTCTCTATGAACTCCCGGCTGCCGGCAAGGGCCGCCCCAACCGGGGCGCCGAGTCCTTTACTGAAGTCAACCCAGAGTGAGTCGAAGTGCTTTGCGTACTCGGAAGCCGGCTTCCGCGCCTCGACGGTGGCGTTGAAGAGCCGGGCTCCGTCCATATGCACCGCGAGGTCGTTGCGATGTGCCGCGTCGGCGACCGCTTCGACCTGCTCGAGCGGCCAGACCGTGCCGCCGGCGACGTTCGCGGTCTGCTCGATCACAACCACTCGCGACCGCGGAAAGTGATTGTCCGTGCCGCGAATGGCGGCCTCGAGCTGCCGGGCGGTGAACATGCCCGCCTGCCCTTCGATAATCTCCGCATTGGCTCCCGCCAGGGCGGCCGGTCCGCCGGATTCGAAGTTTCGCGCGTGTGCCGTGCGCTCCATGATGATCTCATCACCGGGGCGGCAGTGCACCCGAAAGGATATCTGGTTGGCCATCGTGCCGGTCGGCAGAAAGAGGGCTGCCTCGGTGCCGAGGAGCTCGCAGACGCGCTCCTGGAGGCGATTCGTCGTCGGATCCTCGCGGCGTTGCTCGTCACCCACCTCGGCGGTGGCCATTGCCTCCCGCATCGCCTGCGACGGACGGGTCTGCGTGTCGCTGTACAGATCGATTCGTACTGGTTCCATTGCCCCGCATCGTAGCCCGGCCCGGTCGGATTGCCAACCCCGGCAGGTCATCGCTGCAGGCTCTGCTTGCGGCGACGAAGGCAGACGGTGCGACGCCGAGGTGCTCCTTGAATACGCGATTGAAGGAGCTCTTGGACGGGAACCCTGCATCGAGGGCGAGCTCGAGGATGTTGCATTCATCGAGGCAGCCCGTGCGTACCCGCCGGATGAAGTAGTCGAGGCGGCAGCGGGAGAGAAGGGAGGGATAGCTCTCTCCATATACATAGTTGACTGCGCGCGAGAGCCGGTTGGGGTGTACTCTAAGGCGTCCAGCGAGTTTCTGCAGGGAGAGCTCGGGGTCGCGGAACGCGCCCCCCTCCAGCTCCCGTCCTGCGCGGGCGGCAAGGCGCAGGCAATCGTCATCGGTGGAGGCCGGGTGGTGAGAGGTCGTAACGTCCCGAGCGCGACGGCGACCGTCCAGCACCACGCCCCGGCCGCGACGGCGACCGTCCAGCACCACGCCCCGGCCGTCAACCCGTCCGACGACGGCGATCTGGGTGGCCAGGCGTGCCCGCTCCGCACAGCCGGGGACGCCGGGCGTAACAAGCACGAGCATTGTGCAGGTGTAGATGAGCAGCACCATCGCCGCGGCAAGTATGACGAAGGGCAGTGTGATACCGGCGCTCACGCCGGCCGTAGCGCCGGGTGCGACCGCGACGAAGGCGAAGGGTATGAGCGAGGCGACGGGCACGAGGACGAGGGCGCGCAACCAGCGTCGCCGGGCGGCCTCAATACCGCGCACGGCGCCGCCGAAGGCGATGCGGGCGGCAAGCAGAACGTAGATTACGTTCACCCCTACCTTGAGTGCGTTTCGAGTCGGAAGCCACAGGGGTGGATTGCCCGCGAATATCGCCTCCACAAGGGCGACGTATTCTCCCATTGTTTGCCCGGCCCTTAAGGAGAGGACGGTCACAGTGACTGCGACAGTCTCCGCCGCATAGGGAAGGAAATGGAGCGGGAGAAAGCGCGGCCTCGCTTCCGTGTCCCGGGCAAGTTCGCGCACCGCCCACCACAGAAGCGGTCCGAAGAGAAACGGAAGCGGTGTTGTCGCCGGGAAGAGCCAGGGGTGTGCAATCAGGGCCTGCGGGTTCCAGGACGGAATGGTCCCGAGCCGCAGCGAGAAGGCAAGCAGAAGGAGCGCGAGCGGGAGACTCTTATGATGCCGGTACCGCAGGATGATCAACACAAGGAGCAGGAAACCTTGCGCGGCCCCGAGCGCAGCCAAAAGCTCGAGGAGGTGCACGGGATAGAGTATAGCCCGGTTATTCGCGGCGCGCCAGAAACTTCGGCGAAATTACCCAGGTAGTCGTTTCTGAGAGCCCACACGTGGTCCGCTCACCCGCAACCGCTCAGGCCTCTGCCGATCCTGTGCGTGCCCCCGCGCCTTCGGCCCGGGGTCGCGTGCTCCAGGGGTTCCGTGCGGCGCGTCCCGCGCCGCACCGCCTCCGGCGCCCTTCCGCCCGCTCACGCTCCCGGGAGCACAGCGTTTACTTCATAAGTGTCCATTCAGCGCCCGCTATTGTTCCTCAGAAACAATCGAAGACGTCGTCGTCCGGAGTTGGAGTGAACTTTGCGTTCGCCGCCGGCAGGAGTTTCCCCACGGAAAGCCCCGTTGGCGGGGAACATAATGCATCGTTCTCAGACGAACGGTGATGATAGCTACTACCAGCGAAACCGCCGACTGGAGTTGTTTGGTCGTGCGCTACCGGCGGTCACGGATGTATTGACCACCGGTAATCCACCTACCATTATAGTTTGCGTGGATTCGAGGGAGACGCTGCGACAGTTTTATCGGAACAGAGCGACACAAAAACGGGAGGTAGCCCGGAAGCAACGGGAGCGCTACGAAGCGCTACTTCCCCGAATCGTCGACGGCATCCTGGAACGGGACCCGCAGGTTTCCGAGATCATTCTCTTTGGCTCCCTGGCGGAAGACAATGAGGGGATCGTCAGGGACATCGATATCGCCATAGAAAGCACGGATTTTCTCAAAGTGAGCGGGTGGCTCCTGAGTCTGTCTGAACCCATTGATGTGGTCGACTTGAATAATCTCTATCCACATATCCGGGAACGGGTGCACGCAAAGGGCAAGGTCTTGTATGAAAGACGACGCTGATCGCGCTCTGCTGATAGCGGAGCTGGAAGGTGACCTCCAAGCGCTTTCGGATCTCCTGGAAAGCAATAACAAAAGCATGAAGCGTATCGGCGCCGGGGCAACCGAAGAACTCGATTATGCGGCCCTGGGATACACCCTCCATAACCTGTACAACCTAATGGAGAACTCTTTTCTTCGCATCACGAAGCACTTCGAAAACGATATCGGCAGCGAAGGGTGGCACAAGGAGCTTCTCCACCGGATGACCCTTTCCATCGAGGGAATTCGGCCCCCGGTAATCGACAGACCAACGGCGGAGCAGATCGACGAACTTCGGGCCTTTCGCCACGTTTTTCGTAACATGTACCGAAAGAATCTGGATCCGGAAAAACTGCTCCTCCTCCAAAAGCGCTTGCCGGATATGGTGAGCTCCTGGAAAACGGCGATCGCGAATTTCATCGACCTTTTGAAGTCGCTCTAGCAGCAAGGTCCAGGATCGCATAGCCGCTCCCCTCGGCGACCCGCGCTACGGAGTTCAATTCAAAATCGGGGGGGCGGTCCGGGTAATCTGCCTGCGCGCGAAAGTGACGTTCGAGGGCGCTCATCACAGCCGGCACAACATCCTCTCGCCAATGGCGGGCGGCCGGCAAGGATGTGGGCGGACAGATGATGGCGTCGAACGCGCCGGCGTCCATCGCGTCGATAAAGCGTAAGCGGTAGGTATTTCGTTCCTCGAGGAGATTCCAGAACTCTCGAGCGGAGCGCCGTCCGGTTTGGGCGATAACGCGCGACAACCGGACCTGTCCGAAAGGGCGCATCATCCCCTGCTACATGCGTTCCCATCCGGCAGGGTATCGAAGTTCGTGACTCGTCCGGCGGTGGGCTTCAGCCCCTGAATGCCGCAAAAGTGCGCCGGTTCGCGGATACTCCCGCCGACATCCCCTCCCAGCCCCAACGAAGAGCTGCCCGATGGCGTCTCTGATGAGGTAAGCCGAAGGTGGTGGCCGTGTGTTTCACCAGGAACTGTTCCTTGATTGACATCGGCACGACATGCAGCGGGCCGAGGGCGGCGCCGCGGCGCCGCGTCTCGTCGGCGGTCTCAGCGTCCCTGCAAGCCTGCTCAAAAAGGGGGATCACCACGGCATTGAGGGCGGAGTTGACCTTCTTCGCAATTTCAGTAGCGGTGAGAGAAGCGATCGTACCTATGGCCCTGTCTCCATTTCCGATCGGCCGGCCCCATGCTCCTCGCATCATATATTACCGACCCGACGATTCAATAGAGAACGCCGGCATAGCCGAGCACCGGATCTTTGAAGTGCCTGCGGAACTGCACTACAAGCGGGCGGGAAGAGTAGCCGGATCTGTCGAGCGGGTTTCGGTCCTCGCGCTTCTCGCCCTTCTTCCGTCTTCTTCCGTCCCGGTTGTTGGGAGAGAACTCTTGTGATGCCGGCATGCAGGATGATCAACACGCGGAGCAGGAAACCTTGCGCGGCCCCGAGCGCAGCCAAAAGCTCGAGGAGTTGTACGGGGCAGGGTATAGCCTGCTTATTCTTGGGAAGCCAGGAGATTCGGCGGAATGCTTCGTTTGCTCGCCGTAAAGATACAAAGTTGCGGGCTCGGTGCTTTGACGAACGAGACAGTTTCCGCATACGGGAAGCTACATTCTGGTCCCGGACGCGGAAACCTGATCTCGAGCCGCGTAGAGTGAAGCAAACGGCCGACACAGCGTCGGCCGTTTGTCGCTCATTTCGCGTTATGGAATATTGTACATCCCCGTTAGTATGGACAGGTCATGCTCAACGCCGTCAACGGTGAACGTGCCGGTGAACGTTTCGAAACCTTCACTACCCGGGTCGGAGCCGATTCCGTCCATTTCAACTGCAACGGAATCAGGTCCCTGGGAAAGCGTCAGGTCTGTTGTTGCAAATCCGATTTCCATATCCGCCTCCTGCGGTACCCCCCCAACGATGGGTGCCGAGATCGAGAGCGTGATATTCCCTGTTGCGGTTGGCGCCGGGTCCAGGCCCGTATCGGTAAACACATAGTCGGCAATAGTAATGACGAGCTCGGCATCAATGGTGCTCGCATCCCCGTTATCCGCAGTCATCTCTACCGTGATTCCGTCTATCGTTGGATCCAAGGTGACCGTCCCCAATTGATCCGGAGGTCCGTCTCCAGGGAGATTGTCCATCACCGAACCGATCAAGCCAAGCGCCCCCTGGGCCACAAACTCTACATGGGCCGTATCCAGATAGTTTTCAAAGCTACTGGTAAGGCTGTGGTCGCCATCCTGCTGGTAGGTGATGGGCGTCTGCCAGTCAATTGTGCCGTGGACGTACTCGGGATTACTCTCCGTGAAGTGTTTGCCGTCTTTCTGCGGAGGTCCTTCTTCCGGAAACGTCACCAGATAGACGGTATAGTACACCTCGTAGTTCTCGCCGCCGGTTCCGACCCATTCGTCTCCCCTCGCGTCGTCGACGATCTGAAAGGCGGTTCCCGATGCGCTGCCGCCCACGATCTCCTCCGCCACCATAGCTACCCAACCTGTGGAATTAAAAGGGTCTCCTCCGGCGTCAAACACGAACGCTGCGAAAAGCAGGTCCTCATTGCCTGCGGTGGTGCTCTCCAGATCCATGGGGACTCCGGAAACACTGGCCGTCAGGGAGCCATCGCTGCCGCTACCCCCGCCACCGCCGGCTCCCGTACTATCACAGCCGGTGAACACAAGAGCGAACGCCACCACGGTCATGATCACGATGTGTGAAAGCTTCATCATCGGTACCTCCATGTACATTTGGTTTGAAATCAACTATTGCGACTCTACATCCCAATACGTACGCCGGCGTCTCAGAATGCAAAGTGGGACGCAGAAAACCCCACTTTTTTCTCGTAAGAGTGGGTAATTGCCTCGGCGGTCGTAGGGGAGCACATCGCGTGGCGCCCCGGGGCGCTTTTCAGGTTGGACGTCCATGCTTGTGTTGAGCACTTCAGATCATAGCTGTAGGCTGGGGATGACATGATTGTTGACGACCACGAAGCCAGGAAGAACTTCTCCGAGCTTCTCGAACTCGCGCATCGCGGAGAAGAAATCATCGTGGCGAAGGTGGGAGAGCCGTACGCCCGCTTAGCACCGCTCGAACCGCGCCGGGAACGCACCCCGGGTCACTACCCGGACGAGATTCCCGACTCTTTCTTCGAGCCGCTTCCCGCTGAAGAGCTCGAGGAGTGGGAAGCATGAGGCTTTTCCTGGACACGCGAGCAGTGCTCCTTTGATGGCCTTACGCTGCTTGCCTTTCGCCCCCAGCTGTTGCATCTTCCATCGGGCAAGGAGGGGGCTATGAAAACGGCGGCCATTCTGCTGCTTCTCACATCTCTCGCGGCCACCGCCGGAGCCCAGTCGGCGGGCGCCCGGTCGGT
>JAAAOR010000147.1 GCA_009908735.1 Spirochaetota bacterium | reverse complement strand
GGCGGTGGAGTTTGTCGAGACGGTTCGGGCGAACCTCGGCGTCTACGGCCGTCAGCGGGACCTGGAGGTGGTACGTGATGAGCAGCGGGGCGTGCAGCTCATGACCATCCACAAGTCCAAGGGCCTTGAGTTTCCCGTGGTCGTTCTGGCCAACACCGGAAACATGGGCCGAAACACCGGCATCGGGACGCAGCCCTTCTACCTCTCGAGCCGCTTCGGCCTCACCGCGAGCATGCCCGCCGCGTCCAGCCCTCTCTCCGAGGGCCGCCGGGTGAACTATTTCTTCGATGAGGGGGAGCGGGAAAACCGCGAGATGGAGCTCGCCGAGCTCAAGCGGCTGCTCTACGTCGCGCTCACCCGCGCGGAGTCACATCTGCTGGTCACCGGGGTCTTCAACGCGCAGAACCAGCAGCAGGATCGCCACCTGCTAAATCAGCTGCTTACCGCCCTCGGTATCATGCCGGATAATCCGGCAGCCGGGGCGACGCAGGTCAGTGTGCCTGTGGACATCGATATCATTCCCAACGTGCCCCGCTCGCGTACCTACGGCGCTCCCGGATCCCGCCCGAGCATTTCGCCGGAGACGCTGCATGATCGATACCGCCGCGCCGAGCGCGTCGAGCGAAAGCCCCTACCGGACGAGATATCGGTGACCGAGCTTGCCGACCGCTTTCATGCCGGCGGCGCCGAAGCCGTTGCAAGCGCGGAGCTCCCGGCGGTAGAGAGCGACAGTCTTTTAGAGGAGCGTGGCCTTGCCGGGTTCTTCGGGACCCTCACCCACTATCTCATCGAAAGCGCATTGAAGAGGGGCCGTGCGGACGAGGCCGCCGGGGCCGCCGGGGCCGCCGGGGCGCCCGAATCTGCCCGGGCGGATGGACGGCCGGTGGTGCCGCTACTCGCCGAGCTTCCCCCCGCGGTGCGCCGGGAGGCTCAGCGTCAAGAGGTGACCGCCGATGAGTATCGTCGCATCGCCGCCGACGCCGCGGGGCTCGCAGCCGGCTTCCTCTCTTCAGGCCTCGCTGCGAGCATCGCCGGTGCCGAGCTCGAGAGCGAGGTGCCTTTCGTGCTCCACCGTAGGGTCGGTTCGAGACCCGCGTGGATTCACGGCCAGATTGATCTGGTGGCGTTGGGCACGTCGGAAGGCGCCGCGCCCGACGCGCGCGCAGGGGCCGACGCGCAACGCGCAGCAGTAAAGGTTATTGACTTCAAGACCGATCGGAACTACCGTCCGCGGGCGCATGAGCTGCAGCTTGCCATCTATCGAGAGGCTGCCGCCAAGCTCTACGGCGTCCAGTCCGCAAGCGGCGAGCCGGGTGGCACCGATGTCGTCGCGATGGTCTACTATCTCCGAAGCGGCGCGTTCGAGGAGGCCGGGCCGATGCCGGAATTATCGGAAGAGTTGCTGACGGCCCGGACCGATCAGGCCTCGAAGACCACGTAGCGGTACTGCAGGAGCCCGCCGAGGAGCGCTCGCTGAAGTGCATCGCCTCCGTACATGTTGTCCCAGAACGGTGTCCGTAGCTTGAGCAGCGGAATAAGCGGCGCGATGAGACGAATGATGCGATCTCGCGGACGACGTAGCTCCACGTGTGGGGTCAGGTCCCGGTTCTCCACGCGCGCGAGCCCGATGGAGGCGGCGATGGCGGTGAGGCGATCCACCGTCAACAGGTTATGGGCGTGCCAGCCGCGTGCGAAAGCCTCCACCGTCGGCGAATCCGCGGCCTCCGGGCAGGCAAGCATGTCGTCGCAGATGACGAGCCGGCCACCCGGCCGCAGCACATGTGCGACACCGCGCAGGACGGTCTCCGGGTCGCTCGCGTGAACAAAGGACTCGATCATGTAGACTATATCGACGCCGTCCCGCGGGAGCCGCGATTGATAAAGGTCGGGGTCGCCGTGGTCGTCGACGGTGAACACCGCCCCGGAGCCGCGGCGCCGCGCCTGCTCTCCCGCGATTCCCCGTTGCACATGGCTGTTCGTGATGCCCTGATAACGCCCGGCAACATGCTGCTCGAGATAGGCGATCGTCCCGCCAACGCCGCATCCGAGGTCGATGCACAGAGGATCGGCGGCGGACCTCACCGTGGCCGCATCGTGCATGTCGATGCTCTCATGTGCCGGGGGCGGCGCGAGGCTCCCGAGCTCGTCGAGTATGAGGCTGTCGACGTAGTGCATCGCCTCCAGGCGCGAGTGTATGCCCGGTGCCCAGACCGCACGGTGGATCGAGCCTGACGCCGATCCGAGGCCGAAGGTGAGGAACCGCTTTGTATTTGCATCGTAGTATGCGGCCGTATCGCTTGCCATGGCGCGATGCAAGCCTTCAGCTGCTCTCCGCCCGGGCGGCACACTCATGACAGACGCCGAAAAACTCGACTCGCGCCGATTCGAGTTGGTGCCCGTCCGTGTTCATGTGCTTGCTGTAGCCGCCGAGCTCCGGCATTGGAAGATCGTAAATGCGACCACAGGAGCGGCACATGAAGTGGGCGTGCTGACCGTCAGCGGCCTCATAGCGGTCAAAGGTGCTGCCAAAGTCCAGCTTATGTACATATCCCTGCTCTACGAGTATGGAGAGGTTCCGGTATACGTTTCCGAGGCTGACAGTTGGAAACTCCCTGCGCAACTCATCGTAGAGCCATGTTGCGGTCGGATGCTGGTCGGTCGACCGGAGCAACTCGAGCATACGATTTCGCTGTCTGCTCCGACGCAGTTTTTTCGTCACGCCTATATGCTAAGCACGATGGTCGTATTGGTCAATCTACACGGACAGACCCCGTCTGTTCAGCCGGGAGGCACTGTGCTACGATGAGCGGCCGTGAATGATGTACCTCAGACGGCCTCGGGCCAGAATATAGACGAGCATGTCGAGCTCCTCGAGCGGATCGTAGCCGAGCTCAGTCGCGTAATCAAGGGGAAGGAAGCGTTTCTCAAGCAACTGGTGGGCTCCCTCGTTGCGGGCGGGCACGTTCTCATCGACGATCTTCCCGGTCTCGGCAAGACGACGGTTGCCAAGACGCTTGCCCTGCTCATCGGCTCCGACGAGACGCCGCACGAGCCGGTCGCGTTCCGACGCATACAGTTCACCCCCGACCTGCTTCCCTACGACATCACCGGCGTAGATATCTTCGATCCCAAGACGCGCGAGTTCGTATTCACGCCGGGCCCGGTATTCGCGAATGTCGTGCTGGCTGACGAGATCAATCGATCGACACCGAAGGTACAGTCGGCGCTGCTGGAGGTTATGGCGGAACATCAGGTAACAGTCGGCAACCGAACGCATCAGATGGACGATCTCTTCCTGGTGCTGGGCACGCAGAATCCGGTCGAGATCGAGGGTACCTACCCGTTGCCGCTCGCTCAGGTCGATCGCTTTCTCATGCGGCTGCACATCGGTTATCCGACGCCGGAGGTAGAGCTCGATATACTCGCGAGTAACCCCTCCTCAAACGTCATGCCCCATATCAAGCCGATCTGCTCGCGAAGCGAAATTCTCGCCGCGCGCGCGGTTTCCGAGGGCCTATACTGTGACGAGGAGCTAATGCGGGCCGTCGTTGATATTGGAACGGCCACTCGAGAGCACGGAGCGGTCGAGTACGGTGTCTCGCCGCGAGGGAGTTTGATGCTGCTGTCGGCGGCCCGGGCTTACGCCCTCGTGCGCGGGCGGGCCTACGTGATCGATCAGGATATCGTCGACCTTGCCGCGCCGGTGCTTGCGCACCGGATCAAGCTTCGAGACACGAGCGTCGATCCGCGGGAGCTCGTGGATGAGGTTGTGCGTGGACGCATTGAAAGGGTTCATCGCTAAGCTGTTCCCCTTCACTCCAAAGGGCTGGGTGTTTCTGCTCCTCTCGGCTGCGCTTCTTGCGCTCGGCATCCTGCGCTCGGAGCTTGCGGTACTGCTCTGGGGCGCGACGTTCGTCCTGCTCGGTCTCTATGCCGCTGTCGGGACACTTATTGCGCGGAGCCTTCTTGCGCACCGTTTCCTCGCCGATTACGATGCCCTTCGGGTAGCTGTGGAGCCCGCTCGTGTGCGCCGAACCGCACCCGCCACCGCCCGCATCCGCGCCTCCCTGCCGCGCTACCGCGTACCGGGTATCCGCCTCTACGCCGGTGCGATGCTGCAGTGGCGCGGTCGCGTGCGGACAACGGAGGCGCTGGTCGAGCCGGATGACACCACCGCTGAAGTTGCGCTCGATACAAGCGGGCGAGGGGTCTGGCAGCTTGCTGCAAGCTGGTTCGCCGCACGCGACCTCCTCGGGTTCTGCTCGGCGCCGGTTCCGGCGCCCGGGTCGGCCTCCCTGACCGTTATACCCGATGCGTCCGATACCTCGGTCGGCGAGAGTGAGGGCGGCGCCGGCGGAGAGCATCGCATCCAGTCGGGGATTCGCCGACGAAGCGAGGAGCTCTTCGAGACGCGGCGATACGTGCCGGGTGATGATCCGCGAAAGATCAACTGGAAGATGTTTGCTCGCTGGAACGAGCTCCTCGTGCGCATCGGGGAGGAAGTGCCGCCGCCGCAGTCGCGCGTGGTCTGCTACCTCTATACGGGCCCGGCCGGTTCGACGAGCGCGGGCGCGCCGGAAAATCGGTCACCCCGGGAGCAGGCGCTCGAGGCCGCGGTGTCGGCCTTTACGGGTGCCTGCCGAAGTTTGGTCCAACGGGGCGTGCAGGTCGGCTACGGTTTTGGCGGTGTGCTCGACCGAGGCACGGTCGGCGCACGCGGTGAAAGAGATTACCTTATTGACGTGGCAGACGCAGACTGGGACGGAGGGGTCCTGCCGACGGCCGAGGCTCACGGGGCCATAGCCGCTCGACCGATCGTGCTTGTCGTTCCCGAGGGGACCGAGGGCATCGACGAGGTGAGGCGAAAGCTGCTGGAACACGGTCCCGTCGCCGAGACCATCGTCGCACGGATGCACGCGCGCACGCAGCACGAGCTCGCGCCATGGTGGCACCGG
The DNA here is from genome assembly GCA_009908735.1 of Spirochaetota bacterium. Next base: position 24,853 of record JAAAOR010000147.1, on the reverse strand, counting down.
GTGTTCTTCCGCGCGTCGCGGCCTGCGACCGCGAGGCCTGCGACGGCGCCGGGGCCTGCAAGTGCGCTGCCCACCGGAGGTCACCGGTGATGAATCGAGCTCCACGCGTGCTGTTTCTACTCCATGTGCTGAGCATCGGAATACTCCTCTTCCACTACCATCGCTACGTCTCGGGGCTGGTGTCGGTCCCCTTCTTTGCGGTGGCGGTCGTAGCCGCAGTCGCGGCCGCTGCGGCGCTCGGGCGTCTGCGGCTGAGAGCCTGGGTTTCAATAATCCTCGTCGCGGCGGTCGTGTGGCTGACGAGGGAGGCGGGGATCGCAGTTCTCAGTCGCATACAAGCTGTGAGATTGGCCGTGGGCGGGGAAGGGCCGACAGCCGCCTTCGACCGAGGCCTGGTTGCCTCCCTACCCGGTGCTGTGGTGGCGTTTCTCACTACCCTAGCCTTGCGACGGCGGCCACGACTCTACGCCTGGCATCCGTTGCTACTTGCCCCGGTGGTCGTGGCCCTATTCTGGAGCCAGGGACGCTTCAACGTCAGCATCTTCGAGCATCCGAGCATTCTTGCAGCCACGGTCACGCTGTTCCTCCTTACGGAAGTCGTTCTCACCATGATTGCAAGCGTTCGGATCGGCGGTCGGGCGTCAGCCGGGGGCGCCGGTGCTTTCGCGACCGCAGCCGGCGGGTGGGCAGCCGGTGGCGCAGCACGCCTCCGACGCCGAGAGCTGCTTCCGCTCCTTGTCGTGGTGCTTCCGCTCCTGCTCGCGGCGCTCATGCTGCTTCTCGGGCGCTACAGCGAGGCGTCGACCGCCCAGGGCGGCGGTCTGATCAGGCCGACCCTCTTTCGCTTTGATTTCGCCGACTACATCAATCTCGAGAGTGAGATCTCCCTCAGTCGCGATCTCGTGCTGCTGTACCGCGAGTCGGCGGAAAGCGCGCAGCAGCAGTTGACTATGCGCTCAGGTGGACGGCTGTTGCGGCGGTTCGTGCTCTCCGGTTACGATCCGCGGCAGGGGTTTTTCGCGGAGGCGGCCCCCGGTGAGGAAGGCGCGCCCCGGACCGTAGGCGAGGGGAGCTTTCGCCTGCCGGGACGTGGGTATGAGCGTCGCTCCGATCTGCGACAGGAGTATTATCTCGTCAACTTCGACCCCTCCTCGTTGGTGTCGGTGAACTATCCGGTGCAGGTGGCCCCCTTTGAAGCCTGGAGCAATTCATCGTTCGCCCGTATCTACGAGGTCAGAAGTCGGGCAAGTGACGCGACGCCGGAGACGCTCCGGGACGCAGCCACTCCCGCGCCGGCCGGCGCCGCGGCGCGGTGGGCCTCGGACAGGCACAGCTACTACACCGACTACGGCGGGAACGAGGCAATCGCCGAGCTTGCGCGCGAGGTGACCGCCGGGGTCTCGGGTGACTACGCGCAGGCGCGCGCCATCGAGCGCTACTTCCACGAAGAGTTTTTTTACTCGCTGCGGCCGGGTGTTGCCGCCGACGGCGACCAACTGAGCCACTTCCTATTCGAGAGCCAAAAGGGATACTGCTCCTACTTCGCCTTTTCCATGACGCTCATGGCGCGTAGCCTCGGCCTGCCGGCGCGGGTTGCGGTCGGCTTCTTCGTCGATCCCCGGATGTCGGTGATGGACTACTACGCGGTCCGCGCGGATATGGCGCACGCCTGGGTAGAGATCTACTTCGAGGACTACGGCTGGATAGAGTTCGACCCGACAGCGAGCACGGTAGCACCCGGCGAGGAGTTTTCCACGGACCCGAACCTCGACATGGAACAAATCTCGGCGCTGCTCGAGGAGCTCATGGAGCATCGAAACGAGCTGAGACCCTCGGAGCCCTCCGAAGCGGATTCCGCCGGTCAGGACGGAGGAGGCGGCTTGAGCGCCGCGGCGGTGTACCGCTTCATGCTGCGATATTGGGCGGCGCTTCTTGCGGGGGCGTACCTCCTTTCGGTGGCGGCCTATCGCCTCGTGCCACGCCTCCGCGCGGCGGGCGCGCGCGACTTCCGCGGTCGGGTGCAAATGCGCTTTGGGGCATTGCTGCGCGAGCTCGACGCGGTGGGCCTACGCGCAAGGCCGGGTGAAACGATCGCGGAGTACGCGGAACGGGTTGCCGCTCGCCATGGCCTCGAGCTGCCTTCCTGCGCCTCATTCTACCTGCAGGCCCTCTTCGGCGACGCATTCGAGGAGAGGGATTACCATCGATACCTCGAGGAAGAGGCGGAGCTGCGACGAGGTTTGCGGCGCCGTCTGCCGTGGTGGCGGCATCTGCTGGGCTTCTTGGCGCCGTACTTGCACCTGCGGGCTCCGTCGCCTGCGGTGAGGGTGGGGTCAGTGGTGGCAACGCTTTTGGTGCTGCAGGCGGTAAATCCCTTTCCCGCGGCGCTTCTCGCGCAGCAGACTCGTCCCGAAGAGGCGGAGCGGAGTGCTCAGTGGTATGCCGATCGCGCGATCGAGGCGATTGACGGGGAGAACTACGAGCGGGCGGTGCAGATGCTCACCGACGGGCAGGAAAGGCATCCGGAGTCCGTGCAGCTCTACACGATTCTCGGCGATCTCTACTTTGACGAGGAGCTGTATCGGCTCGCCCTCTCCGAGTACCAGGAGGCAGAGCAGATCGAGCCGGAAAACTTCGCCGCACTCCACAGCGCGGCTCTGTCACTCGGACGGCTTAACCGCGAGCGTGACTCGGTTCACTACCTCGAGCGGCTCTTGCAGCTCTATCCCGACAGTCCCGATGTCATCGCAGATCTCGGGTGGATGTACTTCAAGACGCACCAGCTCCAGAAAGGAGAGGAGTTGCTCCTCGAGGCCATCGAGGACTACGGCAGCGAGCGCAGCCTCACCATGACGCTCGGTACCATCTACGCCGACATGTACCGATTCGAGGACTCGAAAGAGTACTACGAGCGGTCGATCGAGAGCGCGCTCGAGGACGGGCGCAGCTACTTCGCCTCGGTTGCCTACTATAACCTGTCGCTGCTGCAGAAGGCCTTTTTCCGGTTTAACGGGGCAATGCAGAGCACTGAGCGCTCTCTGGCTCAAGCCACGCGATCGACGGGTCACCTCGCTAAGGGTGAGCTCTACGAGATGCAGATGGATTTCCGCCGTGCCCACGATGAGTACACCGAGGCCTATAATCTCGACGAGGACACTCCGCTTGCGAAGCTCGACCTGGCGGCCCTGTATCAGACTTTCGGGCGCCTCGACGAGGCGCTGGCCTACGCCCGCGACGTGTACGACTCGGACGATCTGCACTGGTTGTTCAACTTCGGCACCGATGAGCAGCGACATCGCATGGAGCTACATCACCTTCTCTCCGAGATCTATCGCGCCAAGGCGACGGTTCGCTCCTATGAGCCGGCGGCCGGCCCCATCGAGTGGGTTTCCAATCTCGCCGGCCGTATTCGCTATCGCGTTCTCGCCTGGTACCACGATATGACCTTCCGGCGATTTGCCTCGGGGGTTGCGGAGGCCTATGAGCAGGAGGGGAGTATCCTCAACGCCCACTGGACCTATTACCGGGCGCAGGAGCGCTACCCACGACTGGCCCTGCGGGCCCTTGAGGAGGCGCGCGGGCTCGAGACAGAGGTCATCCCCGAGGCGGAGCCATTCTATCTGATGCGGGTGGCAATGCTCCGCGACGACCGGGCCGCTATCGCCGAGGCCGTGAACGCGATGCATCCGCGGTGGGAACGGTCGAGCATTGCCGAGGGCCTGCGCGAGATTGCGATTCGCGCCCACCGTGACGGTGACGTCGAGGAGGCTCAGCGCAGCGCGGTGGAGCTTTATCGACTCAACCGTGGCGGGTTGAGACAGCACGGTATCGAACTCCCCCTGCAGCTCTCGGTCACCGGCGCAGACGGTCGCGTTGCACGGCGGCTGGTGGGCTCTCTGCGAGCCGCAGGGTTACGACCCACGGCTGAGGCGGCCGCGGGGGGCGAAGGGGCCTCCTCGCCGCTTCGCCTCGAGGTGCGCGTGCTCGACGCGGAGCGCGTTTCCTATCGGTTTCTCGATGCGGACAGATTCGTTCTCGGCGACTCGGTCGGCGTGCCCGCGCTCGACAGGGATGGAACCGCCCGGATCGCGCGGGAGATCACCGACGCGATCTTCCGGGTGGAGTAAGGTGACATGTTGCCGGCGCCTGCGTGGATTCTCGTTCCGCTCTACGCCCTTATCTGGATCGCTATTCACATCGGCGCGGGCTACCTGGCTCACAGGCTTCCGCTTTCGAGGTTCGACCACCGCGCACCAATCTTCCGTACACGTCGATTCGAGCAAAACGGCCGGATCTACCGCCTCCTCCTGGTGCGCCGGTGGAAGGACAGCCTGCCCGAAGCCGGGGACTTCTTCAACGGCGGATTCAGCAAGCGTGCCTTCCTCGCCCCCGAGCCCGAGTATCTAGAGCGCTACCTAGCCGAGACCTGCCGTGCCGAGGCTTCGCACTGGATCTCTGCAGGAATGTCGTTGACCTTTTTTCTGTGGAACCCGTGGTACGTGGGGGTGATGATGATCGCCTACGGGCTTGCAACGAATCTGCCCTTCATCATCGTGCAGCGCTACAACCGTCCCCGTCTTGCCGCGATGCACCGCCGGATGGAGGAACGCCGGTCCGGGGCCGGGTAAGGCGCGTCGCGGGCCGCTCAGGGCCGCTCGTCCTCGTCGTAGCAGCCTTCGCCGTTCGCTCCGCGGTCGTCCTCGGCGACGCCGAAGCATTCGCCCTCGCTATTGCCCCGCGGCTCCACGTGGACGACTACATCGTAGACACGCGGCACGACGGCGCGGATCATCTCTTCGGTCTGCTGTGCAATGTCGTGTGCCGCCACGACGCTCAGCTCGGGATCTACCTCGATGTCGAGGTCGATGACATAGAGGTGTCCCACGTGGCGGGCTCGCACCCTGTGTGGGCTTTCCGCTTCCCGTATGCGTCCCACCGCCTCGAATACCCGGTCGTAGACGCGCGTGGTGTGTAGCCCGTCCATGAGCTCGGTGTTCGATTCCATGAAGATCTTGAAGGCGACGCGGATAATCCAGATGCTCACGACGAGCGCGGTAACCGAGTCCAACACCGGCATATCGAGAACGTGGGTCGCCACCAGCCCCGCAAGCACCGCCACCGAAATGACGACATCGTTCTGCATGTTCTTGCCGTCGGCGACCAGCATTGAGCTGTTCACTCGCCGACCCACCGAAATCTTGTAGTAGGCGAGGAATATCTTGGCAACAATTGAGACGAGGGTGACATAGACGGCAAGAGGTGAGGGCAGATCTGTGGGGGTGTCGGCGAGGATGCGCCGGATTGCAGAGATGATGAGTTCGGCCCCGGCGAAGAAGATCACGAATGAGAGAAGCTTTGTTGCGACAGTATCGGCGCGCGTGTAGCCGTAGGGGAAGCGTGCGGTCGGCTGGCGCGCAGCCACGCGGGCGCTTATGAGGGTAACCAGCGAGGTGACGATGTCGTTGGCCGAATCAATGCCGTCGCTGACGACCGCGAAGCTCCCCGCAGTAATACCGGCGCTTATCTTCAGCACCGAGAGCGACCCGTTGCCGATGACGCCCAGCCAGGAGGCACGCTCGATCTGTTTCGACCTGTTCGGTTCTATCTCCCTATCGTATTTCACGGAGGACTCACACCGCTATATCACGGCCCTTCCAGCGGACCGACTGTTTCAGCCACGTCAGCTGCAGAGATCGTACGAAAATCACGATAAAGAACAAGAGGGTAAATGGATAGAGTACGGCTGAGACGAACCCGAAGTTGCCGATCCGGAGCTGCATGGAGTGGATCTGCACCACGTAGAGCAGGTAGGCCGCGAGCCCGAGTAGCAGTCTCGGCGGCGTCTGGGCGAGAGAGCCGGCGACGAGCAGACGAATCGCGACCCCCGCTCCCGCCATCCACGCGGTAATCAGCAGGATCATGATCACCCCGGTGCCGGCTGCTCCAAGCGCGAAGTTTTTGGTCCACCCGTCTACGAGGTCGCGAAGACCGCCGGGGTACATGCGGAAGGAGATGCTCCCCCGGCCGGCGAAACAGCTGAGGGCGTAGCCCGCCCCGGCGGCTGTGCGCCCGAGCGCTACATCCTCGAGTACATCGCCTTTTACCGCCCGATGCCCATCGATCGCGAAGTAGTCGTCGCGGCGGCAGGCGATGGCCGGCCCGAACAGCCCCCGCGGCGGCAGTTTCTCCCCGAGAACGGTAAACGCCCGGATACCACCCATTACGATGAAAGCGAAGAAAGCCGACAGTCGCTCGTAGGCCGCATCCATTTGGTGATAGGGCTGCACGGAGACGAACCCACCGCGGCGAGCCTGAGCCTCGATCAGACGTCGCAGTCCGTCATCCTCGAGCCGGGTGTCGGCATCGAGGAACACGAAGAGCTCCCCGCGTGCGGCGACTGCGCCCTGCCAGCAGGCGTGATTCTTGCCGAGCCAGCCCTCCGGGAGCGGCGGGGGGCTCACCACGCGGGCGCCGCGGGTTCGCGATAGCTTTGCGGTCTCGTCCCCTGAGTGGTCATCGACGACGAGGATTTCAAGGGGGCGCAGCGACTGTTGCTCGAGAGAGGAGAAGAGAACCGGAAGATTGTGCGCTTCATCGCGAGCAGGGATGATAATGCTCACCGACGGAAGCTGCCTGCTTTGCGCGGCGGGGAGAGCAGGCACGCGAAAGAGGAAAAGAAAGCCGAGGATCCATAGGATGCCAAGGCCGACCGCGTCTCCCATCAATCGAAGCCTTCGAGAATGTCATCGAGGTTTGCGGACACCCGTGCGATGTAGGCGTTGATGTCCCGCGGCTCTGCGTTCTCCGGCAGCTGTCCGGGGAAGCCGGCCCGCGCCGTCTCGATATTTGCCTCGTTAATGAAGCCTTCCATGGGAGTGGCTGCCGAAAGCTCGCCGGTGGGCGCGAGCACGACGTAGGCGTCGGTCAGATCGCCGAAGCTGAACCCGTCGCGGAGTTTCGCGTAGTCGCCGTGCTCGATGTAGTGTTCGGCGAGGGGGGAGTCGGCAACCGGGATAGCGAAACGTGGCGCCTCATCCTCTAACGCCTTCACGACGGCGTCGATGAGCCCGCCGGCTGCAAAGGTGAGACCGTTTCGAGCTTGCTCATCCGGCCAGGGGCCGTGGAGGTAAACGGTTACGATTTGCTCTCCGAGCTCGCGCTGCAGGATGTTTCCCGCGCGACTGGCATCGGGGAAGCCGAGCTCGGCCATGCGGTTCTCATACTCGAGGTCGCGGAAGCGGGTGAAGGCGTGGCGAGCGCCGGCGTAGAGGAGTAGCGAACCGTCGATGGCCTCGAGGGCCTCGAGCGCCGTCCGGGCAATGCCCCGGTCGGGCAGGCCGTTGGGAAAGAGGGCGCGTCCGAGCTCCTCTCCGGTGGGTCGTTCCGCCGCGGGGAGCTGAGATGGGCGCTGATTGTCCAGCACGTTGAGACCGAGAAGCCGAATTCGATCCGCCTCAGGCAGGCTTTGGTTGACCTCCCAGGCGGCGTGAAACACCTCGGCGTACTCCCGATATCCCCAGATCGGCAGGCGGCGTCGGAGGACCCGACGGGCGAGCTCCTCGTCGTATTCGGGCTGCGTGGTGAGACGGTCGATGAGCTCTTGGTCGCGGGCAAGCGCGAAGTCGACCCCCACGGCGCGAATGCCGTGCTCGGGCAACTGGGGAATGAGCCCGGCGAGAAAGAGGGGATGCTCGGCGATCTGCGGAAACTCACCGAGGAAGACCGCGCGGTGATCCTCGAGAGCGTCGAGTACGAAGGGCGTCGGGTCTGTTCCTCGCTCCTGCACGAGGGAGACGCCCGTCGATACCATCTCAGGCGACACAGCCGGACGCCTTCGAGACAACACCCGGTTTGTGATGTCTGCTGGGTCGAGAAGCAGCACCACAAGGGCAATGAGGATGAGTCCCGCGAAGAACAGGCGTCTGTTTGGTTGTTTCATCGTGGTGCAGTATACAAAAGGCAGGGGGCGCGTTTCCATCGGTGACGCGGGCACGCGCGCGGGGCGCGTTGGGGCGGGCGGCCGCATGAAAGCGGGTTTGGTCGGTCATCAGCCGACTTGACCCTGATTGTTACGCTGTGCTACGATTCCCGCTCACCGAGGGAGGGCACCGATGAGTTACAGTTTTCTGTACCCGGGCCAGGGCGCCCAGTACCCCGGCATGGGCCGAGACCTCTTCGACCACTCGCAGGCGGTCAGAGATCTCTTCGGCGAGGCGGAGCGCCACGCCGAGTTCGACGTTGGACAGGTCCTTTTCGATGGCGACGAAAACCAGCTGAAACAGACCAATATCACGCAGGTAGCCATCACGCTCGTCAACCTTGCTGCAAGCCGCGTGCTTGCAGAGCACGGTATCGGCGCCGACCGCTACGCGGGATTTAGCCTCGGAGAGTACGCGGCGCTTGTAGATGCGGGGGTACTCGACGTTGGCGACGTGTTCCCGGTGGTGACCACCCGGGGCCGCGTCATGGAGGAGACGAGCCGCACCCTCGACAGCGAGGCCGGTCAGGCAGGTATGGCCGCGGTGCTGGGCCTCGACTTTGACGTTGTGAAGGAGACTATAACCGCCCGCGGCCTGGAGAACCTCTATCCTGCCATATACAACAGCCCGGTTCAGACCGTTATTTCCGGGACTGCCGAGGCTCTGGAAAAGGCAGAGCCGGTGTTCAAGGAGGCGGGGGCAAAGCGCTTTATACGCTTGAAGGTCTCGGGCCCCTTTCACTGCCCCCTTATGCAGGAGGCTCGGGAGCGATTTTCGCAGTTTCTCGCCCGCGTGACCTTCTCCGACCCGTCGAAGCCGGTGTACTCTAACGTGACAGGCCGTCTGATACGCTCGGGGGAAGAGGCGCGCAGGCTATGCCTCGATCAGCTCGTCTCGACGGTCATGTGGACGCGCGAGGAAGAGCAGATGGTGGCCGATGGAAGCCCGGGCTTCCTCGAGGTAGGTCCCGGGACGGTCCTCAGCGGGCTGTGGAAGGCGTTCACCAAGGCGCATACCGAGACGGAGCTGTCCTGTCGGCCGGCCGGAACGCTCGAGGCGATAACTGCGCTCACCGCGGGGTGAGCAGGCTGAGTCAGGCAGAAGGAGCAATCACGTGTTGATTGATGGAAAAAAGGCACTGGTAACCGGTGGCTCTCGCGGTATCGGAAGCGGTATCGTGAAGACGTTTCTGCGAAACGGGGCTTCGGTGTACTACATAAGCCGTAAGCCGGGACCTCACCTCAAAGAGTACAAAGAGATTGCCGCCGAGAACGGTGTCGAGGTCATCTACAAGGAAGGAAACGTCGCCGACGAGGAAACCATCACCGCCACGGTGAACGAAATCCTCGAGGAGAGCGGTGGAATCGACATTCTCGTGAACAACGCCGGGATTGCCAAAGACGGTCTGGTTATGCGTATGTCCGCCGAGGACTGGCAAGACGTCATCAACATCAACCTGACCAGCGCCTTCTACATATCAAAGGCGGTCAGCCGTAGTATGATAAAGCGGCGCACCGGTGCCATTGTCAACGTGACCTCCATCGTCGGTCTCGTCGGCAACGCCGGACAGTCCAACTATGCTGCCTCGAAGGCTGGTCTGATCGGGTTTACCAAGAGCCTCGCCCGCGAGATTGCGGGGCGAAACGTACGTGTAAATGCGGTGGCGCCGGGCTACATCCAGACCGAAATGACCGACAATCTCAGTGATGAGCAGCAGGAGGGGCTGAAAGCACAGATTCCCATGGGCCGCGTGGGCGAGCCCGAAGACGTCGCCAACGTGGTGTTGTTTCTTGCCTCGGATCTTGCCGGCTATGTCACCGGCCAGGTCATCCGAATCTCGGGCGGGATGGGAATGTAACCCTGTCCAACAAGGATACCCTATGTCGAAAAAGAGAGTAGTCATAACCGGGCTCGGTGCGATGAGTCCGATCGGAAACACGATAGACGAGATCTGGCGGAACGTGCAGAACGGCGTGAGCGGTCTCGGCCCCATCACCCGTTTCGACACCACGGATTTTCTCACGAAGATCGCCGCGGAGGTGAAGGACTTCAAAGCATCCGATTACATGGACCGCAAGGAAGCGCGGAAGATGGATATCTTCTCGCAGTATGCATCCGCGGCCAGTATTACCGCGCTGCAGGACGCCGACCTCGATACCGGCGGAATAGATCCTGATCGCCTCGCCGTCATGCTTGGCGTGGGTGTCGGCGGGTTCGAGACCACCGAGAGCTCCTACAAAGCCCTTTTCGACAAGGGACCCCAGCGCGTGCCGCCGCTCACCATCCCGAAGCTCATCAGCAACGAGGGGCCGGCAAATGTTGCGATAATCACCAACGCGCAGGGGCCGGTCTACGCCATCACCACGGCCTGCGCCTCCGGGGCCGATGCAATGACTACGGCCGCCCGCTGGATCCGCGACGGCTACGGACAGGTCGCCATCTCAGGCGGCGTGGAGGCGGTGATCACCCAGATGGGTGTTGCCGGATTCAACGTGCTGCAGGCGCTGAGCACCAAGTACAACGATCAGCCCGAGAAGGCATCACGTCCTTTCGACGCCGACCGTGACGGCTTCGTAATCGGCGAGGGCGCCGGTATTCTCATTCTCGAGGAGATGGAGCACGCCCTTGCCCGCGGTGCGAAGATCTACGCCGAGTTCGCGTCAGGCGCATCGACCTGCGATGCCTACCATCGCACCTCTCCCCACCCCGACGGGGCGGGAGCGAGGAAGGCTATGCAGCTTGCCCTCGATGAGGCGGGGATGAAACCTGAGGAGATCGACTATATCAACGCGCACGGCACCTCGACCCGCGTGAACGATCCCGTCGAGACAAGGGTAATCAAAGACGTCTTCGGCGATCATGCCTATAAGATGCCCGTGTCCTCGACGAAGTCCATGCACGGCCACATGGTTGGAGCCGCCGGCGGCATGGAAGCCATTATTTCGACTCTTGCTATTCGCGATCAGTACATACCGGCGACCTTGAATTTGGAGAATCCCGACCCCGAGTGCGATCTCGATTACGTGCCCAACAAGGGACGCTCGGGTACCGTCAACGCGGTCATGTCCAACAGCCTTGGCTTCGGTGGGCACAACGGGATCCTGGTCCTCAAGAAGTTCGAGCAGTAGGGCCCGAGGCCCCGCATGGGGCCTCCCGGTTTTCGGGGCCACGGAGGCGCCTGCCCAGGAGTCACGGCCCACCCACTAAACGAAAATTACCTCCATTTTACTCATTTATTCCTTTTTTCCTCTTGATCGCATCACCCCTCTCGCGTATACTGGAGCGAGAATAGTGAACGGAGTTTGACTTGAGTAATGCCCCGCTTGTCCTGGTCGCCGACGATAACCAGGTAAATCGCCTGACCGTCCGAGAGGCGCTGAAAGAAGCTCCATACGAGCTGGTTGAGGCGGCCGACGGTCGGACCGCGGTGGATATCGCGGTGGAGCGCAAGCCCGACCTTATCCTCATGGATCTCATGATGCCCGAGATGGACGGCCTCGAGGCGACGCGACTTCTGAAAAGCCGCGACGAGACGGCCCGGATTCCCGTTTTGATGCTCACCGCCCTCGACGATACCGGTGACCGCATCAGTGCATTCGAGGCGGGGGTAACCGGCTTTCTCAACAAGCCCTTCGGCCAGCTCGAGCTCCGCGCCCACGTTCGCTCCTACGTGAACCTGTCCCTCATTAATCGCAGATACGTACTCTCCACAGCCGACGTTACAACCGGCCTACCCAACCGCGTGGCCTATCGGGAGGCGCTGGCGGAGTACGAACGGCCGTGGCTTTTTCTCGTGAGCATGGACGGTATCGACAGCATCCGCCGTTTCTACGGTGAGTCCCGCGCTCGGGAGATGGAGGGGGAGTACGCGGAGTATCTGCAGTTTCTGCTGGGGGAAAACTGGCTCTCAGAGCAAAGGATATCGAAGCCACGCCTCTATCATCTCGACAGAGGACTTTTCGGTGTCCTCCTCGACGATCCCCAGGAGCAGCTTACCCGCTCCAAGGCTATGAGGGGCGGCGGAGAATTGCACCGCCGGCTGATTGACCATGAGGTGTCGAAACCAGCGGTGCAATGGGAAAGTGATTTTACCCTCGTCGTTTCGTCGGATTCGCACGTGCTCCTCGAGCAGGCCGAGCTCGGCCTGGCCGAAGCCCAACGCACTCGTCGGACGCTCGTCTACGCTCCCGACGTTGCCGAGCGTGCCTATCTCGACATTGAGAACAATCTGCTCTGGCTCGGCCGCATCCGTCAGGCTCTCACGCAGGATCGTCTCGTCGCCTACTATCAGCCTATCGTGGATAACCGCAGCGGTGACGTCGTGAAGTACGAGGCGCTCCTGCGAATGCTCGATGAGGACGGATCGCCGATCTCTCCCGGTCAGTTTTTGCTGGTGGCTAAGAACAGCAAGTACTACGGGCAAATTACCCGTCGCGTGTTTGACCTCGCCGTGCAGGAGTTTATGGACCGAGGGGACGGGGTTTCGATCAATCTCTCGGTTCTCGATATCGAAAGCCGCACGACCCGCGCTCATATTCTTACTAAGCTTGGGAATTACCCGGAGGTGGCCCGAAGGATCACCCTTGAGGTCGTCGAGCAGGAAGGGCTGCAGCACTACGAGCAGGTAAAAGAGTTCATCGAGGCGGCAAAGAGCCTCGGGGCGACCATTGCCCTCGATGATTTCGGCAGCGGATACTCCAATTTTGCGCGTATCATCGACCTGAACGTGGACTACGTAAAGATAGACGGAAGCATCATCACGCGGATCTGCAGCGATGAAGCGATGAATACCCTGGTGAGCGGTGTAAAATCCTTCGTGGGCGTGAACGGTATCGAGCTTGTCGCGGAGTTCGTCGAGAATGCCGAGGTGCTCGAGCGACTCACCGATATGGGTGTCGAATACTCTCAGGGCTATTATCTCGGCCGTCCTACGCCGTCCCCAAACCCCTTTGTGGAAGCCGTGCCCCGCTAAGCCTCTTCGCGAGGAATCAAGGGCGGGACTGTGTATTGACATGCGGTGAAAGGCTCCGTAACTTGACCGACGTGCTACACGTGCGGCTCCTCATGCGGCAGATTCGGCGGCAGCTTCTCGGTCCGCGGGATGATTACAGCCGCCTTCGTGCCCGACGGGTCAAGTTTCTCGCCGCCTTCTCCCTTATCTTTCCCTGGAGTATCGCATTTACGTGGTTCTGCATGCTGCTCGACGAAATCTTCTTTCCCGGTTACCGCCGGGTGCGGGTCAACAAGCCGCTATTCATCGTCGGCAACTTTCGAAGCGGCACGACCTTCCTGCAGCGTCTTCTTGCGCAGGATGAGGAAAACGTCACGGGGCTCACGACGCGAGAGATCTACGTCACTCCGACCATCAGCCAACGCAAGCTCTGGAGCTTTCTCATGTTCGTGGATGGACTTATCGGTCGACCGGTTCGCCGTGGGCTTGCCTCGGTGGAAGACCGGGTGCTCAGACGGATACCCTTTCACCGAATTCGTCTGGAGGAGGCCGAAGAGGACGAGGGGCTGTTTTTCTATGCGTGGGACTCGCTGTTCGTCTGGTTCTTCTTCCCGATCCAGGCTGCGGACTTCCGCTATCCCTGGTTTGACGAATCGGTGCCTCCGCGGCGTCGCAGCCGGCTCATGCGCTTTTATCGCTCCATGCTCCAACGCCATCTCTATGTCCACGGAGAGAACCTCCGCGTGGTTTCCAAGAACCCGTCCTTCACGCCCAAGATTCGCTCGCTATTGGAAGTGTTTCCCGACGCGCGATTCGTCAACCTCGTACGAGATCCGGTCGAGTTGCTACCCTCGATGACGAACTGGTTTGCGTACTGCTGGCACTACTTCGGTGCTCCGCGCGAGCCCTATCCCAACCGCCGGCGTATCCTCGACATCGCCGGGCACTGGTACCGGTATCCTGAACAGGTGTTGGCGGAGCTACCGCCGGCGCAGGCACGGACCCTGCGTTTTGATGAGTTGATATCGGATACAAGCACGATCGTTCGTGAGCTCTACGAGGCCATGGACCTGACCGTGTCCCAGCGGTTTGCCGAGATCCTCGAGGACGCAGACCGTCTTCCGACCAAGGCGACCCAGACCCCGAGCCTCGCACGGGTCGGACTCAGCGAGGAGGATATCGATCGTGAGTTCTCCGATGTGAGAGAACGGTACGGCTTCGACCGCGTCGGCGCGCGAGCGGCTGAATAGCACACAGGGGAGAAGGCAATGACGCTCTATTTCGTTTTTCCGGACTGGATATCGACCGAAATCATCCCAGGCCTGCCCTTCCGATGGTACGGCATGATGTATCTTGTTGCCTTTGCGGTGACCTACCTGCTGTTCATGTACCAGGTAAAGCGGCGCAAGCTCGACGTCGACCCCGATACGGTGTTGAACATGTTCTTCTGGATCATTATCGGGCTGCTCATCGGAGCGCGCATATTCGCGACGCTGCTCTTTGACGAGAGTGGCCGCTACTGGGCGCGACCGTGGCTGATTTTCTGGCCCTTCGATGAAAATATGAACTTCGTAGGCTTACAGGGAATGAACTACTACGGTGGTCTGGCCGGTGCGGTGATTGCAGTGCTCATCTACGCGCGGTCGAAAAAGATCGACATTCTCGACTGGGGTGATATGCTCGTCGCCGGCGTACCCCTGGGCTATACCTTCGGGCGCATTGGTAACTTCATCAACGGCGAGCTCTTCGGCCGCGTGACGACCGTCGACTGGGGGGTGATCTTCCCTCACGCGCGCCGTTTTCCAGCCGACGAACCCTGGGTGCAGGAGACCGCCCGGGAGGCGGGGATGAACGTCGCCGAGCTCTCGGGGATGGTGAACCTGCCACGACACCCCACGCAGCTCTACGAGGCCTTTGGTGAGGGTATCCTCTTGTGGCTCGTGCTCTGGTTCCTCTTCCGAAAGCGGGAGCACGCGCGCGGGGCGCTTATCGGCGTCTATCTCATCGGCTACGGGGTGGTTCGATTCTTCGTTGACTACTATCGCGTGCCGCTTCGCGGCGACTTCATGCTGAAGCTCTCCCCCATCGAGAACCCGCCCTATCTGTTGCTTACTCCGTGGAACTTCATCGCGAGCCAGTTCTACAGCCTTCTCATGATATTGGGTGGGATCGGGCTCATCGTAATCCTGCGAAAGCGGGAGCAACGCCTGGCGGCTGCTGCGGAACAGAGCGAAGGACGAGCGCGCAGTAGCGCCGCCGAACGGAGAAAACTGCGTCGTAAGCTTCGGAAATAGGGGATCAGCGCCGCGACAGCCGCCGCCGCGGGAGATCAGTGCCGCCGAATCCTACTGCTCGGGGGTGAACTCATCTTTCGGGGCGCCGCAGACAGGGCACACCCATTCCTCGGGTAGCTCGTCGAAAGAAGTCCCCGCCGGGATGTCGGCATCGGGATCCCCCTCGTCGGGATCATAGATGTAGCCGCACACATTGCACACGTATTTCGTCATAGTCTTGCCTCCGTGTCACGGCCACTGCACGTCGGTGAGCAGCATGAGCTTGGTGCGGGCTCGCTCGTCGTCGGGGTTCATCTCGAGCGCCCTCTGCAGGCTCTTTATGGCCTCACTGTTGTTGTGGACGCCGTGGTGCGCCACGCCGAGGAGGTAGTGCACCTCGGCGAACTGCGGCGTGGCCTCTGCGAGCTCCCCAAGGAGCTCAAGGGCATCCTGGTGCTTCTTGCGTTTGATCTTGATCTGAGCGAGGTAGTAGTTGGCAATCATTGATTCCGGGGATGTCTTGCGAAACGCAGAAAACCCCTCTTCGGCCTTGTCGTCATTGCCCATGAAGAAATGGATGAGGCCGACGAAGTAGCTCGCCATGGCGTGGCTCTGGCTCTTCAGCTCCATAACCTTCGAAAACGCTCTCAACGCCTCATCGAGCCTGCCCATGCGGTAGTAGCACACGCCAAGCTTGTAGTAGGCGATGCCGTACTTCGGGTCCAGGCGTATCGATTCATTGTAGAGCTCCACGGCGCGGTCGAGCTGACCGATGGAATAGTTGATGTTTCCGAGAACCATCAAAATGAAGGGACTCTCGGCATATGTCTTGGACAGCTCGACAAAGGCCGACTGCGCGCTGCTCCAATCGCCCGAAAGATAGAGGCGCATCGCTTCCTGGTAGTTCGGATCCGAGTAGTTGAGCTCCATAACCGGCAGTGTAATATGGGCCCCGGCCAATTGCAACCCGAAGACCTGGACGGTATCCTGTGCTCCCATGATGCGTGATCTTCCCGCCTTCGAGCTCGAGCGATATTTTGCTCGGCATGAGTTTTCGGTGACATATCAACTGAGCGCGTCGGATTGCGAGCCGTTGAGCCCCCGCGACCTGCTTCCGCCCGGTGGCGGGCCACGTCTCGAGGAGTTCCTCGACTCCGCCCTCGGCTATACCGAGAGCGCCGGCAACCCCGCGCTGCGACAACAGATTGCAACGTACTACGAGACCGTGGGGACGGAGAACCTCCTCGTTTCGGCTCCCGAGGAGGCAATCTTCCTGCTCATGAACGCCCTCCTCGGGCCGGGAGATCATGTGGTGGTGATGTCGCCGGCGTATCAGTCGCTACTCGCCCTACCGCACGCGCTGGGCGCGGCGGTCAGCGAGTGGGGCGTACGCGAGCGGGACGGTGGGTGGGAGCTGGACCCGGACGAGTTGCGGGGGCTTCTGCGTCCCGAAACTCGGCTCATCGTGGCGAACCTGCCGCACAACCCGACCGGGCTTTTGCCCGACAGCGAGACGTTGGAAGCGATCATTTCTGTCGCGCGGAAGCATGGAGTGCATCTATTCTCCGACGAGATGTACCGGGGGCTGGAGTACGGGGACGCGCCGGGCGCCACCCCGAGGCCGAGCGCCACCGCCGAAGCCGCCGTCACCGACTGGTCCGCGGCTACCCCGTGGCGGCTGCCCGCCGTGTGCGACCGCTACGAGAAGGGGATCTCTCTATGGGGGCTATCGAAGAGCTTCGGGTTGCCGGGGCTCCGTATCGGCTGGCTTGCCACGCAAGACGAAGAGCTTCTTCAGCGTGCTGCGGCGCTCAAAGACTACACGACGATCTGCAACAGCGCCGCCTCTGAGTGGCTTGCGCAGGTTGCACTCGATCAGGGCGAGGCGCTCATGCGCACGAACCGGGAACGCATCGGCGCGCACGCCGAGCTGGTGGCGGCGCGACTCGCCGCCGACGAGTCTCCGATTGCCTTCCTCCCGGGGCGCGGTGGCTCAACGATTCTGCCTCGCTTCACCGACGGGCGCTCGAGCCGGGCCTTTGCCGACGAGCTCCGCGTGGCCGCCGACGTACTGCTCATCCCCGGACCGCTCTTCAAGATGCCGGACTCGTACTTTCGGCTCGGGCTCGGGCGCGCGGACTTTTCCGTTGCGTTCGCGCGATTTTCCGCACAACTCGGACTCCGAGACTGATGCCCGGCGCTGCCGGTTCCCGCGCGGCGCCTCAGATCATGTTGCGAGGGTCGAGCAGTTCGTCCAGCTTCTCCGCCGAGACGACGCCTGCCTCTTCCACCACGTCGCGAATGCGGCGTTTCTCCTTGAAGGCCTGATACGCGAGCTTTGCCGCCTGGTCGTAGCCGATCTCGGTTGCGAGCGGGGTGACGAGAGCGAGGCTCCACTCGAGCCAAAACCCGGCACGCTCCTCGTCCGCGGTGATCCCGTCGACGCAGCGGGAGGCAAACGCTTCGCAGGTCTCTGCGGTCAGGCGCACCGCGCTCACGGTCTCGTAAGCAATGAGCGGATGCATCATGTTGAGCTCCAGCGGACCGTGCTGGCCGGCTGTCGTCACTGAGGTCACCTTGCCCATGAGATGAGCGGCAACCTGGATGACCATCTCGGGGATGACCGGATTGACTTTTCCCGGCATGATAGAGCTTCCCGGCTGAAGAGAGGGCAGCACGATCTCGCCGATACTCCCGCGCGGGCCGCTTGCGAGCAGCCTGAGGTCGTTCGCAATCTTCATAAGCGCCCCGGCCAGAACGTTGATCGCGCCCATGAGCTCCACCTGCGCGTCCCGAGCCGCGATGGCTTCGAAGCGATTCACGGCAGGTCGGAAGGGTAACCCTGAGTCCGCGGCGATGCCGCGGATGGCCTTCTCCGCCATGTCGGGATGGCAATTGATACCGGTACCCACCGCCGTGCCGCCGAGGGCGAGCTCCTCGAGGTTCGAGAAGGTATTCTCGAGCCTCGAGGCGCTTTTCTGAATCTGTACGGCAAAGCCCGAGAACTCTTGCCCGAGCGTCATGGGGACCGCGTCCTGGAGGTGGGTTCGCCCAAGCTTGACGACTCCGGAGAGCTCCGCCCCTTTTGCCGCAAGAGACTGTGCGAGCTTTCGCACCCGCGGGAGTGCCTCCTCGAGCTCAATGCGGTCTGCAACGTGCACGGCCGTGGGGACGACGTCGTTCGACGACTGCCCGCGGTTCACGATGTCGTTCGGGTGGACGGGGTTTCGGGTGCCCACCGGCTGCCCCAGGATCTCGTTGGCCCGATTTGCAATCACCTCGTTGGCGTTCATGTTCCAGGAGGTGCCGCTACCGGTCTGGAAGACGTCGATCGGGAAATGCTCGTCCCACTTCCCGTCATACATCTCCTCAGCGGCGCGCATCACCGCGTCGGAGAGCTTTGCATCGATGAGTCCGAGCTCCGCGTTTGCGCGTGCGGCGTGCTTTTTAATGAGGGCAAGCGCCCGGATCATCGACGCAGGAATGCGGTGTTCGGACACGCCGAAGTTCCCCACCGCCCGCTGCGTCTGTGCGCCCCAGTAGGCCCACGCAGGGATTTGAACCTCGCCCATCGAATCTGACTCTACCCGGTAATCTGTCTGTGGTTCCGGCATGAGATGTCCTCCTATAACCCCGGTGACACGGTCAACAACGGCTGGTATAGTAGCAGCGGGAGTCAGAAATGGCAAATATCGGCATCATCGGCAGCGGAAACGTCGGCGCAAACACGGCGTTTTTCATCGCGGAACACAACGTGGCACACGTGGTGCTGTACGACATCCAGGAGGGACTGTCCACCGGCAAAGCCCTCGACATGATGGAAGCGGCGCCGGTGCGAGGCTACGACGTTCGCATTCAGGGCACCGATCGACTCGAGCATGTGCTGGCAAACGACATCATCATCGTGACCGCCGGGTCGGTGAGAAAACCCGGCATGCAGCGTGAGGATCTCTACAGCGAGAACGCCGGTGTCATCCGAGAGCTCGCGAAGAGTATCTCCGGCAGTACGGCAAAGGTGATCATGGTCTCGGAGCCTGTTGATCTGCTCACGGCGCTCTTCGTCGAGGAATCGGGGCTGGACCGGCGCCAGGTCATGGGGCTCGGCGGCGTGCTCGACTCGACGCGCTTGCGCTACTTTATCGCGCACGAGCTCGGTGTTACCACCGAGAACGTGCAGGCCACGGTCATCGGTCGCCACGCCAACGCGATGATACCGCTTTCGCGCTACTGCACCGTGTCGGGTGTACCCGTCGCGCAGCTCATGCCCTCGGATCGACTCGAGGAGCTCTTTGAAAAGACGCGCAATGCCGGAAACCTCATCGTGGACATGGCTCAGCGGGCAAGTTCCTACTACGGGCCGTCGGCGGCCGCAACCGAGCTTGCCCAGGCAGTAAACATGAACACCGGGCGAATAATGACGGTCTCCATGATGCTCCGCGGCGAGTACGGCATAGAAGGCGTGGCGATGAGCCTGCCTGCGGTGATCGGGCGCAACGGCATCGAGCAGGTGATGCTGCCGCAGCTCACCGATGCCGAGCAACAGCAGCTCACCGCGTCGGGCGAGGATCTCAAGAAAATGATGAAGAGCGCCGGAGGGATGAAATGAGCAAGGTGTCGGTAATCGGGGCGGGCAATGTGGGCGCGACCGCCGTGTACTACATCGCCGAGAAGAACATCGCCGACATAGTGATGGTCGACGTGGTCGAGGGGCTGCCGCAGAGTAAAGCGCTCGACTTCTTGCATGCGGCGCCGCTTCGCGATTACAACGTCAACATTCGGGGAACAAACGACTATTCCCAGATCGAAGGCTCGGACGTCGTCGTTCATACCGCCGGTATCCCGCGCAAGCCCGGGATGGACCGGATGGATCTGCTCAAGACCAACGTTCAGATCGCTAAAGAGGCGGCGCAGGCCATCGAGAAATACGCCCCGGATGCGATCGTTATCGTTGTGGCAAATCCGCTCGACGTGATTTCGATGACGATGCTCCGTGAGACGGGCTTCGCGCTCAAACGAGTCGTCGGGATGGCGGGTATTCTCGATTCCACGCGGTTTCGCTATTTCATCGCCGAAAAGCTCAACGTGCTTCCAAGCGACGTCTTTGCGATGGTTCTCGGTGGCCACGGTGATACCATGGTGCCGCTTCCCCGCTATACGTCGGTGGGCGGCTTCCCGCTGACCGAGCTGCTTACTGCGGAAGAGATCGAGCAGCTGGTGAACCGCACGCGAAAGGGCGGGGGCGAGATCGTGAGCTACCTCAAGAAGGGAAGCGCGTTCTACGCTCCGGGCGCCTCGGTTGCCAAGATGGTCGAGGCCGTGGTGAAAGACGAGAAGCGCATTGCCGCCGCGAGCGCCTACCTCCGTGGCGAGTACGGCCACTCGGGAATATTCCTCGGCGTGCCGGTACTCCTCGGGAAGCACGGCGTGGAGCGAATCATCGAGGTCGAGCTCTCCGGTGAGGAGAAGGCCGCCCTCGACGACTCGGCGAAGCATGTGCAGGAAGGCGTGGAGACGCTCGAGTCGATTTACTCGCCGGGTTGAGCCGGCGAGGCGCGTTCTCTTCGCGCTCCGCAGACCCCTACCGTTCGGCGAGGGGCACGACGTGGCGCTCCTCGTGGCCGGTGTAGAGGGCCTTCGGCCGATAGATGCGGTTGTCATGGCGCTGCTCGAGCACATGCGCGAGCCAACCCGCCACGCGGGCCATCGCGAAGATCGGCGTGAAGAGGGCGGTGGGAATGCCGAGGAGGCGATACACGGCGCCCGAGAAGAAGTCCACATTGGGATATACCGGCTTCCCCTTTTCCTCCATGCGATTGCGAAACGCCTTCTCCACCGCCTTAAGTATGTCGTAGTAGCGGGTGTCACCCTTCTGCTCTGAGAGCTTCTGCAGGTAGTCTTCCATCACGATGGCTCGCGGGTCCTTGGCGCGGTACACGCGATGGCCCATACCCATCACCTTTCGCTTCTCATCGAGCGCCTTGTTTACCCAATCCTCGGCCTTTTCGGGAGTTCCAACCTCGTCGACCATGTTCATGACCTTCTCGTTTGCTCCCCCGTGGAGGCTTCCCCTGAGGGCGCCGACGGCGGCCGAGATACTCGAGTAGCATGTGGAAATGGTTGACGCAACGACGCGCGCTGTGAAGGTTGAAGCGTTGAGACTGTGCTCTGCGTGGAGGATGAGCGCCTTGTCCATAATCTCGCCCTCGAGCTCGGTCGGCTCCTCGCCGCGCATCATGTAGAGGAAGTTCGCACCGTGGGAGAGATCCATCCGCGGCGGAACGTACTCCTGACCGTTTCGAAAACGGTGCAACGCGGCCACGACAGTGGAGAGCTGAACGACCTGGTGCAGGGTCGTCCGACAGTTGCAGTAGGCGTCGTGCTCGATCTTGTGATCGACGTAGCTGCTGAGATAAGAGACGGAGGCCTGCAGGAGCTCCATTGGATGGGAGTCGTGAGGGAACTCCCGTATCATTTCGAGAACCGGATCCTTGAGATGGCGGCTCTTGCGCATCCGGTTCGAGAAGCGATCGAGCTCGTCGGGATTCGGAAGCTCTCCGTAGAGGAGCAGATACACCACTTCCTCGAAGGAGCATTGGTCCACCAATTCTCGGATTGGATAGCCGAGGTAGTACAGTTGACCGTTCTCGCCGTCGATGCGGCAGATGTTCGACTCGGTGGCAATGACGCCCTCGAGACCCTTTGAATACTCAACGTTGGACATAACGCTTTCCCCTCTCTCGTAATACTTATTCGACCAAAAACACTTTGAACATATCCAACCGCACTTAAGCGCCGTGGATCGATCTCTTGTCGACTGCCAGTGCCGCCTCGCGCACCGCCTCGGGAAGCGTGGGGTGGGCGTGCACGGTGCGGGCAATATCCTCGGAGCTGCCGCCGAACTCCACTACGGTCACGATCTCGCTTATCAGATCCGACGCGTAGGGCCCGACGATGGTAGCTCCGAGCACCCTGTCCGTCTCGGAGTCCGCCATGATCTTTACGAAGCCGGCAGGAGCGCCCATGCCGAGGGCGCGCCCGTTGGCGGCGAAGGGAAACTGGCCCTTGCGGTAGGCGTGTCCCTCCTCCTTGAGCTCGTCTTCGCTTTTGCCGACAGCGGCAACTTCGGGCCAGGTGTAGACGACGTTCGGGATGGCCTCGTAGTTCACGTGGCCGGGCTTCCCGCCGATAATCTCCGCCACCGCGACCCCCTCGTCCTCCGCCTTGTGTGCAAGCATGGCCCCTCGCACAACATCACCAATGGCGTAAACACCTCGCACGTTGGTCTGGAAGTGCTCGTCGACCTTTATGCGTCGACCGTTCTCTTCCATCTCGATGCCGGCAGCCTCGAGGCCGACGCTCTCGGCGTAGGGTCGGCGCCCCACTGCTACCAGCACTCTATCGCCCTCGAATTTCATGGCCGTGCCGTCTTTGCTCTCCGCCTCGAGCGTAATCTGCTTCTTTTTCGAGGTATCGACGGCGGTGACTTTGGTCTCGAGGTTGAAGTTGAGTCCCTGCTTGGTAAGCTCTCGCCGCAGCGCCTTGGCGGTCGCCGAATCCCAGCCGGCGAGGATCTCCGGAAGGATCTCGATGACCTCGACCTCGGCGCCGAGGCGTGCCCAGACGCTTCCGAGCTCAAGTCCGATGGCGCCCGCCCCGACCACGAGAAGCTTCTTCGGCACACTCTCGAACGCAAGCGCCTCCGTGGAGCTGACGATGCGCTCGCCGTCAAAGGGCAGAAAGGGGAGCTCCTGCGGAACGCTTCCGCTTGCGATGACGACGTGTGCCCCCTCGAGTTGGGTCTCCTCGCCGTTTTCGTCGGTAACGATGACCCGGTGGGACGGGCCGGCGGCACCGCCTGCGGCTTCACTGCCGGCTCCGGCGTCCCCGCCTCCGCCCTCACCGAGGCGGCCGACACCGCTGAACACGGTTATCTTGTTTTTCTTCATGAGAGACGAGACGCCTGAGACGAGCTTCTCCACAACGCCGTCTTTTCGCTTTTGCATCGTCGCAAGGTCGAGGGTGAGATTTTTGCTCACCACGCCGTGCTCGGCCCCCTCGTGCATCGCGCGGGCGAAGAACTCGCTCGAGTCGAGAAGGGCCTTCGAGGGAATGCAGCCGATATTCAGGCAGGTCCCGCCGAGCGTGCTGCGCTTTTCGACGATCGCCGTAGTCATGCCTAGCTGCGCCGCGCGGATGGCGGCCACGTAGCCTCCGGGGCCGGCCCCGATCACTATCACATCAAAGTTCCGGGTGTTACTCACGTGGTTGAACTCCTCATTAGATGTCGAGCAGCATCTTGCGCGGGTCCTCGATGAGACCCTTGATCTTACCGAGAAACAGCACCGCCTCGCGCCCATCTATAATCCTATGGTCGTAGGTGAGCGCGAGATACATCATGGGGCGAATCACCACCTCGCCGTCCACGGCAACGGGGCGTTGCTGGATGGAGTGCATTCCCAGAACGGCCGTCTGCGGTGGATTTGGAATCGGCGTCGAGAGCATGGAGCCGAATACACCGCCGTTGGAGATTGTGAACGTCCCGCCGGCGAGCTCATCGGGCATGATCTTACGGTTCTGGGCGCGCTGGATGAAGTCGAGTATCTGCTGCTCTATCTCTGCAAAGCTCTTCGCGTCCGCATCCCGCAGGACCGGGACGATGAGCCCTCGCTCACTCGAGAGCGCAACGCCGATGTTGTAGTAATCGTTGTAGACGATCTCTTCCCCGTCGACGAAAGCATTGACCTCAGGAAACTCGGCGAGCGCCGCGCAGGCAGCCTTTACGAAGAAGGACATAAACCCAAGCTTCACCTCATACTTCTGCTCGAACTCGTCGCGGTAGGTCTTGCGCAGCGAGGAGACAGGGCTCATGTCCACCTCGTTGAAGGTAGTAAGGTGGGCCGCGTTTTGTTTGGAGGCGACCATGTTCTCCGCGATGCGCTTTCTGAGCGTGCTCATCTTTACGCGCCGCCGGCGCTCGCCGGACGGCACGGCGGGCTGCGGTTTGCGTTCGGGCGCCGGTTTTGCAGGAGCTGCCTCGCGGCCGGCAGCCCCCGCGTCGTCTGCCGCGACGCCCCCGTCCACGCCGGCTGCTTTCTGCGCCTCCACGGACTTGAGTGCATCCTCTTTCAGAATGCGCCCACCCTTGCCGCTGCCTGAAATCCGCGAGGGGTCGAGGTTGTTCTCGGTCACGACCCGTCGTACGGCCGGAGAAAGCACGTCGATATCGTGCTCGCTCGAGCCGGTGTCGGTATCCGCGCCCGCGGCGGCCGGCGCATCTGCGGCGGCCACCGCGGAATCGGCGTCAGTCGTCCCGGCTGCCGCGCCTTCGGAATCCACGATGCCGACCGTCTGGCCGACCTCCACTTCGGTATCCTCGGAAACCTTGATGGAGAGCACTCCGTCGGCGGGTGACGGAACCGCGAGGGTCGCCTTGTCGGTTTCGAGCTCGAAAAGCTCGTCACCCTCGGAGACCGTCTCACCTTCCGTCTTGAGCCAGCTCGCGAGAACGCCACTGGAGACCGACTCGCCTACCTCAGGGACCACTACGTCACTTTTCATTATCAGTCCTCGCTAATTGTTCTGCTCGGTTTCGGCAAACGCCTCGTCGAGGAGACGCTTGAGCTCGTCAATATGCTCGGCATGGGAGCCCG
>JAAAOR010000144.1 GCA_009908735.1 Spirochaetota bacterium | reverse complement strand
TAAGGGTTCATTCGTAAAGCGATGTAGAAGTACCTGCGTGCGCGGGAACGGCACTATCTTCGATCAGCTCTCAAATCGGATCGACATCACCATCGCAGACTGAGGCCACGATCCAGCCCGTATCCTCGGTAAGCGTATCCCCGTGCGGCTTCCGGCGAGCAGGCGATAGTGGTTGACCGGGCTAGACCTCGGTGGGCTCGGCAACCCGCACCGCACGGGTGAGTCGCGCGAAGTCCGCCGCATTGTACGTTACGATCACATCGACGGCGGCCTGCAAGAGCAGGTGAATGATGAACGCGTCATAGCTCGCCCCACCGGCCGAGGGTGCGTCTGCGAGGGAGTGGAGCGCGGCCCAGCTCGATTGAGATGAAAACGGGGCGATACTCACCTTCTCCTGTAGAGTTTCGCTGAGGACGGTCTCTGCTTCCGTGGGGGAGAGTCGGTACTCAGCAGGTAGACGGGTCAGCACCGCAAAAGACTCTATGATCGAATGATGCGCAACGACGACCTCGTGCGCAGCGAACGCCCGGTCGAGCCAATGTGCTGCTACCGCGTGAACGGGGTGGTTTGCATGCACCGCAGCCACGATTACCGAGGTATCCACGCCGACCCTCACGAGGAGAGCCCCCCCTTGCGAGTTAACTGCTCTGTTCTCGCTCGATCGATGTCGAAAGCCTCTGCCGGAGCTTTCTCTGCGCCGGTATCGATTGCGACAACCCGTCCGACTCGCACGAGACGCCGTTCGGATCGCGCGGGAACGAGCGTGATGCCGTCGGGAACCGCGATCACCTCTACCTCCGTGCCGTTCTCGAGACCGTAGCGGTCCCGCAGTTCTTTTGGGATGACGATCCTGCCTGCGCGGTCGATTCTCGTCTTCACGCTCATACTACAGTTTACCATTATAGATGCCATTTGTCATCAAAAACGGCACTAAAACCCGACCGTCAGCAGGCCAAGCACGGAGTCGAAATGGCTGTCGCGGGTGAGAACAGCGGCATCCGCACAGAGAGCCGCAGCAGCTATCCAGACATCGTTCGTTGGAATGGGGGTGCCGGCTTGTCGCAGTGCCTTTATGAGCAGCCCGAATCGGTCGGCTTCGCGGCGGGCAATCGGCTGCATGAAGACTCCAGGCTGGGCCAGGAATGCGTCAAGCAGGTCCAGGTTCTCCTGCTTGCGAGATCCTTGAACGAAGCCGGACACAAGCTCACCGATCACCACCGCCGGAATCAGCAGCTCATCGGCGCTTTCCATGAGTTGGAGTACCTGATCCTCACCCAGGCAAAAGGCGGTGTAGGCGTTTGTGTCCAGAGTAAGCCTCATTTCCAAAGCCCCGGATCGATTCGCGAGTTATCTTCCTGGGTTTGCTCAAACTCCCGGGCTTCCTTCGCGGTCCAGCTGCCCGCCAGGTTACGCAGATTGCGTTTGCGACCGCTGGTGTCATCCAGTCCGGTTGCCTGTTGCAACAGATGTTGCACAGCCTCGTTCAGACTGATGTGCTGTTCCATCGCGGTCCGTCGAATAACATGCTCCAGTTCAGGAGAGAGGTTGCGAATCGTAATTTGACTCATAGAGTCACCTCCTGACTCAAATGTATGGTAGGTAGACGCATCTGTCAAGCCGCGAGGGCCGGCGACGGAGGCGGCACCTCGGACGACATGTGGCACATTAAGGATTACCGGCCGCAGGATATGATTCTGACCGATAGTGGGACAAACTTGCCTGGCACGAAGCGGCCCGTTCGCCCCTTGGCCTCTGCCGTTTCCTTTCGTATACTCTTTGGTCTTCGAGCCTCAAAACGGTGGGAAAAGGAGGAACGTGATGCCTGACAGTGATAAGCGATTGCTGATCTACGAGGCGCTCGAGCTGCGGTCTGAGTATGATGCACAGATAGAGACGCTGCGCAAGTGTCTGCCGGAATCGCGCAACTCCTCGCGAGCATCGTTTCTCGAGCGGGGGGACGCCGGCAGCTACCGTCCAGCCGACGGGGTTGATCCGGCCGAGCTGCGGCGGGAGATTCGAGCCCTCGAGCACAAGCGACACAAGCTGAACGCCGCCATCCAGGCCGCCAACTTCACCAACACTGTGCGTGTCGGCGGTGAGGAGGTCACACTGGCCGAGGCGCTCGAACTGCGCAAGGCGGCGAACACGCGAGTCGGCGAGCTCGGCAGCCAGCTCGTCCGCAGTGCCGCTGTTCGGGTTGTGCACAAAGAAGACCGCGACATCGAAGAGGCGCCGGATGTGAGCTTCGCCGATGCCCGGCGTGAGTTGCAGGAGGCGCGGGAAGAGTTCCGTCGACTGAACCGCGCTCTGCGGGAGGCGAGCTACCGGGTTCCCGTCGACTTCACCGACGAACCGGATCAGCATAGCCGGACCGGCGCACGCAAAACGTAAACACGGGAGACAGGGGGGCAAGCGCGAACGACCCGGCGACGGGCCGTAGCCCGGTTTTTCGGGACCGAAACACCCGACCCTACGGGATTGACACCCTCCCAAGGTGCCGCCTGAGCCCCACACGACAGAGCGGCACAGCATCACAGCAGATACATCCCGACACCACAGAGCACCATGGCCCCGCGTCTCCCCTTTTTCGTCATCGGACAGTGATCTTCTGAGAACCTCCGCAAAACCTCCGTTCCACTCAACGTAACCGACGTTCCGCCTGAGCGGCCCGCGGGCCGGGCCTTCCCCCGGCTGGGGCCCCCGTATGGCCGGTTCCCACCCGCCTTCCCCCGCCTGGCATAACACTTGCAACGTCGTCCGGGGCAAACGGACATGATGGTTAAGAGGTGAGTAGTAAGAATCTGTCTACTACGAGAGCGGGAGAGCAGGTGAACATCGACGGAAAGAGGTTGCGCCGCTCACACGACGAGTCGAACGGGAAGCCGGCGCTCTCTCAACCTGCGTTTGCCCTGATTCAATTCCGCTCGACCGTTAACAAACTGCGGTATGCCGTTTGAAACATTAGGTTGCCGATGACTTGGAGGTTGGCATGTCAGTGCAGATTAGCGATACCGTTCTTTTCCGCCGCTACAGCTACGAGTTGCTCCAGGTAACGACCGAGGAGGGACTCATCACGCCGGAGCAGTTCGGCTTGATGCCGGAGATGATGAGTACCGGCTGCTACCGGGGCTTCTATCTCGGCTACTCCCTGACCAAGAACGGGCTCTTTCTGCGGCGGATGAAAGTCCGTGACAGCAGGGGCCACTATCCGCCGATCGACGGCGTAGCGCCGGTGCTGGACGACGGGTTCGGGGACGCAACCTACCGGGGCCTGAATGTCCCGGTGTCCTTCACAGGGGGCATGCGGGTCGGTCGAGATCCCGACGTGGAAAAGCTCTCTGTCTACGGATCGATACTACCCCAGGTCGAAGCCTTCCGGGTGCTCTGGGAACTCACTCTCGAACAGGGACGGCTGGTGGACGCAATCGATCGGTCGCCGGCGAAGCCGGTGTGGTCCTGGGCAGAAATGCTGACGTCAGAAGGGCGCGGTAGGCGGTGAGGACCCAGTATAGATGATCGCCGGTCGTGAAAAACCGAGAATCACTCTCGTGAAATCTGCAGCATTGCGGGCGTTAGTTGCCCGCGTTATGATGAGGCCACAGGCACCGACCCGTGGAGGTGTAATGGCCCTGGACGCGCGAGACATCGAAGGCAACCTGCGACGGATCATTTCCCTCAACGGCAGCGACGAAGGTTTCTATGTCCTCGCGCTGCATTCGCTGATTGAGGCGTATGCCATCACTCAGTACCCGCAGCTCGACAGCGAGTTCACACCCTTCAGACAGAAAATCGACGCGATTTTCCACGGGCTCGGGAAGCTCGACCCCGAGACCGGCCGGGTGCCGGAGCTTGCCCGGCGCATCACCCAGCGCCACCGCGCCACCAACGGCGTTCGCCATCGCTTCGAGGAACTCTCCGGCGAGGAGGCACGCTCTGCCACCCACGACTTCATCAAGTTCTGC
This sequence comes from Spirochaetota bacterium, assembly GCA_009908735.1. Next base: position 3,446 of record JAAAOR010000144.1, on the reverse strand, counting down.
CGGCTCCTCGGCTGGGATCATGCCGAGCTTATGGCCGACCTCGAGGAGTCGCTCAAGCTGTGGAAGGGAAAGCAGGCACCGCTCGATCAGTTTCGCGCCCTGCGCAGACTCCGGCTCGATTACAATCGAGTGCGGCAGGAGAACGAAGAGCTTCAAACCGTCGGGGAGGCATCCCGCGACTGGCGGCAGGAGCTCGAGCGCGTGCAGCGTGAGCTCCAGGAGAAAGACGCCGAGGTCCAGCGACTCAAAGAGACCGCGTCGGGCCGAAAGGAGAAGGCCGACGACCTTCGCCGCAGGCTGCACGAAGCAGAGCGGGCGCGAGAAGAGCTTGCCGCTCAGGCGGAGAAGCTTCGCGGGGCCGATGTCTACGTCTCTTATCTCGAGCGCTTTACCAGCTACACCCGCTCCCGCGCCGACTATGAGCGAAGCGTCATGGCCCTGTCGCCGGAACAGAAGCAGGCCGCAGAGCGCATCCGCGACCGGGGCGACTACCTGATCTCCGGCCCGGCCGGGACGGGGAAGACGCTTGTGTTGCTCCATGCGCTCGACGGTGAGCTTACCCTGCGGGATCAGGAGCTCGGGCTCACCGAGGAGAAGCCCGTCGCGCTTCTGACCTTCACCCGGACACTCGTTCGCTTTGATGAGTATCTGACGCATGTCCTCGGACGGCACGAGGCGTCCCCGAAAATCGCGACCGTGGACAGTTTCGTACTGCAACGGCTGCGGGCGATCGACGAGCGATATCATGTTGACTACAAGTACCTTCGTCGCTGGACCGATGACCATCCGCTTCCGTTTCTCTCCGGGGAGGAATTGCATGCGGAGATCGAGGATGTGATCCTTGGCCGCGCCCTCAGCCGAAGCGAGTACGTCGACGATGCGGCTCCGCGGCGCGGTCGCAAGCAACCGCTTTTGGCCGAGCAGCGCGCGCAGGTCTGGGAGCGTGCCGCGGAAGTCCGGGCGGACATGCTCGGGCAGTACAAGGTCAGCAAGACCCTCAGTCGAATCGTGTTGCTCCAGCATCTGGAAAGCTCGGAAGAGGAGCGCGCTCGCCACAGCGTCGCACGGCTGTTCATCGACGAAGTGCAGGACCTTGCTCCGGTGGAAGTCCGGATGCTCAAGCTTCTTTCGGAGAACGGGGTCGTCATGGCCGGAGACGAAGGGCAGGCGATCTACCAGGCCGGGATGACCTTCAAGCGCCTCGGGGTGGGTATCGTCGGCCACTCGGCGATCCTGAAGACCAACTATCGAAACACGCGGCAGATCATGCATCTCGCGGAGGTGTTCCGCGCCCTGTGGCAAGACCGTGCTCTGCCGGCGCCGGATGCCATCGACGACGCGTTCCGTGACGGCCCGTCGCCGGAGCTCTGGTTGCACGGCGACGCTGCCGACGCCGAAGACGGACTCCAGCGCCGCGTTGAGTTCTTCGTCTCCACGCTCGGATACGACCCGGAGAATGTGGCAGTCCTCACCGCATTCTCCGACGGAGTGAGCCGTATACGAAACGTGCTCAAAGAAGCCGGTTATGAAACCGTCGATATTCGAGAGAAATCATTCGATTTCGAGTCCACCCGCGGCGTGCGCGTGTCCACCATGCATTCGGCGAAGGGCGTGGAGTTTCCCGTTGTCATGCTCTACGCGCCGTCGCTTCGCAGGCCGGACGGCGTCTCCTCCCGGGCCGCAGACGAGCAGGGCTTCAACCTGTTCTACGTTGCGATCACCCGGGCTATGGATAATCTGCAGCTCTTTCTGCCTGCAGCCACGGACGTGACGCCGATTCGCGTGCTCGGGCAGGCGCAGCAGAGGTTTGCGGAGATCGAGCAGGCTGCTGACGCCACTGCCGTTGGAGGTGATGCACGATGAACGTGTTCGGACTTCGTGACGAGGTAATCACAGAGTACGGCGAGTTCGTCGACAGCTTCATCCAGGTGAGCGCGGATGATCTTGCTGTAAAAGTCGAGGAGCATTTCGCGAGCGAGCGCCTCGGGCCCCAGCCCATGCTACAGCTCAACCCGGCGTTCGACCCGGGTGGCGACATCAACGAGCTCGTTGACCAGGGCGTGCTGCAAGAGCAGTGCCGGGAAATATTTCGCCTCGGGAAGTACGACGGTGATCCCGGCAGGCCGCTTCGGCTCCACCGCCATCAGGAAGAGGCGATCCGCGCGGCGAAGACCAGCGGGAACTACGTCCTCACGACTGGAACGGGTTCCGGCAAGAGCCTTGCCTACATCATACCCATCGTCGACCACGTGTTGCGGCACGGAAGCCGTCGTGGAATCCAGGCGGTAGTCGGCTATCCGATGAACGCCCTGGCGAACAGCCAGGCGGATGAGCTTCGGAAGTTCCTCGGGGGGCCGGGGACGAGGCAGCGGTCCGCTTTGCCGCCTACACCGGGCAGGAAGCGGAGGAACGCCGGGAGGAGCTCAGGAACGATCCGCCGGATATCCTTCTGTCCTATCGGAATTGCGGAGTGAAAACGGCCCGTGAGCTCGTTGACTTTGCACGACACTTGCCCGACGATGCCCCGTTACCCGCGCCACCTCCGCCGCCTGTGGTTCATAGCGACTTCGAAGGTGCACTGAGCGTACGCGCCCGAAACGTCCTGGAGAAGAGCGGCCTCGCCGACGAACAGATTGCCTCTATGACTGCCGAAGACTTCCTGCAGTTGAGAAACTGTGGAGTGAAAATGGCCGGCGAGCTTGTCAGCTACGCAGAATGGCTGAAGTCCAGGGTGGGGGACGAAGGCGATCATGGAGAAGGTCGGGTGCAGGACGGATCGAAACAGCCCGAACTCTTCGGTTCGGAGTTCGGCACACGCTCTGGGCCTCCGCTGCGAAAGAAGTCAGTAGCATTCCTCGTGGAAAGCGGCTTGAAACCGGATGATCCAGCCGAATGGGATCTTGATCAGGCGATGGACCAACTTGGAGCGCGCAGTTCCCTGCTAAGCGACCTTGCAGACAGGAAGGTTCGGTGGTTTCTGGATCGTTTCGCCGTTCTCGAGGTTGAAGATCACAACGTCCGCAAGAAGCGTTTTCCGCCTGAGCGCCTGATCGAATTGTACTGTACTCACCGAGACATACCGTTCGTCTCACGGCTGTGTGGCCTTGAGATAAGCGAAGGCACTAAGCGTCTCAAACGCCTCCGAAGCTGGCTGCCGAAGCTCGATGCCATTCACCCTGGCCACCTGGAGAGCGAGATGGAAGCACTGCTGCCCGTCGACCCGAGAGGCCGCGATATCCTGATGTCCAGGAATGTTCCATGGGGGCTAACCCTCGAAGAGCTCGGCGAGCGACACGCCCTCACTCGTGAACGCGTCCGGCAGCTTGAGGTTCGAGAGCGAAAGTATATCCTCGAACGGTATCAGTGCGTGCAGCGGCAGCTCACAGCGCTCCCGAAGGTCGCCGATGCGATCCGCCGTGAAGGGCAGCAATTGTCGCGCGAACGAT
>JAAAOR010000073.1 GCA_009908735.1 Spirochaetota bacterium | reverse complement strand
GCCCTCCGCGACGGCGACCTGTCGATACAGCAGCTTGCCGAACGGATGGCGATCCCCCAGTCGAGCTGCACCGTCAATGTGCAGGCGCTCGAGCGAGCCGGACTAATCGAGACACGATCGGAGGCAGGCCGAAAGGGAGCGCGCAAGGTGTGCTCGGTAACCTATGACGACGCGGTTCTTCCCCTCCACTCATCCCCGCCCGCGGTATCAGGGGATCGCCTGGAAGTGGAGATGCCCATCGGCCTGTACACCGACTGCCAGGTCGCCGCACCCTGTGGCCTCGTCTCCGACAGCGGCATCATCGGCAGCTTCGATCGCACCGAGAGCTTTCTCGATCCCCACCGCGCATCCGCGCAGCTTATATGGTTCACCTGGGGCTGGCTGGAGTACAGTTTCCCGATCCAGCTTGCCGAGTCGCAGCGGATCTCCTCGCTTTCCTTCAGCTGCGAAATCTGCTCTGAGTTTCCCGGTTACCGCAACGACTGGCCGTCCGAAATCACCCTATGGGTCGAAGACGCGGATGCCGGGACCTGGCACTCTCCCGGCGACATGGGCGGGGTGCGCGGGCAGAACACTCCCACGTGGTGGAAGCTGGAAAACACACAGTACGGGTATCTCAAGGAATGGCGTATAACCCCGCATGGGACGTTCCTCGACGGATCCCAAATCTCATCGCTCTCCCTGACCGATCTCGATCTCACCGGCAAAACGAAAGTCCGGATGTGCATCGGCGTCAAAGAGGATGCCGAAAATCGCGGCGGCATGAACCTCTTCGGGGGCAAGTTCGGGAATCACACCCGCGACGTTCTTCTGCGGGCTGAGCTCGAGGAGACGGAGTAGGCTCCGCGTCCGGTCAAGCGCTACAGTCCGGAAGTGGTAAATCCATTCGAGAGGCGTTAGTGCCGACACCGTGAGGCAGAATAAGCACCTACGCAGGCGACTCGTAGGCACGCCGGAGCTCTGCGAAGTAGTTTCTCTCGACGTGCTCCGAAAGTCTCACGATGGTCTCACGGTCGTGCTTTGAGAAGGTCGGAGCAAGCTCGAGAACCTCATCGAGCTCCGAAACAATGTAGGCGAGGGCCCGGCGCTCGTCTGCACTCGCACGCGTGTTCATGACCTTCTCGGTAATGTCTCGAGTAGCCTTCATCAGGTCCTGCTTCATCCCCAGCCGAACGATTGTTCCTGTGCGCCGGACCATTTGCCGGATCTCCTCGTCTGAGATGGAAGCATAGGCGTGGCGCAAGAACTCATCCGGGATCTCGTCCGCCGCGCCGGGGTCGACTCCATTCTCGGCGCATATCTCCTCGAGCGCGTTTAGTGTGCGTCGCTCGAGCGCGTTGGCAAGACGATAGGCGGAGACGAGCTCCATGGCCGCCGCGCTGATCTCCGGGATCTTCATCGTGTGAGCAACGAGCACGCCGGCAAGGCGGGGAAGCAGGCCCAGCAGCGAAGACGCGCTACCGATGATGGAGGCAACCGTCTCCATGCCCGCATCCCGCAACTCCCTGTCCTTCCCGGCAGGATACATGACGCGCTTGAAAAAGTCCTTGATTCGCTGGAGCTTTCCGGTCTCGAGCAATGGGCCGACTTCGTCGGCGCGAACGTCGGACATCTCTTTCAGATACTCGTAGCTGTAGCGCCGGTCGATCTCCCGATGAAAGAACTCTACGAGCGTGTTTCGCAGCTTCTCTTCAGTCGGCACGTGCGGAAGCCTCCGCCTGCAGCGCTCTCATAGCCTTCGCGGCGTTTCTCTCCCCGAACCGCTCCATGGCCGCTTTAAGCCCCATCTTTTGTTCCAGGAACACGGTGTGAGTTCCATAAGCCATGTACGTATACTCCTGGCCGCCGACGACTACAGGCTCGAAGTACCAGCTCCCGTCGGTGGTAACTATCTGATCATCGAGCGGCTCGTCGAGTTGCCACCACACGTTGAGCGCCGCATCGCGCCCTTCCGAGCGTTCGAGGAAGTAGTGCAGGATGTACTCGTAATCCCGGCTGAACATCAGAAAGCGAAACCCCAGACTCTGTCGCACCCTCGCGTAGGAGGCCGGACGCCCGTCGGAGCAGAGCACTTCGGACGCCTCGAGGTTCGGGAGGAACTCGTTCTGTCCTTCGATGTCACGAATGGCCGTCTCAAAATCCCCCATTGCCTCCGGAAAAAGTCCGTGCAGGTACAGTCGAGCATCCAGCTCGCCCTCCGCCTTATTGCTTAGTGTGCGAATGTTTTTTTCCACTAATTGAGGCTCTCCGGGGTCGGATGCCAGGGCTTCGAGGTCATGCGCCCGAAATCCCCATGTATCGCTCAATCCTTGCGGCGGGCCGCAAGACTGGGCGTGTGCGGCCCCAGCCGTCAGAAACAGCAAGAGAAGGCCGTAGAGTACCCTCAGAGCGGGCGTCGCGGCGAGATGGCTAACAGACGTGTGCTTGGTTGGACGAAATGGGTTGTGCATATCTTTAAGATATGAATAACTTGGGAGAGTGGCTACTAATCGCGCACGCCGCCGGCACTGGACGGCCCCCGGGGTTAGTTAGTACACTAAACATAGAAGGAACGGAAACGTTCAACAAGGAGATGTACGAATATGGCTAACGAAACGAATCCTTTTCAGGAAGGACTGTACGCAGGTCTCGGTCTCGCACTTCGTGCCAAGGAGAAGGTCGAGGAGTTCGGTAAGAAGATCACCGAGGACTATCAGATGAACGAAGAGCAGGGAAAGAAGTTCATGGAGGACCTCGTGAACCAGTCTGAGGAAACCCGCACGCGACTCGATGACATCATTGAGGCGAAGCTTGAATCTTACATGAAGGATGCCGGCATTCCCAGTAAGAGTGACATGGACAAGCTTTCCAAGAAGATCGATGAGCTTGGGAAGAAAATGGATTCCAAGTAAGTAACAAACGAGGAAAATCCTATCCTTCGACCAAAGCTGCGTCGGGGGCAGGTGCTGTCGCGATACGGGGAAATCTTATCCGTACTAGCAAAGTACGGGTTGGCTGAACTCGTAAGCCAAAAGCCCCTGCTGCGCCGCATATCGGTTCCATTCACGCGTAGCGGGGGCAAATATCGGCCCCCGCGTCTCGTTCGGGAGAACTTCGGACAGCGCCTTCGGCGCGCGCTCGAAGAGCTCGGCCCCACGTTTATCAAACTCGGCCAGATACTGAGTGACCGCGCCGATATCATACCTGAGTCCGTCGTTCTCGAGATGAAAAAGCTCCAGGACGAGGTCCCGCCGTTTCCGGCCGAGGAGGCGAAGCGCCTCGTCTCGGAGAGTCTCGGTTACCCGACAGAGGAGCTTTTCCTCTACTTCTACGAAGAACCGGAAGGGGCCGCCTCGCTTGCTCAGGTGCATCGGGCCATCCTCCCGACCGGCAAACCGGTTGCCGTAAAAATCAAACGGCCGGGAATAGACGACCAAATCGAAGCAGATCTGCAGATCATGCGGCAGTTCCCCAACTTCGTTGACAGCTACACAAGCTATTTCGACACGTTGAGCGCCAAGGACATCATCGATGAGTTCGAGACTCAAATTCGGAAGGAGCTCGATTTCGTCGAGGAGTTTTTGAGCGTCAGAAAGTTCGCCGCGGACTATGAAAAAGATGAGACGGTGATGGTTCCCGAGGTGTACGACCAGTACACGACACACGACGTGCTCGTACAGGAGTTCATTCACGGCCAAAAAGTCTCGGAGATCATCGAAAAATCGAGCGAACGCTTCGACAAAAAACGGATCAACCTGCGCACGGCCGACTTCATCATGTCACAGCTGTTCATCAACGGCTATTTTCATGCCGACCCGCATCCCGGAAACTTCCTCGTGCTCGAGGGAGACATAATTTGCTTCATCGACTTCGGCATGGTCTACGCGCTTCGCCCCTATGAGCAGGACAACCTCAACCTGATGATGATCGGACTCTCGCGCCTCGATCCGAGCCTGGTCTCGCGCTCCCTTCTGCGCATGGGCTACGCGGAGGGAAAGGTAGATGAGGCCCGCTTCGAGTCGGTCGTATACGACTACATTGAAGAGCACCTGAATCGACCGCTCGAATACATAGACATTCCGTCGGCCTTCATGAATCTGCTTCAAACCGTGGTTCGATTCGGAATACGTCTTCCCCCGCGGTTGATATACGTGGCGAAGGTCCTGGGCAGTATGCAGACCATCGGGGCCGGGTTGGATCCGGAGTTTCAATTACTCAAGTACCTGCGGGATTTTTCGCCACGGATCTGGATTAACCAGATCGCCTCCAACCGCGCCGGCAACCGGGCTCTGAAAACTGCGCTCGACTGGAACGAAGCTCTCGCCGACGCACCCACGGTAATCCAGGAAACCAAACGCCTGCTCAGGGACCGGCGTCTAAATATCAACATCCCTCAAGCCGCCGACATAGCGGAGACCTACGATCGCGTCGGTTTTCGAATGACGTTTGCCCTCGTTCTTTCTGCGCTGCTGGTTAGCTCCTCGCTGGTTGTTCTTGCCGACATAGAGCCGCAGATATACGGCATACCGGTCTTCGGCATCGTCGGTTTCGGTCTGGGCGCCGTCATGGGAATAGGCTTTCTCTTTGCCGGCGTCGTCCACTTTTTCCGCTGGCACAAGCGGCGACAACGGGGCACGAGTCCATAAGACTCGTCGTTGTGTGAGAGGCTCCGGCCCAGCCGCGGGCGTCATGAGCCCTCTCGCCGCTCCGCCTCGGCAACCCGATGCATCCGAATGAGCACTATGATCCATCCGACGCAGGAGAGGATCCATATAATGCTTCCGGCCAGCGCGAACACGTCTCCGGTACGCAGCGCCGATAAAACGAACATCAGGCCCGACAACGTGAATCCGATGAGACCGCCGATTTCTACAATCTGTTCCACTCGCATGATTTGCGAGGGTATCATAGCCGCGGCCCGAGCGTCCGCCGCCGGGAGAAGGAGACAATGGCTGCACACCTCGACTTCGAGTACCTCCACCAGCTCGCGGTCTCAGATGCGGACCATCGTGCACTCGAACGCATCGAGAGCGACAGGCAGAACCTCCTTCGCGGGAGGCCGCTTCCCGCGCCCGGCCGGTATATGGAGCTTCGTCTGAAGGCGCCCAAGGCAGCACAGCGGCCTGCCGGGTCGGAGCACACGCACATCACCCTCATCCTTCGAAGCGATCTTGCACCGGCCTCCCTCGACACCTTCCTTGAAATCTTCCGCGACAGGGCACACACGAGCGTTGCCGGGTTCGCCGGCGAGGACGCGCGCACGATCCTCGACCTCGGGGCAAACGAGGGCTACTACACCCTTCTCATGAAGCGATTCAATCCCGGTCTCCGCATAGTCGCGGCGGAACCGCTAACGGAGAACGCCGATCTATTCCGCCGGAATATCGAGTCGAACGGGCTCGACGATGTCACATGCATCGAGGCAGCCGTGACCGCACCGCTGCGGATCACAACCGAGCGCACTACCCCCGGCACCACGGCTACCGGCAGCGCGCAGGGAACCATCGGCCTCGACACCTACCCCTACGTCGGCACCGTAGCCTCCACCGACATCTCAGCCTTTCCGAGACCCTGGATCGACCCGGCCCGGGTGCGCCCGCGCCGAGTAGCGGCCATCACCCTCTCCGCCCTCCTCGACCGCGCACGCGTCGCCGAAGCCGACATCTTGAAAGTAGACGTTGAGGGAAGCGAGGTTGATATTCTCTCGGGCGCCGTGGAAACGTCCGCTGTGGCCGGGACGTCGACTGTGACCGGGACGCCGGCCGCGGCTGACGTACTTCGCCGTTTCCGTCGTATCGTAGTCGAGTGTCACGGTGCCGAAAAGCGCGACCAGGTTCTGAGCGTTCTCGAGCGGGCGAGTTTCTTCCCTGTCCATGTCGAGGGAAAGCGCAGCGGCGATGTGTACGCGGAGCGGCGCTGACCGTACCCGAGACGAACGTTCAGCGCATGAGCTGCCGGAACGTCACAGAATTCCGGTCACGAGCAACCCGCCCAGCACGAGCATAGCCGCTGCGCCCGCCACCTCGATTCCGAAATGAGTAAAGTGAGCAGCGCGGCTTCCCAGCGCGTCAATGAGGCGCTCCTTGACCACGATGGTAACCACCGAAAGTGCGATGAGCGTCACTGCAAGGCCTACGAAGACGGCCGCGCTCGCAACGAGGGCCACCGCCGGCGAGCCGATCCCGAGTGCGTAAGAGGTTGCCGCCACGGCAGACGGACTCGGCGCAAGGGCCGCAATGATGACCACGGGAAGCCACGGAGCTTCGGCGTGACGCCTCCGCCGCAGCTTTCGGGCGTGAGCCACGGCAAGCTGCACCGCCGGATCCTCGTTGTTGGGGTCGATCCGTTTGTCGAGGGGTCGCAGCTTGGAGATATGCTTCTCCTCATGCCAGTCCTCCCGCGTGCGAAGGTATTCGATGCCTCGAAGCACGAGCAGGACCGCCGCGAGCACGGCCATGAGCGCGCCCGTTGCGGGCCGTAGCCAGGCTACCGTATCCGCGGCCATGGTAGCGGCATCCGTGTCCAGAACGAAGCGGGCGAGGAAAACGACACCGACTGCGATGCCGACCTGCAGGAACGCAACCGCCGTGCCTGCGAGCATTCCCTGCATCGGCCGTGCGTCTTCGGCAAGGAAATACGACAACAGCAGCAACTTCCTGTGACCGACAAATACGGCTTGAAGCGTTCCGTAGACGGCACCATAAAGCAGGGTGAGCAGCCACAGCCGCACCGTTCCGCCGCCCGCAAGCAGGCCGAGGGTTTCCGCGAGCCGTCCACCGAAACTCGATTCGAGTCCGGGCAGCGCGGTGCCGGCGGTTTGCGCAGGGCCGGCAGAGCCGGCCTCTACTCTCGGGGTCGGTACTTCCGAGGCCGGTACTTCCGAGGCCGGCGACGCCGGCGCAGCCTGCGCGATGATGACGAGAAACACGAGCACGATCGCCGCTGCAAACATGCGCACTGCCGGTCGGAAAGAGGAGATGTGGACGCAAGATCTTTTGATGCCCTCGTAGCTCATGTTAGAATCCACATGATTGCTGTCGTCGCAGCCTATATCGTCCTGCGACGGGTTTCAAGAAGGCAGCGACGTGAGTCGCTTGCCCAAATTGAGCGCCCAGGAGGCACCTTGAGATTCACCAGAAACAACCTTGACCTATCGGTATCGCCCTACCTCCGCCAGCACAGCGAAAATCCCGTGTGGTGGCAGGAGTGGTCGCAGGAGATTCTCGACCATGCTCGAGAAACCGACCGCATACTCTTCGTCTCGGTGGGCTATGCAACCTGCCACTGGTGCCACGTGATGGCCGCCGACGCGTTCTCGGACCCCAATGTCGCCGCCTATCTCAACGAGCACTTCATGCCCATTAAGGTGGACCGTGAGCAGCGCCCCGACATCGATCAGATGCTCATGGACTTTCTCGTTCAGACCACAGGTCAGGGGGGATGGCCCCTAAACGCGTT
>JAAAOR010000094.1 GCA_009908735.1 Spirochaetota bacterium | reverse complement strand
GGAAGAGGGCCTGGTAGTCCTTCTCCCAGACCGATTTCAGTCGGCCAATGGTCGAAGTAGTCAGGCGCCGGACCGACTCACCGAACAGCGCGGTCAGGGCCTCGTCGAAGTCGTTGGTCGATACCCCTTTCAGTTACAGCCACGGCAGCGCCGCTTCGAGGCGGCGGGTCTTCTTAAGATAGGGCGGTATGATCAGGCCCCGAAGCAGTGGCTTCGGCGGGCCCGGTCGCGGGTCTTGGGGAGCTGGACGGTCACCGGGCCCACGCCGCTCATCTCGTCGCGAAAGGCTGGATTCAGGAATGGAACTGTCGTATCGTTGCTCATGGCGGCATTCTCCTATCCTGAAATCAGTGAGTTAGCGCTTCTAATTTCAGCAGGGGTTGCCGCCGCTTTTCAGGTCATACCGTACACCAGACTTGATCGTAGCTCGTTGCCGCTCGGCCGAAGCCGCCATGCCAGTTTTCCTGTAACCGTATCATCGCAATCGATTGTCTCGGTGAGCCTCGCGCCGATAGCCGACCCAGTGGCACACCAACGACAACGCCATAAGACAAGCAACTGCAGGCGCAAGCAAAGGGCCGCTTCGACGCAGAGAGTGGCCGAACGAGGCGAAGCGCTTCCTTGCATAGCCGCCGATGCTTCCGACACGACGTTGCACGTGATAAACACCCCGCCCACGAGTGATCTGCCAGCGAATGAAACCGCGCAGACTTGCTCGCTCCTCATGGTGAACAACTTGCTCTGCCACGTACCGGATTCGGTAACCGTGGTCCAACGCTGTGCGAGCCAGCATTGTGTCCTCGCCCGCTGCAACGGGAAAAGTCTCGTCGAACCCGCCGACGTCTCCGAACACCTCCTTACGAATCGCGAGGTTGCAACTGCTGATGCTGTTGGTGTATCCAGCGTCATCGACGGACCACACGTTATGAAAGCCGATGAGCCCGCCGCCCGGAAAGCCGAGCAGGCCGATGACGCGGCCGCGCAACGTCGTGGCATCGACGCGCGTATTCCCCATGGCGATCGACTCCTGGGCAAGTACTCGTGCCGCGTGTGCGAGCGTATCAGCGGCCAGCCGGCAGTCGGCATCCGTAAAGAACAAGTAGGCGGCCCGGGCCTCGCGCGCTCCGCGATTGCGCGAGGCGGCCGGGCCCGAGTTTGACTCTTTCGTCACGACCCGGAAACGCGGATCGATAAGACAGCGGTAATCAGGGGCAGAAGAGCAATCGTCGACCACGACGACTTCAAAGTCCTCCAGCGACTGCGAACACAGCGAATCGTGCAGCGCACGAAGCACCTTCGCCGGCTCGTTGTAAGCCGGGACGACCACGCTGATCACTGGTGTGTTCGTTACCTCAGGCACGGGTCAGACCGGCGGCCTTCAGCGCCCGAAAATATTCTACGGTGCGGGATAGCCCCTTATCCAGTCCGGTCTCCGGGTGCCAGTGAAGCAGCCGTTGCGCGCGTTCGATCGAGGGCTGGCGGCGCCTCGGATCGTCTTCCGGCAACGGGCGGAGCGAGAGCTCGCTGTCAGAGCCTACCAATTCGATAATCCGTTGGGCCAGCTCCCGTATGGTGTACTCCTCCGGATTGCCAAGATTGACCGGTCCGGGCAAATCGCCTGCATACTCCATCAGCCGTATTAACCCGTCGACGAGGTCATCCACGTAGCAAAACGAGCGACTCTGGCTGCCGTCGCCGTAGAGCGTGATCATTTCGCCATGCAACGCCTGGACAATGAAATTCGAGATCACTCGCCCGTCATTCGGCTGCATGTTCGGGCCATAGGTGTTGAAAATCCGCGCGACCCGCGTCTGCATACCATGCGCACGCAAGTAATCGAAGCACAGCGTCTCCGCGCACCGTTTCCCTTCATCGTAGCAGGCACGCAAACCGATCGGATTGACGCGGCCGACATATTCCTCAGGTTGCGGATGGACTTCTGGATCGCCATACACCTCACTCGTCGAGGCGTGCACGAGTCTCGCTCCGGTCCGTTTGGCGAGTCCGAGCATGTTGATCGTGCCGCTCACGCTCACCTTCGTTGTCTGAACCGGGTCGAATTGGTAATGCACCGGCGAGGCCGGGCAGGCCAGATTGTAGATCTCGTCCGTCTCCACGTACAGCGGAAAGGTAATATCGTGACGCATCACCTCGAATCGAGGCGAGTCTAGAAGACCGCGAAGGTTTTCCCTGCTACCCGTGAAAAAATTATCCACGCACAGCACTTCATGCCCCTTATCCAGGAGGCGAGCGCACAAATGGGAGCCAATGAAACCGGCACCACCGGTGACCAGCACACGCTTTCTCAATGTTCGAAGCAACAAGATGGTTCCTCCCCTGGCTCCTAGTTTGACCTCGTAACCCTACTCCAAACAGCTCGGAGCGCAACGGTACCTCGAAGTGAGCTACGTCCTATGTGACGCGACGTCGAACGATGGCCCAGGGGCCGTACTCGGCATGGATCTGCCATCACGGCCCTCGTCGGGGTCTTTCACCGGCGACCAGCACCATCGTCCGGCCCGCCATTCCACAGGCCGCCACCATGATGCGCTAGCGTTGGGTGCCGAAGCTGCCGCCGCGCAATACTTGTGCAATATCTGATCGGAGACCGCGTGCCCTGGGGACAATCGGCTACGCACCGCCGACGGCTGCCACATTCCTAGCCGCTGCCAAGGCTTGCTGGAGAATAGCCGGAAGGCACAGAATTTGGCGAGCGCTCGCGCTGCTCCGCGAACCGAACGAAAGCTGTCATGATATGTGAGTTTATTCGAAGCGGCGCTTTCCTGAACTTGCTCAAGCGCGGACACCAGTGCTTCCACTGGGTCGAAGGCGCCGTCAATGTTCCCGATACAATATCGCGCGCGCTCAATCGTTGCATATCCCTTCTGCGCAGGTTCCTCGATGCCAAGGTATTCCAGCAGTGTTTCGGCGGTATGTTTGCTGTAGAGGTCCTCGAGCGCTTCCCGCCACACAACTCGCGGCGGCTCTTCTGAGCGCAGGGCCAGAAACATGCGGCCTGCCGCCAGGACCTCGAAAACAGATGTGCTTGTATAACCAACAACGATGTCGGCCCAAGCCAGGTCTTCCGAGAACTGTCGCGTTGGGTCGGCGTACTCGAGCCTCGATCCTGTACACGCTTCGGTGTACAGTGTCGTATCTTCCCCGGGATGCGGTCGGACTCGGGCTTCCAGATTCAAGCCAGTCGTCACCCTGAGTGCCGTATCCAGCATGTAGCGCCGCTCATGCCCAAGCTGTTCCACATCGGAGCTGGATAGCGGAACGCCATACGTGCGCGTGAACCGATGGCGCTGCGACTCCGAGCGGAGGTCGGCGATTGTGAAATCCGACACGAAGAGTACGCGACGGGGCCGACGGCCACTATACTCTCTTGGTGCCGAAGGCGGCTCGGAACGGGCGAATTCCAATCGTGGCGAGCCAACTTCGTAGATTCGCTCCGGCGGGAAACCCACGTCTTCTACCAAGCGACGCGCATAGTACTGCCCCCATACAAAAACCGCTGCGACGTGGCGACGATAGGCATCCGCACACGATGCGTTAAGCTTCTCGTCGTCGAACGAGTGACTAAAGAACTGCTCCGACGGGAAGTGTACTAGCTTTGCGCCAGACATTCGCGCGCGAGCCCATATCTCCAGCGTGCGATCCGCGTTGTACCACGGTGTAACTAGTATATCTGGCCGTAAGCGCAGCGACTGCAACAGCGTGGCACGTCCGTCGCCATCTCCGAAGAACGTCGGAGTAATGGCAAAGTCCGGACAGCTCGAGTTGAGCCGAGCCTTCAAGACCGCGCCGACGGGTGCGTCCCTCGGCACGATGTCCACCAGAAACTCCACCTTCACGGCACGCTCTCCGATTCTTCTGCACCCTGATTCACGCACGTTTCCCACGAAGAAGTGCGGGTCTCGCTGCCCGATATCGCCCGATAAAACTGTGCTGCAATGGCGGACTGCGCTGATTTAGAGTGATCCGCCCACCAATGTGACACATTCTCCCGTCCCGATGGCACCGCCCGCATCAATTTCCTTCGGTGGATCCCGGTTGCCTGACCAAGCGCACGAGTTCGAATGCCTCGGCAAGCGGCACTCCGACACTGGAGCCGCGGTGGGCAGCCAGCGCCCGCACCGCCTCCATGGAGCGCGCATGCGGCGCCTGGCGCATTTCTTCCTGGTAGGCCTGCAGCGCGGCTATCTTACGCTGGAACGTATGCTTAACCGCCCAGAACACCGTCGGCTGAAAGCTCGCCACGCCTGCGGTTCCCCAGCCTGTGGCCGAGAGGACTTCGAAAGCCAGAATTTCCCGCACCGTGGACTCTGGAATTGGGCGGCAAGCGGTGAGCACGGCGCGTGCGGCGACCTCGTGGTCGACATTCAGGTCACCCGAATGGTGCGTGAGAACTAGGCGCGGGAGCACCCGCTCAACCGCGGCCTCGATGAACTGCACGATCTCGAGCAGGGGCACAGAGTCGAGGCGATTGTCGGGGAAATCCCCGAAAGTGACTCCAGCACCGCCCAGCAACTCCTGCGCACGGTCTGCCGCCGCCTGCCGTCGCTGTACATCCGCAGGAGTGGCTCCAGTCCGCGCGTATTCGCCGTCGGTCAGAAAGACCGTTTCCACCCGCACACCGGCATCTGCCAGTGCCGCCATGGTCGCACCGCAGCCCAGGACCTCGTCGTCCGGATGTGCCGCGACGACAAGCGCCGGCCCCGTGTTTGCCCATTCCGAGAACCCAGTCATTGCGAGGCCCCCACGGTTTCAGCGCGCCTCACCGTCGCGCTCCATCGACAGCCCCTCTCCCTCGAGCGAGCTCACGTCCGAGGCCCCAAGGGGCTCTCCGCGGCGCAGGGCACGGGTAGCATGGCCCCCAAGCACCCGCTCGTAGTACCGTGGGGCCAGCCCATTGCCCGGTCGAATGACTCGTACGTTGTCCCGCGTAAACGCCTCTCCCTTCGCAATCTCCCGGACCGCGAACACCGAGCGCCGAAACACCACGCTGGATTCCTCCGATCGCGAGCGACCGGAGCGCGCAGTCCCGAGCGCAAGCCAAGCCTCGCGCACGCGCTCGGTTAACTCTCCGAATTCCTGCGGCTCCAGAGAAAAGGGGGCATCAGGCCCGCCCTGCGCACGATCCATGATCACGTGCTTTTCCAGCAGCGTTGCACCCAGCGCCACACCAGCAACAGCAGCAGTGGTGCCGAGGGTATGGTCAGACAGGCCGATGGGCACACCATACCGCTCCATCATGACCGGTATCGTACGCAGGTTCGCCTCCTCGATCGGCGTAGGATAGGCGCTGATGCAATGGAGTAGCGCGATTTCGTCGCCGCCATTGTCACGCGCGCACTCCAACGCCTCCTGGATCTCCAGATCGGACGCCATCCCGGTCGACATGATCATGGGCCGGCCGGTTCGCGCCACCCGCGCAATCAAGGGAAGATCGACGATCTCGAACGAGGCGATCTTGTAAGCCGGCGCATCCAGAGACTCAAGAAGGTCCACCGCAGTCTCGTCAAACGGGGTACTGAACACCGTCAAGCCCAGTGACCGTGCATGGGCAAACAGATCACTCTGCCAATCGAATGGCGTCTGCGCCCACGCATAGAGGTCATGGAGACTGTATCCCTTCCACAGTCCCTCCTTGACCTGGAACGGCTCCTCGTCGCAGTCGATCGTCATCGTGTCGGGCGTGTATGTCTGCAGCTTGACGGCGTCCGCGCCCCGCTCGCACGCCATGGAAATGATCTTCTTCGCCCGTTCCAGGTCACCGTTATGGTTAGCCGACACTTCGGCGATCACGAAGGGCGGCTCACCCGGCCCGATTCGACGGCCCTCGATAACGATATGTTCACGATTCATCGGTCTCATCCCGCATCGTAATCCGGAAACGCCCGCAGACTGTCCGATCGTGCAAATCTGCGTTGCTGAACTCAATGCGCCACCGACCAACTTGCAGGAATGCAGCAGGATACGTTGGGGCATCGAGCATCCGTATGTGGTCGTAGAGTTGCTCGAGCGAAGTATCGGCTGCTATCGGCAGCTCACTATCCTCCGGCCGGCGCCTCGAAAAGTAGGTTACCTCACCACTCTGCGGGCGAGGTTCGGGCTCATTGGCCACAATCCAGTCGATAAGCTCGAAGGCCTGCTCGGCGGCGAGCTCGAAAATCTCGGCTGCTCGACCCACCAACGGCAGGGACCGCTGCCCGTAAACCGGTCCAGCATCAAGTGTCTCAACCATCCGCAGGGCCGTTAATTGCGTCTCACGATGCCCCCGCACTATCAGGTTCTGCAGCGGACTTCCACCTCGGCCGTACGGGAGCTTCGTCATGTGAAAGCACACGCACTCGGTCTGCTGGAGTAGCCAACCAGGGACGCGCTCGGACCAGTGTGGAAAGAACACATAGCGCGGTGCGAATTCCTCAACGGCGGCCTCCAGATGATCCGACTCCGTCACCAGAATCCAATGCCCGGGGAGACGCTTCGCCCATCGATAGTACGCGGCAAGGTTCCAAGGCTTGCGAGTGGCAACAATGTATCGCGTCATCCGCTCTTCTCGATGTGCAGCACATACCGGTGACCACGATAATAGAAAAAAGCCGGATAGCGCTCGTTGTCAGCGACCCGCAGCTGCTCGAACTGCTCCGCAATAGTGCGGTGTGGGTCCAGTTTGCTGTCCGCAGATGTCCGGCGCGGGTACCAGGTCGGCTCGCCATTCTGCGCGACGCCATCCGGTGGATCATTCGCAGCCAGGAATTCGATGCAGAGGTCGACCGTCACACGACCCTGCGCTGACCTCAGCTCCGCATTCAACTCGTGCCCTTCTAACCGCAACGTGCGCTGGAGGTAGACAGGGCCGGCGTCCGCCTCTTCCGTGGCACCCAGGAGCGAAACCGGGATCTCGTTCCGCCCCTGCAGAACCTGCCAAGTTAGCGGGGCGAATCCACGGCCCTTGGGCACCGCACTCTCATGCACCACGAGATTGAACCAATTTCGGGCCAGCACCTGCGGCGGAGCCAAGCCAGTGCACCCGAGAAAAAACGCCACGTCGCCCTCAGGGATGGCGTCGTAGGTACGAACCAGTGCAGCGTCATCGCCCAGTTCGCGCCGGCACCTATCCACGAGCCGCTCGGCCCAGGGCAGGATCCAGCTGTCGTTGTCGACAACGGCAGACACCCGGCGCGGCGCTCTCCATGATGCATCAGTCTTCATGCTACAACCTTCGAGTGCAGCGCGCGGGCGACTCGTTCCACCCCGCGACCATCGACCAGGCGGGCCGCAGCCTTGCTCATGCCGGCCAGCCGACCTGGGTCGCCGAACAGTAGAGCCGCCGCCTCACCGATACGCTCCGGACGCATCCGATTATCGCGCAACCCGCCGAGATGGATCGCCACGCCGGCCGCGGCCAGTTCGTCGGCGATACGAGCCTGGTTGGCGGCAATCGTCATCACCAGCGACGGCAGGCCCAAGCAG
>JAAAOR010000012.1 GCA_009908735.1 Spirochaetota bacterium | reverse complement strand
GCGGCTCGCGCTGGGCAGGCACGCTCACGCATCGGAGCGCCGGCGAGTCGTATCAACATTTTCGGCACCAGTTTCGGAATGTTGCAAGGACCGGGGCCTCCTGCTACAATCCGCGCATAATGAAAAGTCGGCTCCGGGGCGCGTTCGTTCTGATTCCGGTGGTGTACGCGGGTGTTATTTTGTTCCTGCTTTTTCTTCAATTTTCAGACGGTCAACGCTTCTACGAGTCAACGGACGGGCTGACCCTCGAGGGGCGCATGACACCTACCGTGGAGCGCGAAAGCAGCTCGATCTCGTCCGTGCGCGTTTCCTACCGTGGCGTTGCTTTCGAGTTCAACGAAGAGGCGTCGCTGCGTGTCACCCATGAAGACAACGATGAGATCATGCTCCACCCCTGGTCCTACTCGACCACCGATTCCGGCTTTCGCATTCGATTCGAAAACGATGCCACGCTCTCCTTCGACCTCTCGCGCTCGGACGGCGAAGAGCTGCGGGTACGTCCTGAGCTTCCCGAGGCGCTGCTACCGGCGAGCTCCATCAGTTTGCCTGTCACCACCACCGGAGGTGCGACACTTCAGCGCACGACCTTGCCGGGGATATTTCCGGTACGATTCGAATCCAACACTTATCACCTCGCTCCCCCGCCACGGTCGGAGCTCGACACGGAGAGGAACGTCCTGCGCATTCCAACCGATAGCGGCACGCAGACTGTGAGCTACCTGCAGGCGAGCACCCAACAGCAGGATGTATTTACCACATGGTTCTCCGACGACCGGCAGCGGATTCCTGCAGATGAGTACGAAAACACCGTCACCTCGTTCATCGATGATGCCTATATCGGGTGGAGCAACACGCGACTTAATGACGGTAGCGGCACCTGGGATATGCGCTCGGGCTCGCCGGCGTTCTCCGAGCTCATTCTGACCGCAACGCTCGCCGAAGCCTGGCAACGTGACGAGTACACGCCCGTGTTCACCGATATGCGGCGCGCGGCGGATCAGCACCTCGATCAAGTCTCGTTGCTCTCCGCGCCGTTTCTGGGGAACCTCGACGAGATCCGTGAGCAGTACCTGGAGGCGGACGAGAGGCAAACCACACGCCTGCTCGAGCTCGCGAGAAACTCTGACCCCGAGCTGTTTCGCTCACCGGGCCTGGCGAAGTTCGCCATAGACCGCGGCAGCGAGGAGCTCTACCGCGCGGTGCTTGCCGCAACGGAGGACATCGACTTCGTAGAAACAAATATGGCCCAGGCGATCGGGATGCTTCGCAACTACTACCTCGCCGATTTTCCCACCGAGGAGAGCCGGGAAGCGTTTAGCCGCTTCGCCCCTATCATCGAGACGCGCCTGTTGCCAAATCTCTACCGTGCAGAGGATGAGGGGTTCTTCCTGCGAAGCGGGCCGGGCCGCGTGGAAGTATTCCAGTCGATTGTCGCCGGACGGATACTGCAGGCGGCGGGCGCCGAGCAGGAGGACAGTCGCCTGCAGTCGGCCGGCCGCCGACTCGTAAGCTCGAGCCTCGCGCTTGCCGACGATACCGGCTTCCTGCCGGCCGTCCTGTACGTCGGCGCCGACGGGCTCGAGGGCGTAGAAGGCGCCATCGGCCCGGAGCGCGTATACAGCCTGCTCAGCAACAACCCCGCCTATCCCGCACGGATATCACTGGCCGAAGAGGTAGGACCCGGCACATGGATACAGGCGGTAGCTGAATTCACCGAAATAGGCATCGCGTCCGACCGGTACCGCTTCGTCATCGACTACCCGCGAAACCGAACTCACTATATCATCATGCAGGGCGTGCCCCCCTTCTCCGAGATGGAGCTGTTCGGCCAGCAATGGCGAACCGATCCGGCGTTCGAGTCCTATATCAAGGGGCGCCACTACGATCGCGACTCTCAAACGCTCATGATCAAATACACCGACAACTCCGTGCGGGGCGAAATCATCCTCGAGTACTGAGAGAGCACACCCATGAGCCAACACGGATACAGCAGCAAGTTCCTGAAACTCAGCCGACCTGCAATGTTTTACTTTCTCCGCCACGGGGAGAGCGAGGGGAACCGTAGTCGGACCATACAGGGCCGGGAGGACTTCCCGCTTTCGGAGGGCGGGCGCGAGCACGCCCGGGCGGCAGGCGAATGGTTTGCCGAGCGGAGTATCGATTTACTCTACAGTTCGCCCCTCAAGCGAGCCCGGGAGACCGCGGACATCGTACAGCGTGAGTCGGGCTGCGGCGCCGCGGTTGAGACGACCGACCTCATGGAGCTCGACACCGGCATGTTCTCGGGCTATACCTTCGAGGAGGTTGCGGAGGAGTTTCCGGAGGCCGCGCAGGTTTTTCGCGTAGAGAGTTGGGAATCGGTGCCCGGCGCCGAGCCCATTGCCTCCCTCTACGAGCGGGCGGAGCGACACTGGAACCGTATCATCAAGGACGCCAACGAGGGGAATGACGTGATCCTGAACGTTACACATGGGGGTCTTCTTCAGTGGATCATGAAATCCACGCTGGGCGATGACTCTCAGCGCTGGATGCCTATCATCAAGGCGCGCAACTGCGCCATCTTCCTCCTCACGGTGCGGCCGGTCAACTACGATCCCGAGAAGCCCATCGGCGCGGACCCGGCGGACGGGTACTTCGCCGAATGGACCCTCGTAAATCATCTCCCGTACCGCGACAAGTACGCGCCGACGGGCGCACTCTGATCGCGCCGGCCACGCACCGCACCAAATCAGCCCATCACCCGGTCAATTCACGCACGGCCTTCTGAATTGATCCGGAATCGATTCCATGGTGGAACACATGTTCCTCCAGACCCCCGTGTCCGGGTTCGGTAACACCAAGGTGCCGGTAGGTCGGTGTCAGTCCGCGCTCGAGCAACCAGGTGCCGAACTTCGAGCCGAGACCGGTCTGGAAGTGCTGGCTTTCCACAACCAGAACGAATCCGGTTTCACCGATTTTCCGTATCGTGTCTTCGTCGACGACGTTGAGGGTCGGCTTGTTGATGAGCCCAACGTCGATACCCTCCTTGCGGAGACGGTCCACCGCGTCGACGGACCGGTAGAGGAGTTCACCGTAGGTTACGACGTATCCGGCCCCACCTTCGCGGATGACATCATCCTTGCCCGGCGTGAAGCTGTAGTTTTCGTCGTAGACCTTGGAACCGTCATCCTTGAGCACGTAAGGCACCGTGGACCGCGTGGAAAACACAAAGCGAATGCCTTCATCGTGGAATACCTTTTTCACCAGCGCACGGAGCTGGTTGGGATCGGCCGGGAAGTAGAGTCGCGTCTTCTTCGGAAAGTTTACCGGGCCGTTGTCGGCAAAGAAGATGTTCGTACCGTAGTGGCAGGTGTTGTCGGCCATATAATCGACGCCGGCGTGCGAGAAATGGCAGAGGACGTTGCTCTCATTGAGCCGGGCCATGGTAAGCTCCGAGAGGATCATCTCGAGAAAGGCCGAAAACGTGGAGAATACTCCCTGTTTCCCGCCTTCGAACCCGAAGCCCGCTGCAACGGAAAAGTTCCCGCGCTCCATGACGCCGCCCTTCGTGTAAACCTCCGGATGTTCCTTTCCGATCGTGTTCAGCCCGGTCGAGCCCTCGAGGTCACTGTCGATGACCATCACCTTTTCGACCCGCTCCTTCTCCGGCATCTCATCCAGGATCTCGTTAACTACCGCGCCGAAGGTCTTGCGATTGCTGCCCTTGTCTTCGGAGACGCCCACGTAGCTGAGATCGGCTTTCGGCTTTTCGACACCCTTGAGGTAGTCGGCCGCTTTCTTTTGACCTCGCTTTTCCAGGTAGGCAACTGCCGCATCGACGGGGACCACGTCGTGGGCCGTGTGCTTGCCTTCGAGTTCCGGGATTCCCGGCGCCATGACCCGGGTGTTCACGAGGGCCGAGGGTCCGTCGTGGGTTAGGGCGCCATGAATACGCGTGTAGAGGCTTTCCCAGTTCTCGCCCTCTCCGGAGTCGACCCTGAGGCCGTGGCCTCCGAGTGTCCGCGCAAGATCGAAGCCCGGCAAATACTCTTTGGGATAACCAGCAATGGTAACATTGTTGTCGTCGATGAGCAGCGAAACCTTCAGGTTATGCGCCACCGCATGGCGGGCCGCTTCGGCGTCGTTTCCTTCCTGCTGGGAGCCGTCGCTGCCGAAAAGCACGACGTGTTTGTCCGGATTGGCCCGTGCAACGCCGTTGACGTAGGGGAACATGTGCCCGAGCCGGCCCGAGCTGAACTTGATGCCCAGAGATTTATCGAGCTCGGGGTGCCCATAGAGGCCTTCGCCTGCGGCTCGATAGTGGTAGAGCTTTTCCATGGGCATCTCCCCGTTCATCGCGGCGAGCGCGTACTGAATCGCCACGCGGTGGCCCGCCTCGTCGAAGGCAATCGGTACGACCTTGCCCGTGCCGCGCATGAAGCCTTCGGCGATGAGAACTTCCGGGACGATGTTGTATGGACCGCCGGTGTGTCCAGACAATCCTTTTCCGGCGGCAATTGCGGTATAAAAAATGATCAGATCACGGAAGAGTGCAATGTTCTCTTCGAGATGCTTCTTCTTCGCATTGCTCAGCTCCGCCTCCTCGAACGTAAACGAGAGCGGGCGGTAGCCGGATACGTCAATGGGAAAATCTGCCATATGGCCTCCTGTTTCCTCAGACTATCGCAAAAGTGGTGAAGAAGAAAAGTATCATTCGGCCGAGAGTTGACTGTCTACAGCGGGGCTGCGGCGCGTGTGTGGCGGGGCTGCGGCCTACGCGTCGAGGCGCTCGGCGAGCTCGTCGAGGACCTCCGCCACATCGATCTGCGACGCCCGGAGAAGGACGAGCAGGTGATAGATGAGGTCGGCTGACTCCGAAACGATCTCTCTATGCTCCCGCGCGAGGATGAGCTCGACCGCTTCCTCTCCGGTTTTCTTTCGGATCTTCTCGGGTCCACTTTCGAACAGATGCGTGGTATAGGAGCCCTCCGGCAGGGTTCGCTCCCGCTCTCGTACGAGCTCATAGAGGCGGGTGATCACATCGGCCCGTTTGCCGGCAGGGGCACCGGGTGCGCCCGGGCTCGCGGCCCCGGGATCAGCGTTGGCTGCACTCCCCGCCCCAGTCCCGGCTGCGTCCCTCGCGGTTCCACTCTCCGGCGGCTCGACAAGCGCGCGATACCATCGTCCCTCGTCGGTGACGGACACCAGCCGATAGGCCCGCGTGTGCGGCAGCAGGCGCCCCGTATCGGGGTTTAGCGTCCAGAGCTGCCCCTGCTCGAGGCTCTTCTTGTATCCCTTTTCGTCGACAAGGGCTGCCTCGAGTACATCCCCGTCACGGGTCGCTATGACGATTGGTCTCACTACCAGTCGGCTCCTTCCTCACCCTGATACGTCGAAATGAGTGATCCGAGGTCCACCGCTTCTTCATAGAGGGCCTTCCCCACGATGATCCCGCGAACGCCCGTGTGCGCCTGCTCGACAACCGCCTTCACGTCGGCCTCCGTGCCGATACCGCCGGAGAGCGCCACCGGCAGGCCTGATGACTCGGCGATGAGGTTGGTGCGCTCGATGTCGGGCCCGGCGAGCGTGCCGTCTCGCTCAATATTGGTGTAGACCACGCCGGAGGCGCCCACCGCGGCCGCCTGGCGGGCGAGCTCCGTGTCCTGGATTCGCGTCTTCTGCTCCCACCCGGACACGTAGACCAGCCCCTCGCGGGCGTCGATACCGGCCACGAAGACATTGCCGTAATGCGCGCTCCAGCCTTCCACGATCTGCGGTTTGCGCGCGAAGGTAGTTCCGAGCACCAGCCGGTCGATCCCGATATCGAGAAGCTCCTCGATATCGTCATCGGTGCGAATGCCGCCGCCGAGCTCGATTACACAGCTCACGGCCTTCCGGATCTTGCGGATCTTCTTGCGATTCGTCACCTTATCACCGTGCGCCGCATCGAGGTCCACGATATGAATGCGCCGCGCGCCTGCCTGCTCGAACTCTCTGGCGATCGCGACGGGGTCGCGCTCGTAGAATGTCGCCTCGTCGTAGTCGCCCTGATTCAGCCGTACGCATTGGCCTCGGAGCAGATCAATGGCAGGGATGATGATCATCTTCAGATTCCTCACTCAAGCGGACCGAATGTTGAGGTCTATCATACGAAAAAGCCGCGGATTTTTATAGTGATTGCGGAGCAGCCGAACGTAGAGGGTCGCCGGCCACCGGAGCAGCCGGCGCACTACGTATCCGTGGGCGGGACGTCCGGGACAATCTCCGTCTCCCGCTTCGTGCGCATTAGGATCAATCCCCCGATGAGAAACAGGGCAAGCACGGACAACACCCCAAATCGCTCCTCACCGGTCATCCAGGTGACGGTACCGACGAGGAAGGGGCCCACGATGGCCGAGAACTTGCCGACGATGTTGTAGAAGCCGAAGAACTCAGAGGACTTCCGCTTGGGCACGAGCTTTCCAAAATACGAGCGGCTCAGCGCCTGAATGCCGCCCTGAGAGGAAGCAACCAGAATCGCGACGAGCCAGAAGATGCGGGTGCGCGTCACCATGTCTTCGAACGACGGCATGAGGAAGGCAAGAACCGCCACGATGCCGTAGATGAAAATTCCGACGAATATCATGCGGCGGCCGGTGAAGACCTTCGCGAGCCGTCCGTAGAGGATGGCGAAGGGAAAGGCGGTGACCTGAATCACCAGCAACACGAGGATGAGGGTGGTTTGTCCGATGCCCATGGAGACGGCAATGGGCGTGGCCATCCGGATAACGGTGTTTACCCCCTCGATGTAGAAAAAGTAAGCGGCCAGAAACACGAAAATATTGCGGTACCGGCTCATATCACGGAAGGTGTCACGCAGCCGGCTGAAGCTGTCGCGAACGGGCGTCGGGGAGGGCTCGATGGCGTAGTGCTGCTTCACGTTCCGCAGGATGGGGATCGAGAATAGCGCCCACCAGGCTGCGGTCATCAGGAACGAGAGGCGGTATACGGCCTCCTGGGATTCGAACCCGAGCGCCTCGTAGTTCAGAATCATGGCGATGGTTATGACGAAGGGAATGGTGCTGCCGCCGATATAGCCGAAGCCGAATCCGGCAGCCGATACCCGGTCCATGCGCTCGTTGGTCGTCACGTCGACCAGGAACGCATCGTAGAACAGGTTCGCGCCGGCAAACCCGACCACCGAGAGAGCATAGATGAGGATAGCGAAAAGCCACTGTCCCTCCCCGATGAAGAACATCGCCACGGTGGTGCCCACTCCGACGGTAAGGAAAAAGGAGAAAAACTTCTTCTTTCGGCTGCGGTAGTCGGCAATAGTACCGAGAATCGGGGCCAGAATCGCGACAAAGAGACTGGCGGCGCTGTTTCCGTAGGCCCAGGTCGAAAGATAGGTCGCCTCGCTGGTAACCGTCTGATAGAAGAGGGGAAAGATCGCCGTGGTGATGATGATACTGTAGGCCGAGTTGGCCCAGTCGTAGAGAATCCAGCTGCGCTCTTCTCGCGTCGGTTTCAAGTACATGGCCTCCCCTTGCGTCGCTGCGAGGCTACCCTATTCCCGGTGCGCAGGTACAGTGCCCGGCACGGGGGCCGCGACAGTGGACAGCAGCTCGACCCCGCAGTTATCTTAACGCCGATATGGATGCGCTCGCCCGACTCGAAGCCTCCGGCATCAGATACTATCTTGCCTCGTTCTCGGCCCTCGATCGCTACTTCGGCCACACCCGCGGAGACAACCTCTACGTAGCCGTGGACGGCACTCTGATCGACCTCGCAAAGAGCCAGGGAGAGCTCGATTACCCGGGTCTCGAGGACTGGGATGCCGCGAGCCATTGGGGCGAGGGGCTGGTCTACTACAGGTGCCTGCAGGACGAGAACCCGCGGCGCCGGCTCAGTTTCGACATCATGGACTTCCTCTACGATCCGGCGGCAGACACGTTCTTCGATCCGAGCGATGCCTATCGGGAGCTGCGAAACAAGGCCGTACCGAGCAGCACCCCAGGGCGACCCGCCCTCGATATCGTGCTCGACGCGGCGGTGCTCAGCTCTCGCTACGGGTACGAAATCGGCGAGGCCGACCTCCCGGAGCTCGGACAGCTCGATGCCGTACCGGAAACCGTACAGCGACAGCTGCTCGTCGACCTCCTCGGCTCACAGAGCCCGACGAGGGGCATGCAACTTCTCCACGATACCGGCTTCGTGCAGCAGATCTGGCCCGAGCTGGCCCCGATGAACGCCACCTTCCACTCGAAGGAGCATCATCCGGAGGGTAACGTCTGGGAACATTCGATTGAAACGCTGCGCTACCGCAAGACCCCCGACTTGCTCCTGAGCCTTGGTCTGCTCTTTCACGACAGCGGCAAGCCCTTAGCCACCCGCACGCGGGATCGTGTCTTCGACGGCCACGCGGGAATCGGCGCGGACCTGGCGCGGCGCTTTCTTCGCCGGCTCGGCTTCTCCTCGGAGCTTGTCTCCGATGTCGCGTGGCTGGTCGAGAATCATATGTTCCCCGGCGCCCTGCACCGCCTTCCGCCTCATCGCACCGACAGGCTCATGCGCTCGCGCCTCTTCCCTGTTCTGCTGGAGCTCTACCGCTGTGACCTGAGCTCCACCTTTCGCGGCCCCGACGGCTACTACCGCGCCTGCCGTATCTATCGCTCATTCCTGAAGAACGTCTCCAACCCCTTTCGGGACGCCGCCGGCAAAAAGCTCGTCAAACTTTACGTGGAATAGCCCGCGAACGGCGTTCGGCCCCGGCGTTCGGCCCCGGCGGCCGGGACGCCCGATTCCTTCTTGACAGCAGTGTCATTTTATCATATAGTCATCATATGACCTGTTCAAAAGTTGTTGGCAGCAACGACGCGCCTCGATCGTGCCGAGAACTCAAGCGGGTGCGACGGGTGTATTACCTGATAACCGGACTATACTGGATCGCCACTGCCCTCCCGATGCCCATCCTCGTGCTCCTCCAGCGGCAGCGAGGGATGGATCTTTTTCAGGTCGGAATCCTGACGGCGGTGTACTCGGTTACCATCGTTGCACTGGAGGTCCCCACCGGCGGGCTCGCTGACTCGTGGGGGCGACGGCGTGTCTCGATACTTGCCTACCTGGTCATGGCTACGTCGATGCTCACACTTGCCCTGGCCGGCAGCTTCATTCTCCTTGCAGCGACCTTCGTCCTCTACGGTACCGGTCGAGCCCTTATCTCGGGCGCCCTCGAGGCCTGGTTCGTCGACGAGGTGCTGCGCTTCGCCCCGGAGGAGGAACTGCAGCGCTCGCTCGCCCACGCGAACACTGTGGGTCTGTTCGCTCTGAGTGCAGCGAGCCTGCTCGGCGGCTGGCTTCCGCAACTCTGTGCCGGGGTGAGACTCCCCGGAGGAGTCTCTGCGCTGGCTCTGCCCCCTGCGGCGGCGGCCGGAGTGCTGCTACTCACGGGCGTGCTGACGGCGCGGCTGGTGCGCGAGCACGCCGGAGCGGATACCGGCGAGGCCGGCGAGAGCGACAACACCGGCTCACTTATCGTGCGTGCGGTTCTCGACACCCTCCGAAATCGCACGCTGCTCCTCCTTGTGGTGCTCAGTGTCGTGGCCGGTGCGGCGATAAGCACGATGGAGACGTTCTGGCAGCCGTTCTTCGCCGACACCCTCGGTGGAGGAACGCCTACCCGCCTCTTCGGCGTCATCACCGCCGGGAACTTTCTTCTCGCCATGGGCGGCAACCTCGTCTCCACACCGCTCACTCGACTGCTCGGCGGGCGCCCGGCACGATTCGCTGCGGTAGCCCAGGGTATGCGCGGACTCTTCGTGCTCCTCCTGGCACTGCAGTACTCGATGGGCCCGGCCGTGGGTGCCTTCTGGCTGGCCTATATGATGGTCGGCGCCGGTGAGAGCCCGCACCAGACGCTCATCAACAAGAACGTCGCCCCGCAGCGCCGTTCGGCGATGCTTTCCGTGCAGTCCCTTGCGGTATCCCTCGGCGCTTTCATGGGTAGCGCGGTCTTCGGCTATGTGGCCAGAGCGGCGGGCCTGCGTGCGGTCTGGATTGTAACGGCGGGGTACCTGGTGCTATCCTTGGTTCTGTATCTGCGCGTTGACGCGCGCGAATCCCGGAGCGAACGTGTTCAATACGTCCCTGCAGAAGCGAACGCTGGCGCAGCAAGTAGCTGACAGCATCAAGCAATCGGTTCTCCGCCCGAGCTGGCGGAACAGTTCGCCGTCAGTCGTGCCGTGGTGCGCGACGCGGTGCGGCTTCTCTCGGCGCTCGGGCTCGTGGACGTCCGGCACGGGCGAGGCATGTACATCACCGAGCCCGGCACCGACGCCCTCTCGGAGGCGCTTTTCATAGCCCTGCGGCGGCGTGGGGCATCGGTATGGGACGTAGAGGAGCTCCAGCAGGTGCTCCTGCCCCGCATTATCGCTCTTGCGACCGAGCGTGCCACCGAGGAGGAGCTCGACGGGCTCGACGATGCGGCCGAACGAAGCATTTCGGTCTTCCGCCAAATTGTCGCGGCGAGCGAGGAAGCCTGGCGGGAGCTGAGCGAAGTCGAAACCGCGCGCATGGCCGAGGCCTACGGCGATTTCTACCAGCGACTCTACGCGGCAAGCCACAACCGTGTCATGGAGCTGCTTGCGCAGCCGATCTACCGTCTGCTCAGCCTCAAGAGCTGGGAATCCGCAGAGGAGCCGGTGGAAGCCTCGGTCGAGCGCGAACGCATGCTCTTCAGATCCATTCTTGACGCGATGCGGACGAGGGATCCCGAACACGCGGCCGCCGAAACAGCTCGATCCTTTGATCTATACACCGAGAGCGCTCGCGAGGCGATGCGTCGGACTCCGATCGGAGACCGCGCCGTACTTCCTGAAGGCCTGCCCTGGCCCGGCGAGCGCCACGACGGCTGACGTCGCCCCCCGCCGGTGCCCGTGCCCGGGCACCGGCGCCCGCACCCGCGCTCGCGGGACATCACATCAGTCACCGAAAGGTATCGAGCAAGAACTGCTTGAGCGCTTCGGGGGTGTTGTCCATCTCCATGGCCTTCTTCTCGAGGTGGAGCACGCGCTCGAGTCGCTCCGGAATGTCCGGACGCATGCCGGTGGCCTCTTCCACCACCTCGCCGAACTTGGCCGGGTGGGCGGTTCCGAGGGTGATAACCTTTCCGACGGTGGGATAGCGATCGGTGATGAAGCGCTGGGCGGCGCGCACACCCGCGGCCGTGTGCGGGTCGATGAAGACGTTCTCCGTCACCCGAAAGTGGCCGATCGTCTCGAGGGTCTCCTCGTCGCTTACGACCTCTCCCCAGATCATGGCCGCTATGGCATCGACATCGTCTGAGAAAATCGTTTTCAGTCGCTCGAAGTTGCTTGGATCGCCCACGTCCATAGCGTTTGAAAGCGTGCGGACGGAGCTCCGCGGAGAGTAAATACCGGTCCTCAAGTACTCGGGCACAACATCGTTCGCGTTGGTAGCGGCGACGAAACCGGTTGTCGGAAGCCCCCATTTCCAGGCAAACACGCCGGCGGTAAGGTTGCCGAAGTTGCCGCTTGGCACACAGAAAAATAACTCTCCCGGCACTTCCGACTTGAGGCGGCTGAAGGCGTAGACGTAGTAGAAGGCCTGAGGTATGAGGCGACCGAGATTGATCGAGTTCGCCGAGGTCAGCCGGAGCGTCTCGGTAAGCTCTGGGTCGAGGAAGGACTGCTTTACCATGCGCTGGCAGTCATCAAAGGAACCCTGAACCTCGAGCGCGTGAATGTTACCGCCGAGGGTGGTGAGCTGCTTCTCCTGCAGCGGGCTGACGCGTCCCGACGGGTACAGGACCACCACGTCGATGTTACTTCTGCCGTAAAACGCATGTGCGACGGCGCCTCCTGTGTCACCGGAGGTTGCCGTGAGGATCACCGCGCGTCCGTCCTCCCCGGCGAGAAACTCCTCCATGACCGAGGCAAGATAGGAGGCGCCGTAGTCCTTGAACGCGCAGGAGGGCCCGTGATAGAGCTCGAGAAGGTAGATCTCCTCGGTGAGCCGGCTCAGCTCCGGGCGGAAGGGGAACGCCCTCGCGATGACGCGCTCAATCTGCTCCGTCGAAAGCTCGTCCGCAAACAGGGCCGAGGTGATCGTCTGCGCGACTTCGGCAAAGGTGGTCTCCGGTGTCATGCTCAGAAATTCGCTTCGCAGGTCCAGGTCGGACGCGGGGTGGAACAAGCCACCATCGGGCGCCAGGCCGCGGAATACTGCCTCGCGAAAGGAGACGAGACGCTTGGTATCACGCGTGCTATAAAATTGCATGGGCTTCCTTCCACGGGCCGGCCGCGCCTGTTGAGGGACGACCATGCGCTCATTATGTAAAATTCCCGTGTGATCGTGCAAGGTGCCGTCGGTCTCGGTAGCGAAAACGACGAAAGGCGGGTATCATACGACCGATGGCGTCCTGGCCACACTGCGTGCTACTGGTTTCCATAATCGCATTCACGTTGGCAGCCTGCGCTTCCACGCCGCCGGAGTCCACACGTTCCGGGGGGCAGGTAGGAGTGGCCGCAACACCGCCGGACCCGCCGCGAGACAAGCCGGACGCCTCCGAGCCCTCCAATCGTGCGCAAGTTCGGCCGGAGAGTTCCCCCAAGCCGCGGAAGCTCGTGGCCTCGGCGGTTGAGCTTTCCCCGGCCGGCACGCAACCCGTCCAGCAGAACGGCAGCTATCTCGCAGTCACGGTTGATCTCGAGGCGGATGGGCGCACCGACGTGTGCCTGCTCACCGTCGCCGGGCACAGCGGCGGGGGTACACCGAGCGTGGCCGAGCTTTCGGCACCGGAGCGCCTCACCGGGGAGACGGCCGCCGTCTCCGAGTTTTTCTTGGAGGTGTATCTCAATCGGCCGGAGGGTCTCGTTCTCTTCGAAACGCGTCGCCTCGGCCGCTTCCCCGTGCTCGAGGGCATGTCTACCGTGCAGCTCAACGCAGACGGTGATCTACCGCGCGCGGTTTCTGCACATTTTCAGGATCAGATCGGGCGCAAAGAGGTATGGCTTGTCGTCGGCCGCCAGGGCTTCTCCGAGTTCGTCCTCGAGCGAACACCGGTCCTCGAGTCCACCATTGTCGATATCGACGGGGACGGCATCCTGGACGTGCTCAAGGCGCAAACCGCCTTCGAGGAAGCTCGAGGCTACGAAACATTCCTCACGTGGTACCGCTGGAACGCGCGCAGCTACGCACCGCACGCGACGGCAAACATCGTGCGTAGCCTGAACGGGTATCTCGAAAACCTAGAAGAACATCTCGCTGCAGGCCGATACGGTCGTTTCATCGAGCAGGCAGCACCCGATGCCGAAACACCCGCCTCCGACGCGCCGGAGAGGATGATCCGCCGAACCATCGCCGGTCTGTTCGCGCAGGATGAAGAGTCCCCGCTGCCCATCGACGAAATGCTCGCAGAGTTCGAAATCGTCTCAGTCGCCTTCCCCGACTTTCTCGAGAATCCGTTTCCTTCACCCGGGGAGCGGACGACCACCGTTGCGCCGCTACGGATTGATGTCCGCGGCGGCGCCACATTCTACTACCGCACTCTCATCGTCATGGACAGAAACCCCTTCGCGGACCGCCAGTTCCGGTTGCATTCCCCCGAGTAGCCGAATGACGGCTATGTTGACAGCGATGTCGCTTTTCGACAAGGTTAGCTCATGTTCAAATACGTAGTGGAGGGTGGCTATCCCATCCGCGGGACCGTGCGGGCGAGCGGAAACAAGAATGCCGCGCTTCCCTGCATAGCCGCTACTCTGCTCACCGACGAGCCGGTTATCCTCAGCAACGTGCCGGACATCGAGGATGTCCAAGTCATGCTCCGGATTCTCGGTCGCCTCGGGTCCACCGTCGAACGCCGCGAACAGGGCGAGTTTCAGATTACCACCAGCAATATCGTTACGAGCGAGCTACCCGTGGACGAAGCAAAACGGGTGCGGGCCTCCATCCTGCTTGCGGGTCCCATGCTTGCACGGACCGGGAAAGTAATCCTTCCACCACCGGGCGGCGATGTTATCGGACGGCGACGGCTCGACACCCATTTCATCGCGCTCTCTGCACTCGGTGCCCGTGTGGAGTCGGACGGGCTATTCTCACTCTCCTCGAACAAGCTCCTCGGAGCCACGATTTTTCTCGATGAGGCGTCGGTGACGGCGACCGAAAACGCGATCATGGCAGCCGTGCTTGCCGATGGA
Organism: Spirochaetota bacterium; assembly: GCA_009908735.1. Next base: position 16,078 of record JAAAOR010000012.1, on the reverse strand, counting down.
GAGACCGTAATCGAGAACGCCGCGTCGGAGCCCCACATTCAGGACCTGTGCAACATGCTCAATGCCATGGGAGCCACGATACACGGCATCGGCTCGAATATCCTGCGGATCGAAGGGGTGACGAAGCTGCACGGAACCGAGTTCGCGATAGGTGCAGATTACATGGAGGTCGGCTCCTTCATCGGCCTCGCGGCCGTGACGCAAGGTGAGGTGGTGGTAGAGAATGCCGCCCCTGAGCATCTTAAGATGACGCGCATTGCCTTCGGCAAGCTCGGCATACACTGGGAACGCGACGGCTCGAGTATTCGCGTCCCCGGTGGGCAGACCCTGCGCGTGGTACCCGATATGGGCGGAATGATACCCAAGATCGACGACGCCCCCTGGCCAGGCTTTCCGCCCGACCTCGTAAGCATCACCCTTGTGGTGGCCACCCAGGTCGAGGGAACCATCCTCATTCATGAAAAAATGTTCGAGTCCCGGATGTTTTTCGTGGACAAGCTCATCGGCATGGGCGCTCGGATTGTGCTGTGCGACCCGCATCGGGCGGTAGTCAGCGGTCCGGCCCGACTTTCAGGATCCAACCTAACGTCTCCGGACGTGCGCGCCGGCATGGCAATGGTTCTTGCGGCTCTGTGCGCCGAAGGACAGAGCACCATTCAGAACGTTTACCAGATAGAACGCGGCTACGAGCACCTCGTCGAGCGCCTGCAGCAGCTCGGTGCACAGATCGACCGCGCGCCGCTCTCGGACCCCGATTGAGGCGCTGTCACGCTCATGGTTCCTCACCAAACTCCCCCATCAATTGTTCATAGGCCCCGCGGATACGGATAAAGGCCTCCTCGGCCTGTCGGCGCTGATGCGCCTCCAGTGCCCCGGTACCGTCGGGGTGAAACTCTGCGGCAAGCCTGCGGTAGGCGTGTCGCACCTGGGCGCGATCGGCATTCTGCGGAACGCCGAGCAACATGCACGCACGCTCATCGAGCTCCCCCTCGTGTCGGGCAGCGTCCGCAACAAGCCCGACGTCGGCGCCGAGGCGCCGTGCGATACCGTCCGCAATTCGGCGCGCGCAGGGCCCCGCGTCTCGTGCGACGCGGCCCGCGAGCCAGGCGACCTCGGCCCGTTCGTTATACGTCAGCCGCGCGGCAAGAAGCTCCAGGGAAGGCTCCGCCGCGTCGCCACCGACCGCCCCGTTGCCACCCTCCGCCGCGTTGCCACCCCCAGCCGGCCTCTCGACCTCCGCACGCGCAAACACCTCCTCCCACGCGATGTCGAGCAGACGGCGCGGGCGGCCACTTGTGGCGTAGCGACCATAGAGATGGTCCCGGACAAACGAGATTGCGCCCGTCGCGGGCGAGGCGTGGCTGCAGTGCGCCACATCGACCAGCAGCAACAGGATGGAGACGGCCGGTGCGACCGCGTTCAGCTCGGGGGCCGCGGAGCCTGTGCGAATGAATCGCCGCACGAGGCGGCGCATCAGGTGCGTCCACAGCACCTCGTCGACAAGATGACCCACGATAATTCCAAAAACCATCCCGAACAGACCGGCGGTCAGCCCTACGGCTCCGCCCACGAGCTTCCCCCACGGGAAATCCCGCCGGCGAATGCGGGAGGGGTCGAAGCGCGGTAGCGACGGGCCGCGTGCCGCGAAGTGCGGCAACTTCATGACGAGGACTGTCCGGCAAGCACGGCAAGTGAAACGAGCAGAAGCAGCGCCTCTATCAGCACGGTGGCGATGATCAGCGGTGTGAAGTCGCCAAGCGGGACGATGAGGCCAAGAAGCACGCGGTGGAGATAGCGATAGAGCGTGGTGACGATAGACAGGATGAGGGGAATCGCCGGCAGCACCGCAAGTACCAGGATGGGTGGGCGCGCGATATAGCGGGTACGCCAGGCCCAGCCGGCGGCGAGTGCGAAGAAAGAAAGAATGACGAAGCTGAACGGCCGTACCAGATGCATCGCGAGGGCGAGCCTCACCCCGTCGACACTATAACCGAGGCGGGGGAAGAGATCCTCCATCATCAGCAGCTCCGCTACGCCTACCCCGGTGAACCTCGGTCCCGTATCACGAAGGGCATGCAGCTCGCGCGCACTGTGCATAACCTCGACATAGGCCGGCTCCTCGCCGTCGGCAGGCGGCACGCGGTATGTGGGCCGAAAGACGATCCGGTCGGTTCCACGCTCGACGCCCTGAAGTATGAGGCGGCCGGCACGAAGCTTCCCGTATGGGGCCTGCAGATGTCGGCGGACCTCGCCGTTCGCTGCGACGTCGACCACCTCCACCTCCCGAGCGTAGGTTCCCGCCCGCGTGCTGACGAGCCCGCGGATGGAGACAAAGCGCCGATCGGCCGTATCGTCATCTCCGGCAGTAGTGAACAGAATGTCACTCGAGCCGGGGAGATGCATGTTGCGTTCGATCTCGTCGGCGAAAAATGCCACCTCTCGCAGTTCCCTCGCAACCTGCGGAAGGTAGCGCTGCACGTCCCCGTCCCGCGGGAACTCCTCCGCGAGCTCCGAAAAGATGCGATGCGCGCGAAAGATATCACCGTTGTCCATCGCCTGATACGCGTCGCGTTTCCGCTCGTAGACTGCTCGCTCGCGCTCCTCGAGATTGGAGAGCTCGAGAGAGGTCATCCGCCGGTTTGCCTCGCGTAGGATGTCCTGGGCCTCCGGCCGTCCCGGGTCGAGCTCGAGGACGAGCTGCGCCCAGTAGTGCGCCGAGATGTAGTCTTCTCCCGCAAGAGCCTCCTGCGCTCGATCCACCAGTTGCTCAACGCTCTGGTTGGTAAGCTCGTAGCCGGCGGGTGTTTGCTCGCGATCCTGCTGATCCGCGGTGACAGCGTCGGCCAGTTCACCCCGGGCGTCGGCCAGTTTCGCCTCGACCTCCGAGTCCGAGGGATCTATGGCGAGATACGCCTCGTACTCTGTGGCCGCACGCGCCCATTCGTTGCGGTCCGCGGCCTCATCGGCATCGTTGAGAAGGCTCTCGGCCAGATCGCTCCGATATTCGACGTCGTCTCGGGCGCCTGCAAGCATGGGCGCTGCGAGACCGGCGGCCGCCGTGTAGAGAACAGCCGTCACGATCACCACAACGAGCACGGGCCGGATAAGATCGAAGAAAGAGACCCGCGCCTGCGAGCGAGTGGTGCGCACCAGAAGGGAAAACGCGAGGATGACCGCCGTCAGTTGTACGGGGATGAGTCGATCGATGAACAGATACAACCCGTTGGTGACGATCCACGTGCGCTGAAAGATCGCCAGCACCTCCCTCGTCGGAAACTGCTGCACGGAGTACGCCATGAAAGCTCCGAGCGCGACGAGATAGACCGCGAGTATGGTAACTACGAGGGTGCGGGCGCTCCTATACACTGCCGACCTCTCTGTTCCACTGCTCAAACGGCGGCATCAGGATGAGGATCAGCAGCAGGATCACCGCCACGCCGCCGAACAGCGCGGGCAGCGCATAGTCGAGGTAAGCTGCGGGAAGCATGGCGGCGACAAACTCCCGTACGCTTTCCCGCTGCACGAGCGAGAAAGCCGCAAAGACTGCGCGTACCATGCCGAGTGCGAGGAGGATATTCAGAAGCGGCCAGCGAGTTGACCGCACGATGGTCCAGAGACTCGTCATGACGAGCGCTAGCGACCAGGCCAGCACGAGAAAGTCGCGGCTCATGGGGCTGTATCGACCTTCGAAGGCCATACCGGCGGTCGCCACATCCTCCAGTGTCCCGTCAACCTCAGGCGGAGGCACGAATGACTGCCAGTAGGCGTTCTCGAGCTCGCTCAACGATACGCGAAGCTCGGGCTCTTGAATGTCGGGGGACCGCACTTCGAGGTCCTGGGTGCTGGGATACAAAACGCCTTCTTCCGCCACACCAAATGCCGGGTCACGCTCCGGGGCATGATACACGACCGAAGAGAACGCGAGCCCGGACCGGCGAAACACATAAATGTCGAGTCGATCACTACGGTACAGCACCTCGGACTCGAGGCGCCTGCTCGGCGGTTCTTCCGGGGCGGGCGTCATGCTCTCGAGGCGATGTAAGCCGGCGGTGCCGAAGGTAATGCTTAGGCCGGTGATGAGGAGTACGGCGAGCAGGCCCGCACGCCGCACGCGTGGCACACGCAGCAGGCCGAAGAGGCTGACGAGGGTGGCAACGAATACGGCGGGAAGGAAAGCCGGACGTATGGCCTGCACCAGCAGGTACGCCATCGCGCGACCGGCAGGGGCGTTTGCGGGAGTATGATACGTCACCCAACGTATGGCCACGATGCCGGCGACGAGAAGAAGCAGAACCGTCGCGAACGACAAGATGAACCGCACAACGAGGCGTACGATTGCCTTCACTTCGGCGAATCGTAGCACGCCCCCCCCTCTCATTGCAACCGAAACGCGCAGGTCGGCACCCGCAGCCGTGCCCGCAAGGGCTTGCCGCACCCTCGAACGGCGGCCGGCCGGCCGACCAGGGAGACCGAATCGCGCACAATTTATCCACAATCGCGCCGGGTCGACCTGTCTACATTTTCAGACAGCGCACCGGCCGACGACCGTTCACGCATCTCTCAAATTTCGCTAACATTGCCATAAGTAGCTGCGCTGCATACGGTTATCCGCAAAACCGCTGTAAAACGCTCACGTTGATTCGCGCCACGTTGCAAACCGAACTTATAGAATGGCGTCCGATATCGCGAAGGTTCAAATGCTTCCACAATTTATCCACAAGTGGCTATTCTCTTACACTTCAAGAGTATAGCCACGACCGCGTACCGAGCGAAGCGGGTCGACGAGGCTGCCGGAAGGCAGCACTTCGCGTAAACGCCGCCGCAATCGCGAAACATAGACGTCGACGAGACGCGAACTACCGCCCTCCGTGCCCCAGAGAGCATAGAAAAGTGCGTCGCGGGACACCGTCTTCCCGGAGTGCCGAATGAGGAGCTGGAGCAGGGCACACTCTGCTGCCGTCACACCCGCTCGTCCCACCTCACTCACCAGGCGCAAGCGCTCAAGGCGAACCCGCACGCCGGCCATAAAGAACTCGAGAGGCCTCGCGAATCGCTCGAGCCGGAACTCGAGCTCATCGCCGTCCCAAGGCGTCTTTAGGTAATCGGTGCAACCGCGCAGCACGCACCCGACCAGCAGCTCCGCGGCACCGTAGGCGAGGTACGCCGGCGGCGAAGGATCGTCGAGGATTGGCGTCCGAGTATTGGGTGCAGTGGTGAAGAGACATTCGCTACACCGATCCGCCGGCAGAAGTACGACATCGGTTCCCGGCGGGATACGGCAACTGAGACCTATACTCATTTCCCAGAAGGGGCGCTGAGCGACACGGCTGCGAATACGCTCCGCAACGAGCGGATCCGAGGGGACGAGATGAACGTGAAGCGGTCCGCTACTGCCGCTTCCCCTCATCCTCGCGCAGCCTCCGCTTGAGCTCTTCGATGGATTCCTCGCCCGAATCCGGCTCCGTCTTGTGTTCTATTTCGAGCTGCTTCTTGAAGTCGGAAAGCAGCGACTCGCCGTCGGTAGTCGTGCCCTCGAGCTTGCGGAACTTGTCTTCAAGTTCGTCTTTACTCGACGTGTCCTCGAGCTCTTCCATGGCCTCATTGTGGGCCTCGCGCTCATCCATCTTCTCGGTCATGCGATCAAACGCCTCGAAAGCCGACGTATCGTTCATGCCGCCGATGGTTTCGTTCAGCTTTTTCTGAGTCTCGACCCGGCGGGCGCGGGCCACGAGGAGGTTACGCTTTCGCTGGGCCTCCTCAAGCTTCTGCTGAAGCGCACGCAGCGCTACCTTCAGCTTTTCGACAGAGTCGTGCTGCTGCGCCCGCTGCTTCTCGTATTCCTCGGCGTAGCCATCGAGCTCTTGCTTGCGCAGCAGGGCTTCTTTGGCAAGGTCATCCTCGCCCGCGCGCACCGCGGTCTCCGCCCGTCGCTCCCACTGTGCCGACTGGGCACGTGTCTGGTTGATCTGGCGCTCAAGCTTCTTCTCGTCGGCTATTGCGGAGGCGACGCTCTTCTTCGACTCGATGAGTTGCTTGTTCATGTCGTCGATGACCTGCTCGAGCATCTTCTCCGGATTCTCCGCCCGATTGATCATCTCGTTGAGATTGGATTTTATGAGCCGCCTGAAGCGGTCGAATATGCCCACAAAAGGCCTCCTTCGCGGCGAACGCGACTTTAATACACTTCGTCCCCACCCACGAGCTAGAAAAGCGCGGTGGCGGCAATTCGTCAAGACCGCAGAGGTAGTATTCGATGTCTGAAGGGCCTTGTGAGCTCGCGATCAGCCGAGAAAGACCTGTCCCGAGTTGTCGATGGCGAGTATGGTCTTGCACTCCGAACAGCGGAAACGGCCGGCCTTGGTCGCTTTCAGCCTCTTGGAGCAGATCGGGCACTTGAAGATCTTCGGGAAAACCTCTGACTCGGTGGCGACGCCGCCCTTCTTGAAGAACTCCACCGCCTCGTCGAGGTTGTCCTTAATGTTGAAGAACTGGGAAAACCCGAGTAGCTGGAATACTTCATAGACCTTCGGTTGTATCTCGAGCAGGACGAGGTCCCCGCCGCGAGGCTTCACCGCCTTGAGAAAGGCCGTGAACGATCCGATCCCGGTACTCGAAACGTAGTTCAGCCCGCTGCAGTGAAAGATCAGCTTGCTATAACCGGCTTCTACAGCACGATTGACGCGCTTCTGGAAAAAGTTCGAATTGTACGTGTCGATGTACCCTGTGAGGTAGAGGACTACGCATCCTTCGACGGAGTCGATCTTCTGCAGCTTGATTTTGAGACTTTCGTCCTTTTCTTCATCGAAGCCGGGAACGATCTCGTTGTTGCTCATAGCTCCCCTCTTACAGAGACTGATGCAGGCCCGCGATTTTTAGATGAGCGCATCGTGATTATGGTATTTATCCGCACAGCCTTTGTCAAACCTCAAATTCTCATCCCAGGCCACCGTCAATCGGGATGATAGCCCCCGTGAGACTCCGGTTGTCGCGGCTCAGCAAAACGCCGGCCATCTCTGCAACCTCCGCCGGATCCGTCATACGGCCCCCCGGTGCGGCCCGTGCCGCCCGCTCGCGTTCCTCATCATCGTAGTATTCGGTGTCAACGTACCCCGGGCACAGCGCATTAATGCAGATATCGTAGCTCCCCGTCTGTCGCGCCACCGACTTCACCACGGTGGCGAGTCCGGTTTTCGCCCCGGCGTACGCAGCGATGGTCTCGTAGCCGCGAATCCGGTCTGTACGCGTACCACCGAATAGCAGTATACGGCCGAAGTTGCGCTCTTTCATCGCCGGCAGGCATCGGCTGACCGCCGCCGCCGGCAGCACGAAGTTAAGCTCCGCCATCCGCCGCCAGGTCTCGGTTTCCGTCTCCACTACGGATGCGCGGATCATCGGGCCGAAGGAGACGACAAGAATATCCACCGGCAGAAGCGCATCAATCTCCTCTAATAGATCTTCGGCACACTCTATCTTCCGAATTACCGCTTGTGCACGGGCGCCACGGGAGCGGATATCCTCGAGGATCACCGCTACGCGCTCGTCGTCGACGTGAGCGTGACAGATGATCTCCATTTCCGGCTTTGCGAGAGCGCGGGCAACCTCACGGCCGATTCCGCCGGTTGCACCGACCACCAGAGCGCGCAACATCGTCATCACCGCCACAATATAGCACGCAACGAGTACAAATCCCCACTACGTCTACCCTGCGAGACAAAAGCCGAACCTGCTGCTATAATTCGACGGAAACGGGGTGGGAGCGGTTAAGTGGGAGCGGTAACATGAAAAACGTATTTGCGGCGACTGTGGTGATCGTGCTCGCAGCCGGCGCTGCTTTCGGTTTGGACCTGTCCGACTTCGATGCCGTCGTGGCCTCTGAGGAGTCGCTGAAGTCACTCTCACTGAACGTGCGCGAGGGCCGGGAGCCTGTTCCCGATGGACGGCTGCTGATGCTCGACGGGGTCGTCTCGGCAATCGAGGTGCTCGACCCTGAGGAGGCGACCTTCAGAGCACGGATCGAGCTGGTTACCGGAGAGTGGCAGGGCCTCGAGAGGGTGGTAATGTACAGCGCCTACGTTGACCTCGAAGGGACGGAGTTCCACTCCCGCATCCCCACCCGTCGGAATCGGAACCCTTCTGCGAACGCCATTGCCGCAAACGGGGCCCTGCTCGTCATCGGGCGGTTCGACGGCGTGACGACTGATCTCGATGGAAACCTCGTACCGGTGGTTGAGGGCCTCTACCTCCGTACACTGCAGTAGCATGCACGGAAGCCGCCGCTACACGAACATGACGTCCGCGGGTCGAATCATATTCCCGTCTGCCACGAGCTCTGCGCGCTCCACGAGGTTGCGCAGCTCCCGAATGTTTCCGGGCCACGGATGCGCGCGCAGGGTCTCAAGTGCGGCATCTGTAAACCCCTGCGGAACCACTCCGCGACTCCCCTGCAAAAAATGATGGGCGAGAAACGCGATGTCCTCCGACCGCTCGCGCAGCGGCGCGAGCTCTACCGAGAGTATGTTCAACCGATAGAACAGGTCTGCGCGGAAGCGGCCGGTCTCAACATCCGTACGCAACGGGCGGTTGGAGGCGGCGATCACGCGCACATCGATCTTTCGCTCTGCGGTACTGCCGACGCGACGCACCCGTCGCTCCTCGAGAGCACGGAGTAGCTTTACTTGTGATCGGGGGCTGAGCTCTCCGATCTCATCGAGGAGGAGCGTGCCGCCGTCGGCCTCCTCGAAGTGTCCGGGGCGGTCGATGGCGTCGGTGTAGGCCCCGCGGGTAACCCCGAACATCTCGCTCTCAAAGAGCGACTCCGGCACCGCGCCACAGTTCACGGCGACGTAAGCACCGCGAGCGCGGGAGGAGAGGGCATGCACCACGCGCGCGAAAAGATCTTTGCCGGTGCCACTTTCACCGAGAATCATGACGGGTGCGGACGACTCGGCAAAGAGACGAGCTCTACTGCGCTGCTCATAAGCTGCCCGGCTTTCCCCTATAATACGCGTAAGGGCCGGGTACTCTGCAGCCTCCGCGGTGGCAGGCGGACGGGGACGCCGCTCGAGGGCGGCGATCATCGCGGCGATGAGCTCGTCGAGCACGAATGGCTTGGTCAGGTAGTCTGCGGCGCCCGTTCGAACCGCCTGCACCACCAGGCGCGTGTGGCGTAGGGATGTGAGAACGAGCACGGGGGCTGCGTTCGGCATCGCGACCAGCGAGCGCAGAAGCGCCAGGCCGTCGAAGGCGCCGAGGTCTATGTCGAGAATCACCAGGTCGGGACGTTCGAGGCGAGCGCGATCGACGGACAGAGCCGGCTCGGTGTGATGGACGAGGCAAAAGCGGTCGGGCAAAAGGGAGCGTAACGTTCGGTGTGAGTGCGTGTCGCGATCGATAACCAGCACTCGGACCATGAATGTTAAGATACGGAATGACCCGGAAACGAAAAGTAACCTGCGGTAGTATTTTAGGGGTTATTACCCGGGATACCGACGTGCCTGCATAGTGGGAGAGGTCATGCACAGGACGAAGGGCCTGCTGAGACTGTTCGAGTCCGGCTTCGTATCACGCCTGTTTCTCTCGCTGCTCTTCCTCTCTATGCTCGGGATCGCCGACGGCTACATCCTCCTAACCCTCGGCGAGCACTACGGGAAGCACCTCGTGCTCGCAGCGGCCGCCTCCACCGGGCTCTTCGCGCTTTTTTTCCTGCTCAATTCCGCCGGGTCCACCGTGCTCCACATACGACGAGACGTCGCCGCCGACATCTTCCCGCGGCGGGAGTATGCGCGACTCGCAGGCCTCCTGGCCGCCGGCGTTCTTCTCTTGCTACCCGGATTTTTCACCGATGCGCTTGGCATCCTCGTCTATCTCCCGCCCATGCGACGGCTCACCGGTCACTTGCTGACCGCGCGCCATGGTGCATTCCTGCGTGAGGCGTACGAATACCTGAAAAGCGGGGATGCATAGCACTTGCCGTACGTCCGCCGGGACTGCGGGTGGCGGTCGGCGAATAGCGCTCAGCGCAGCTTAAACGTGCGGTAGACGAGGAGCAGGACGCCGTACCAAAGGTACGTCAGCACGCGCGCGACGCGCCACGGGTGGGTAAGACTGTGGCCCACGCCACGAGCAAGCGCACCGAAGCCGGTTGCCCTCTGTCGAGCCCTGCGGTCGGCAAAGATCTCCATCACCTCGGGTGCGGCGAGGTAGAGCCCCCTGTTGAGGGAAGCCCTGTGCCGCTGTATCCAGCGCTCGCCTCGCGGCACCCCCGGTCCTACAAGCAGCATGCTCGGAGAGGCCTTCTTTATCGCGGTGATAATGTCCTGCTCCACGCCACGAGGATAGTAGCCGGGGTACCTTCCGACCAACCGCAGGCCGGGGAATGTCTCGCGAAGGTTCTGCTCTACCTGCAAGAGATAGCGGCGCCCAAGTCCAAAGAGGTAGAGCGAGGCGGACTTCTTCTCGAGGATGCCGAGTAGGCGAATAACGAAGTTGAACGGCTCGTAGCGCGTCGGCTCTTCACGGCGCAGGAACCGCGCACCCCTCACGATGCCCGGAGTCGTGGGGATGATGAGCCGAGCGTTCTGCACCACGCTCCGGTACTCGGCGTTGCGCCTCGCCCGCATCAGGTCGAGCAGTGTCAGAAACACCAGCTGGTCCTGTCCGGGCTCGGAGAGCATCGCTCCTATAATCTCATCGAGGCGCTCTGCGGGTATCACATCCACCGGGACACCAACTACGCGAATGCGACGCACACGACCCAGGTTTGCTACTGATTCCACGCGACAAGCTCCCGATAGACCGATTGTACCACGGCAATCGCGTAGATGGCCGCGCTCTCGGTGCGAGGTATGTTTTGTCCAAGCAAAACAGGATTAAAGCCGAGGCGGTCGAGGATGTCTACCTCGTGATCCGAAAAACCGCCCTCCGGTCCGATGACGATGGCAACTCGACGTGGACCCGCCTTAAGATAGCCGCCAATGCTGCTCTCCGCAAGAGCTTTTTCATGGAAGAGAAGCCCGACTTCAGCCTCTTCGGCATCGATCCGTTTCACTGCCCGACGGCTCGCCATCGGCATAACCCCTGTTACGCCGGCCTCGACAACTGTAAGCTCGCCCTCTCCCGCCTTTGTGGCAGGAAGTACGAACTGTTTCATATCTGCCGCTATTGCGCCGGTATCTCACCTTGCCGCAACATTTCGACCGCGCGCTGCAGCACGATATCGAACTCCAGATCGTAGACCTGGGTAACATCGCTTACCTGCTGCACCTCGTCCCTGACGAGCTTCCGGATGCGCCGCTCGGAAAGCGTAATATCCTGCTCGCGCAGCCGCTCCACGAAAGAGCTGATCTGAGAGGCTGTCGGCGAGGGGTTTTCGCGAACGAACTCCTCCACGAGCCCCTCCCCCTGCAAGCGAGCAAGTGAATCGAGATCCTCGTCGCTGAGCTCGGCATCTTTCACCACTAAGTCCGGCTCTATGCCTTTTTTGTCTATGTAGTCGCCGCTCGGAGTGTAGTAGCGCGACATGGTTAGACGGAAGCCCCCGGTGGTGATGCGCCTGACCTGCTGCACCGAGCCCTTTCCATAACTTGTCTCGCCGATCAGATAGGCCCGGTCGCGGTCCTTCAGCGCGCCGGCGAGAATCTCAGAGGCCGAGGCCGAGCCTTCGTCGATCAACACGACGACGGGCATTTCGCGGGGCACTTCCACCCCGTTCCCGGCGGTGAAGCGCTGGTTTTCCCCCGGACTGCGGCCTCGCGTCCCGACGACCAAACCGTCCGAGAAAAAGAGATCCGCGGTATCTACCACCGCCGGTAGCAGTCCGCCCGGGTTTCGCCGCAGATCGATGATGAGCGAGTCGTAGCCCTCATCCTCGAACTCTTTGACCGACTCTTTCACGCGATCGTCGGTGAAGGGCGTAAACTGGATGATGCGGATGTAGCCGATGTTTTCAGGAATCATCGCATGGCGCACCGTCGGCACCTCGATGATCTCGCGGGCAAGGGAGACCTCAAAGCTCCGCGTTTCGCCGCGGCGGATGGTTATCTCGACCTTGCTTCCCGGATTCCCGCGCAACCGGGAAACCACCTCGTCTATGCTGAGGTCCTCGGTCGTCTCGCCCTCGATGGCAACTATGAGGTCACCCGAGCGCAGCCCCGCACGGTCCGCAGGCGTGCTCTCGATTGGTGAGATCACCTCCACGTAGGAGGGCTCGCGGCTATCCTCGGGCACCGATTGTTTCGAGATGTACATCCCCACACCGCCGAACTCTCCTTGCGTCGTGTCCGAGAGGTCTCTCATCTCTTCCATCGAGAGGTATGCCGAATGCGGGTCATCGAGGCTATCAAACATACCTTCGAGGGCCCCTTCGATGAGCTCTTGCGCATCTACCTCGTCGACGTAATTGTTCTGCACGAAACTGAACACCTGCTCGAACATATCGAGCAAGCGGTCCTGGTCGCTCGAGCTCGACTGGCCGAAGGCGGCCGCCGGCACGATCACTACCAGCAGGGTCATGACAAGCGCAGCAGTCACCCCGAGCCATACCAGTCGCTCCCGGCGTCGCAGCTTGTCGTTATCTTCGCTCATGATACACTCCAATGCGGTTCGTCATGTACGTGTAATATAACGACAGACGAGGATTCTTTCATTAGGGCAACGCAAATGCCGTTATGCTCTTATTTGACAGAATAGCCTTCTTATGCGACCGTACGCCCACGAGGCTTCGGAGACTCCCTCATGACTATTAATACCAGACTAGTCTTTTTCCTCATAGTGCTGCCGGTTCTCCTACTCGGCGCCACCGGATATCTGACTTTCCGCGCGCAGCGGGATCTTCTCTTCCAGCAAGTGGTGCGCGAGGAACAGATCCAGAGCCGCGAGATCGCCAACGGGGTGAGCGCTCAGGCGGCGGAAATCCGGAAGGTTACCGTGGGGCTCTCCCGTGTCCCGGCCGTGCGCGAGTACGTGCGAACCGCACCGCCTCCCGTCTACACTCGAGCTGCCTTCGAGAGCACGCCCGGCTACGAAAATTACATCACGACGCTAGAGGCGTTCGATGGAGAGGATGTAGTGTCTCTCTACTCGGTGAGTGCGCAGACGGGAGTCCTCATGCATAGTGAGTGGGCGGACCTACCTGCGGGCTACGATGGGCGCGACACGGACTACTACAACGGGGCGGTGCAGACAAGCGGCTTCTACGTCACTGATCCCTACCTCAACCCCGACGGCACGGACGGCCTCGACCCGACGGCCATGACGGTGAGCTATCCCATTCGCAGCGAAGACGACGAGTTACTCGGCGTGCTCGCCATAGATGTGTCGCTGCGTGCGGTACGGGGCTACGTTGCCGACCAGATCGACGGGGATGGCACCGACATATGGCTCTACACGGGCTCCGGCGCGGTAGTGTATCATCCCGACCTTCAAGGCGACGAAGAGGTACCGTACCTCGACGCGGCCTTTTCGGCAAGCGGACTGGAACCGACTCTCGAGATGACAAGCCGCTTTACGATGTCCGAAGAACGGGGCTTCACCGTCCCGCGAAATCAGGGTGGCGATTTGTTGATCGCCACTGCCCCCGTGTCAGGCTTGCCCTGGCGGGTTGCTGTGGCGGTCCCGGAGAACCGGATCACCTCTCGTATCGCGATGAGCCTGCTTCGAACAACCGGGGCGTCGCTCGCCGTGTTTGTAGTCTTCCTCGCGGCCATCACGTTTCTCCTCAGCCGGCGTGTTACTGTCCCGATTCGACGAACGGCGGCGGGGCTCAGCGAAATCTCCGAGGGAGCGGGGGATTTGACCCGGAGGCTGCCTGCGGCCAGAAGCGACGAAATCGGCACCCTCGCACGAGCATTCAACGCGTTCGCCGAGAAGCTTAACAGCATTGTCGTGGGAATAAAGGGCTCAACTGCGTCGGCTGAAAAAGTCGGCAATAACCTCTCGGTTGCCGCCGAGCAGACAACCTCCGCGATGGAGCAGATTGCCGCGAACGTCGCCAGCATGCGGGACCGCTTCGCCACCCTCGAGCAGACCATCGATTCTAACGCCGGCGCCGTCGGCTCGATTACCACAAGCATCGAGGGAGTGGTAAATCAGATAACCGAGCAGACAGCCATGGTCGAAGAATCTACCGCCTCGGTAAACGAGATGCTGAGCTCCCTCGAGAGCGTGGCAGCAAACACCAGCGATCGCCGCCGGCGAACGACGCAGCTTTCCGAGACTTCGCGCGCGGCCTCGACACAACTCCGCGATGCGAATCGGATGTTCTCCGAGGGCGTGTCGGCGAAGGTCGATTCGATTCGGGAGGCCGCCGACGCCATCCAGGACGTCGCCGCGCAGACCAATCTACTTGCAATGAACGCAGCTATCGAAGCGGCGCATGCCGGCGAAGCGGGCAAGGGATTCGCGGTGGTTGCCGACGAAATCCGCAAACTCGCTGAGAACACTTCAGAGAGCTCGGCCCGTATCGCCGCCACCGTGAAAGACGTCGTGGCAAGCATACAGCAGACAGGCGCCGCGGTTACTAGCGCTGAACGTGAGTTTGGGACGGTCATCGAAGAGACCGAGCACACCGTGGAAACCTTCTCCGAGATCGAATCCAGCACCGCCGAGCTTTCAGAGGCCGGAAGGGAGATTCTTTCGGCGATGACCTCGCTGCAGACGACCACAAACGACATCCGGGATCGCGCAACGGCGGTGGACACCGAGATCCGCGGCATTCAGGACTCCGAGAACGAGATCCGCTCAATCGCAACCGAGAGCGCCGGCGGAATCAGAGAGGTCACCACGGGCATAGACGAGGTCAATACAGCCATGCGGCGGGTCTCCGAGCTTGTGGAGGAGCTCGGGCAGCTCGTAGACCGCATTAACAAAGGGGTGGGCGCGTTCAGAACCGAGAGCGAGTAGCCTACCGTAGGCGGCGGCGCACCGCCGCTGAGGGCCGGCACCACGCGCTCAGTCCGCGCAGAGTTGCGCTTCGAGCTCGCGAAGACCCCGTACGGCGTCGGGTGTGAGACGCGCAAGCAGCTTCCGCCTGAGCTCCAATCGTCCCTCCGTTTTTGGTGTTCGAACGCCTTTGTCGGACTTGCCTATCTTTCGGTTGCGGTAGTAGAGATCCATGTCGACGAAGCGCTTTCCGTTGTCGTCGGCCTCCAGGCCCATGAGAATCCGCTTCACGTCGTTGGGCTCGGTCAGGGTGAAGAGACGCACCTGGTAGGCAAGCACCGAGAACAGCGCGAGGGCGTGGTCGCGCGTCCAGGACTCGCCGAGGATCATACCGATGTTTAGGTCCGAGAGCGTGAGCACCAGCCGCTCATAGTGCGCTTCGTATTTCGCCGAGGCGTCGTAGATGTTGATGCGCACCTCGTACCACTCCTTCCGATCCAGGCTCCGGGTGACAAAATGTACACCCTGGTTGCGCAGCTCGCCGTGGAGCTCGTGCGCCGGGCGATGGATGAGGATCTGGGGCTGCAGCAGCTCTCCCGTGTCGATGGCCCTGTTGATCGGATGATTCGAGAGGCCCACGAAGGTGTCCTCCGCCTCACCGGCCTCAATCGCTCCTTCGAAGTCGACTCGAGTGCCCGCGTAGCGGCGCTCGAGCTCCTCGAGGGCCGGGGCTCCGTCTCCTACCACGCGTAGCAGGATCATTCCCGGGCCGAGATGCGCGCTGTCCACCCTGTCGGTCAGCCCATTGTTGAACAGGGATACCAGAAACACCGAGGAGGCCACCGGAGCGAGCATAACCGACTCGGCGTCCGCGACTCTCGTTTTCGTGATACCCGGGCGCGTGAAGAGCAAGATCGTCGTGTTCTCCTGAGCGCGCGCCAGGGCGTCGCTGAAGGAATAGTGGACGCCGCTAAAGCGTTCCGCAGCGTGACGCTCAAGATCGCCGCGGGCGTCAGTTCGCACAAAAAGGAAGCGCGGACCGTTTCTGATGAATAACATGAATGCCTCCTCTTCTCGAGATGCACCTATTCCTATAACCCAGGCTTCGGCAGCAGCATCTTACGCACGCTATCGGTACCTGCCGGATACGGCAACATGTGCAGGGTTCGCGAGGGCACCTCTATGACCGTCACCGTCGAAA
>JAAAOR010000157.1 GCA_009908735.1 Spirochaetota bacterium | reverse complement strand
CGGAGTACACCGCCGCGGCGTCGAGGTCGGCCTCGCGCCAGGTTCCGCCGGCCGCGGAGATGTTGCCGTCGTCATCCTCGATGTAGAGGGTGAGGTTTTCCACATCCGCGTCCGGGAGTACGAAAAACCGCCCGCCGGTCCAGGAGGAGGGCGCAATGCGCTTTTCGCTTGCCTCGTTCATCCCGTAGAAGATCTTCCGCTGCTCGGCCGAGGGCTCGTAGCGTAAGAGGAGCTCGTGCTCGCTGCGCGCGGTTTGGAACCTCGCCGAGGCGCCGGGAGAGCTTTCGGTCGCCTCGGCAAATGGGATGTAGGGGTACTCCGAGATCGAGAGCAGCCCGTAGCCGAGACGTGCCGACTGTACGAACTCGTCATCGCGGCCCTGATAGCCGAGGATGAAGGAGTTTACCTCGAACTCGTCCACAAACGTCGCCTCGAGGTAGTAGCGCTCGTAGAGCCACAGCGAGAGCGTGAGGTCCACGGCGTTGAAATAGGGCACGGGCTCCATCCCGGGAAAGTCGTAGGGGAAGGTGATGCGGTTGTTTTCGGGAGGAATCTTGGGGTGAAAGGCCCAGCCGAGGGTGCCGCCGATGCCGGTATTCCAGGATCCGACGATGAAGAGATCGACCTCGGCGTCCCCGAGTTGGGTATCGAAAATGGCGTCGCGGGAGGCGGGATCGACCAGGGGATCAGTGGGTGCGCGCTCGGTCTCCTCGGTACCTTCCCCGTCACCGCCGTTATCCTCCTCGTCGCCCTCCGCGGCGTCGGCGTCCTCGAGCCACGGCGGCTCGGCGTCGGCCTCAGGATAGTCGTCGATGTCGTCCTGGGCGATCACTCCGGCAGCCGCGACTGCGAAAATGAGCACGACCGTGAGGAAGCGGCGCATTGGCGCCACCGTGCCGCCGGGTATAGTATTAGCGGTCATGCGGGGCTCTTCACCGGCCGAAAATGAAGAACGATGAGCAGTGAAATGGAGAAAAGCTCGGCATTCATAACACGATTGCTCCAAGATCCCGCATTACGTGATCTTACGCCGCTTCAGAAAGAGGAGCAGATAGTGCAGTTCCTCCACCTGAACAGCTCACGCTTGCACCCAACCCTATCACATCCGAGCTTCTTTCCGGGGATGGGCTGGGCGGAGATTGTCGAGCTCCTGCACAAGGCTCTCTTTCATATTGTCGACAACGATGTCCTTCCAGGCCTGAGACGAATTGTTTTCGATCAGATCGACTTCTCCTTTGTGACCTCTCTCGGTCGCTCCGACAGCTCTCGTGACCACATCTCAGACCAGGTCTACGAGGTGCTTGTCGAGCTCCTCAAGCAACCCGCCGCCCGGCGCGCTCTCACCGGTCCCTACGCCGCAGTACACTTTCGTCTAACCGCGCCGTACATCGAGCACATCTACACGCGCAACTCGTATATCCACTTCGAGCTTACAAAAGTGCAGCGCCTTCGTATGAGTAAGGACGAGGTGAGGAGCATGGTGGAATCATCGCTCCTTCTCAAACCGGCGGTGCATCTGGCAAGCTCACAGAGTGAGGCGGACACTGTCGGCGGGCTCGTGCCGGCGCAAGTCGCCGAAGGGGCGGTATCGCAGCTGGAGACGACACTTAGCCTGCTTCCCGAGCAGGCGGTGCGCTCGGCGGTAAACGCCAATGTGTCCGTCCACGAGCACCGCTTCGTGGAGGCTACCTCGCGGCTTGCGGCTATACTTGCGAGCCGCGGGCGCAACTATCGGGCGAACATTCGAGTCGATCGAGGGGCGAATACGCCCGATAAGAGCTGGCTAAGTATTGCAAGGCGCAACCACAAGTTCTATGGTTTCGACGGTAAGATGCTCGAGGAGCTCTACAGCATTGCCGCCGAGATGGGATGGTAGGAGTTACTATGATCGATTCGAGAAGCCGCATAAAGAACACATTGGAAGGCGTCGTACTCGTCGCCATCGTCCTCGTGCTCGTCCATACGTTCCTGCAGGATCTGGCCATGGTGCTGGGATGGGCCTGGCACACGCGCCGGCTGCTGCTCATCATCGGCTTCGCGTTCGATCTCTTTTTTACGATCGAGTTCCTGGTCCGCCTCTACTACGCGATTCTCGATCGAGCCGCCGGAAAATACTTCTGGCGTGAGCGTGGCTGGATCGACTTTCTAGCCGCCGTCCCGCTGCTGCTTCTCAACTCCGGTCCGGCGATGCTTGCCATCGCGGCCGGCGGCGCCAATGTCGTCGGCATGGGCGGCATGATGGGGGCGCTGCGAGTGGGGAAGGTCATCCGCATTGCCCGCGTTCTGCGCCTCCTCCGCGTGCTGAAGATTTTCAGTGCGCTGAGAAACACCGAATCGCCTATGGCGCATCGCCACATGGCGAACATCACCACGCTGAGTGTCTCCGTCATCGTGCTCTCAGTCATTGCCTACGCCGGGGTCGCCTCGGCAGCAAACATGCCGAGCCTGGAGGCCGAGGAGCGGACGCAGAGCATTCGCACCGCCTCATTCATAGATTCACGAAACCTGGCCGATCCCGCTCAGTCGGAGCTGCTACGTGACTACGTTGCCTCCCAGCCGTCCATACTCGTGGTAACAGAGAACGGCAGCCCCCGCTACACGCGCTACGAGAACGCCTTTTACGACACGCATTTCGGTCCCGGCGATTATGGTTACCTCCGATCCGGCAGTGTCGGTGTTTTCTTCGACGCTCGCCCCCTCAACGCGGAACAGTCGCGGCAGAACATCGCATATCTCGCGATGGTCGTCATCCTTGTTGGTTTCGTGTTACTGGCCTACAGCCCGCATTTCGCGCGGACGGTCACCGATCCCATCCACGTGATGGAGAGAGGATTCTCCGAGCGGGGTCATAACCTCGAGGTGCGCATCCCCGAGCGCTACAGCGGCGACGACATCTTCAGGCTCGCCGCGCTCTATAACTCCGTGTACCTTCCGATGAAGGACCGCCCGGTGGGCGGCGAGAGTAGCGGGGGGGATAACGACGGAGGCGGTCTCGTGGATCTCTCGGTGGACGACGTGCAACGGATGATCGACGAGGACGAAAGCGAGTAGGCAACTACCCCACCTATGGTCGTCTCAATGATACAGGTCATCCTGGAGCTGCCGGATGTGACCTCCATCAAGGAAAAGCGTCGCATCGTGAAGTCGCTCAAGGAGAAGCTCATTGCCCGCTATCGCATCACCGCGGCCGAGGTCGACCTGCATGACAGTCTTGCCTTCTCCCAAATAGGTGGTGCGGTAATCTCCAATTCCCGTCGTCACGGCGAAACGGTCATGAACAAGGTGCTCGCGTTCATCGAGGATAACGCTCCCGGGCGGGTACAGGACGTGAAGATCATCTCAGAGATTTTCTAAATCCGCTGCGCGCAAGGCCCCTCGTGCATCCGCTGCGCCCATGGCCCCCGCGCCCGCCACCCGGGAAACGCCTACCCGGGAAAAAGGTAGAGATCGGGAAGGTGGAAGTCCCCTCCCATGCGCATCGCCCCCGCCGGCGAATCTTCGGCGGTGAGCTCCAGAGACAAAAAGTGGTCGAGCGTCTCGAAACCGTCGGCTGTCACCGAGATCTGCAGCTCGAACGCGGCGGTTTCATCGGCACGCTGAGCCGGGAGTGGACGCGGCCAAAACGAGTAGGTGCCGTAGGTGTGAGCGGCGAGGGTGTAGGGGTTCTGCCAGCGCGAGTCGTACATCGTAACCGGCTGTCCGTCGCGCATAAGGCGAACCGCGGCTCCTTCAACAGGCTCGAAGCTCACGCCGTTCAACACCCGGCCGGTGATGGCGGGAAAGTTGAAACAGGGGCCCTTAACGTCGGGCTCGGATGCATCCTCGTCGTAGTATGATCGTCTGACAGAAGAAATGCGCTTGAGCGCCTCCTGGGCGAGCTTTGTGAGGTCCACGGCGAGCTGCGTATCGGAGCTTATGTCCTGCTCCACGTGCGCAAGGCCGCGCCCGGAGGTTACGTAGCGCGGAGGTAGGCGATTGAGGACGTAGCACACCGCATCGAGACGGCAGGCATACGTCGTACAATACGTGGTGTTGCCGCGAGCCTCCTCCTCCTCACAGATTTCGTTCACCCGGCGGAAGACCTCGTCTTCCATCAGGTTATGTATCTCCATTTGAGGCCCCCCGGTCCACTTCGGCCTGCACATCGAGCAACTCGTGAAGCGCATCCACCGCTTCGCGGAAATCGCGCACCGTCTCTTTGAGGGAAAAGTAGTTCAGGCCCGCGTAGTACACTTTTGAGAATAGCGAGAATGAAATCTCCGCCGGCGACGGTTCGATGCTGACATAGCAGCCGTACTCGTAGCAGATCCGCAGCATCTCATCCACCCTTCGCTGAATGAAGGTTGAGAGCTCGGGCGAGAATGAAAAGGTAAATGCAAGCTCGAGAAACTTGCTTTCACGATCGATGAACACGCCGGCCTGAAAGCCGTCATCGCTCTCGAACCCGGCGGTATAGGTGTCTTCGAGTAACTCTCCGTCGAGGATCTCATATCCGAGCTCCTTGAAGAGAATTGCGGTGCGGCGAATCCGCTCTTTCATCAGCTTGGAGTATTTCATGCAAAGCTCCCATCTCTGCAGAGACCGGTAGGGGTAGTGTAAGGCAAAAGAGGCGGGGGATCAATCACGGCGCCATCTCGAGCATCTCACAAGCTCACAACTCGAGAAGCTCGGCGGCATCGTGCACGTGGGAAGTGAGATCCGGGTGAACGATGAGGCGAATCTTTCGCAAGGTCGCGGTGAAGTCGGCGACGACCTGGGGCGTAAACACGGTGTCCGACTGCGGATAGGGTATCACCTGCTCACCGTCGCGGACCGGAATCGAGACCTCGAAGGAGATGCGTTCGGGAACGTCCACGATGACCGACTCCGGTCCGAAGCGGCCCCGGGAGCGTGCGGCAAGCCGTTCGGCAATGCGCTCCTCGAGCGCCGCGCGGGTGTCGAGGCTTTCGAGGTCACGGTGGCGCGGGTTGCTGCCGTCAAAGGGCGTTTCGAAAACGGGGCGGTAGAGCTGCCGGTCGTACACGCGCTCGATGAGGTCGAAGGCATCGAACTGGGCGCGATCGAAGGTCAGGAAGAACAGCTCGTCGTCGAGGCCGTAGAGTTCCGACGGCGCGATCACCTCTTCGCGGAGGGCGAGGTATACGGCCTTTTTTATCATTGCCGTTGCGACGCGAACCGTTCGATGCCAGTACACCGCGCGGTACATGAGGTACTTCGAAAACAGGATGTTTTCCACCGCCGAGATGCCGGTTGCATCGAGGCCGATGCCCTCATCCCATACGGGAAAGATGCGGCTGAGGGCGAAGTCAATGTCCTGCTCGCCATAGGGCACGCCGCAGAAATAGGCGTCGCGGTTGAGGTAGTCGAGCTTGTCGGGGTCGAGAGCACCGGAGAGAACGTTTCGGAAGAAGGCAAGCTGGGGGTCCCCGGTATAGTCGGCGCTCTCATCCACCACCGCCGAGACCAGATGCGGATCCACGCGCATGTCGTCGCGGAGGATCTCCCGAATGGGTGCTTGGAGGACGAGCTCGCCGGTGAGAGACTCGTGCTCTGTTAACGGCAGCTCCTTGAAGCTGTGCGTATAGGGGAAGTGGCCGAGATCATGGAGCAGGGCGGCGGTGAGAAAGGCCTTCACGCCGTCGACGCTGAGAATACTGTCGGGCGATATGCTCACGAGAGTCTTTATGATGCGTTTGGCGAGGTGAAAGACGCCGAGGCTGTGGCCGAGCCGGGTGTGGGTCGCCCCCGGATAGACGAGATATGCCGGCCCGAGCTGTTTGATGCGCGAGAGCTGGCGGTAGGGCGCGGTATCGATGAGCTTGAGCATGGGATCGGAGAGATGGATGTTTTTCCAGATGGGGTCGCGAACGGGATGGGTATAGTCGAGATCGAGATGTCTCGAGATGGCATCGTGCGTATCCATGGGCGCCTGCATCTTAGCGCACATCGGCTCAGGAGGTAAATTGACGGTGGGTATGGCTTCTGCTACCGTAGGGGTACCATGAAGCCGCCGCTCCTCGTGCTCTCTGTCCTGGTGCTCCCTGTCCTCGTGCTTGCTCCGACCTCCTGTGCCCGCGACGAGTCCGAGACGTCGACGGCTACCGCGGTGGAGGGAACGGAGCTGCAGGGTGAGTCGCGGATCCCCGCGCCCGAGCCGAACCCCGACACGGACACCGGCGCTGATCCGGGCGCCGCCCCCGGCCCCGGCGGCGGAGTACCGCGGGGCACGACGCAAGGCGTGATCCGCCGGATCCCCGAGGACGTTGTTATCGGACAGCTCGAAGATCGCCTCGACGGCCCGGCGCCCCCTCTGGGGGCGGTGGAGGAGCTCTTTCGCGAGCTTGCCGCCGGCCGCATGCCGAGTGCCCTTTTCGCCTCCGATGTCCGCGCCGACCTCGAGCAGCGGCTCGAATACATGATGGAGCGCGCCGCCGTTGCCGCGGAGGTTCGCATCGGCGCCCTCGTGCGCCTCTCGGAAACCGCCTACCGCGTGCCGGTGGTCGCCTTCGGCAAGCAAAGTGGGCGGACGAGCGGCGAAATCTACGTGGCGGAATCCGACGGGGCATGGTATATTTCCGACATCCTCTTGGATCTCACTCGCATTGACGAGGATGTTGAACGACCGATCTTCGAACCGGGCTCCGAGGGCCCCACACTTCTGAGCTTCTGAGGTAGGCACGGGGACGCATGTCTCGAGAAATTCGCCGCATTGAAAAAGAATTCATTCTCAAAAACGCGATCGAGAAGCATCTGCCGATCGAGCTCCACTACGAGACGCGTCGCTACGGCTACGTGCTCGTGTCAATGACCGAGGATGAGCTCGTGCTTCACCCGGCGGGGGAGTCGGGGCTCAGCGCGCAGCCCGCCGAGTCGGTGGTCGCCTTCATGCGCTTTCGCGGTCAGGTAATCACCTTTAAGACGAAGATCACTGACTCCCGCAAGGACGCCCTCGTGCTGCGTCAGCCCGAGGTCGTGTACCGGGATCTAAGCCGTGGCTTCGAGCGCATTCTCAGCCCCGATGGGGTCAGCGTTAGCTTCATGGTGGAAGGCACGCGGGTGGATCTCAGTTATCCCGCCTCGGAAAACTACGAGGCGGTGCAGGAGCCCACGTTCGATCCCGGCTTCGACGCGACCCAGATATCGGAGCTGCTGCGAACCTTTCGAGAGAGGGCAGGCGAACATTCGAGCGACAATAAGATCGTCATGTTCCGCGAGCGCAAGCCACAGACCTTTCAGGAGCGTATCATCGCGCGCTCCGGTAAGATCCTGATTCTCCCGTTCCCGCAGTCCGGCTTCCAGAGTCTTGGGCGTGACGTACGGGACCGTGTCTTGAGCCAGGAAGAGGCAATCGAGGTGGAGAAGCGCGCAGGGGGCGAGGTCTTCACAATGCTCGACACGATAAACCAGGTCGTGAAGAGCCTCAACGATCAGGAGATCTGGGAAGAGCTGTACTGCCCCGTGCTCTATCAGGAGTACGTGGTGGGCTACCTCTACATGATCAAGAGCGGCCGCGACGTCAATCGCTTCGACGCCGAGGCGGTGGAGTTCGTGTTGCAGCTCAGCCGGATCCTCGCCTACTCGCTGAAGGCCAACGGCTACTTCCGCGAGCAACCGGTGCAGAAAGAGTACGATGAGGCACAGCTAATCGACGTAAGTGGATCGGGGGTGCTGCTCAGCTACCCGGTCGACGGTCCCTCCATGAGCCTCTACGAAGATATCGACCTCGTGATACATCTCGAAGAGGACGAGATCCCGGCAAGCGGCCGAATTATGCGGAAGTACAAGGATGCAGGGCGCATGTACTTCGGGGTCCAGTTTACCGATCTCGGCACCAGGGGGATGGAGCGACTTTTCGATCGGCTCTACGGGACGGAGTACCGCGGAGAGATCGACAGTATCGGCCTCGTCGATCACGCCGACCCGGAAGCCGAACACTACGAGTAGCGCGCCCGCTAAGTGACGCGTCCCTGCCCGCCGATACTGTTATCGGCGGACCATGTACTATCTGTTGCTCGAAATCGGGAGTTACCGACAACTCACCCGACTGCAGCCTGAGCTTATCTCGGACCTCGTGGCTCGTATCACCGATCAGGCGTATCGCCACGGGGCGGTGGCTGCGAGTGATGAGTCCGGGCTCTTTCTCTTTCGGTTCCCCGTTCTCGAGGATGAGCGCCACGGCCCCGTCCTCGATGCTGCTTTCGATACGCGCCGAATCCTTGCAGAGAGCTCGGACGAGCTCTCCGGCTATTCGGTTGTGATCGATCTCGTCGGGGGGGAGCGCGACACCGAAGTCGCCGAGCGACTACGCGAGTTCGTGCTCTCCACCCCGGAAGACGAAGTGATCTGGCTTACCGATCCCGCGTTTGCGACCCTTAGCGCATT
This sequence comes from Spirochaetota bacterium, assembly GCA_009908735.1. Next base: position 22,292 of record JAAAOR010000157.1, on the reverse strand, counting down.
CGTTACGACAGCAGAGGAGGGCCGCTTTACGCGCGTGGTGGACCGGCGTGACTCCAACCGCGAGCCCCTGGGCTCGGCCGCGGAGTTCATTCGGATGCCCGAAGCCGTCGAGGAAATGCGCGAGCGCATGGCCCCGTGGATAAACGGCGAGCAGGACCCGGGAATCCTTCTAGTCTACGGGGACGAGCTGCGGGGCATGCGGGAGAACGTTCGCGCTGCCGTCGAACCGCTGCAGAGTCCTGCAACCGGCGCCCTATGGCCGGTAATCGTCGGTTTCGAGAAGGATGCCGACCCCTATCACGCCCTTATCCGCGCTGTCGCCGAGGACGACCTCGAGCGCGCCGGCGCGTATCTGACCGAAGCCGAGCAGACGCTCTACGAAGAGAAGCTCGCCCTCCTCCGTCTTCTCAAACGCCGCCCATTCACCGGTAGCTACCACAGGCTCGAAACCGCCCAGGTGCAATCGGCTTACAGCCTCTACCTGACCGCATGCCTGAGACGTCTCCTTTCCGAACCGGCGGTGCCGGGGATGATCGTCGAGGCGGCCCAACACCTGCGCCGCGAAACCGTCACCATCCTTACCGGTGCGATCAACGTCCTCGAGCCCGGGCTGCGGCCCATACTGGTGCTGACTTCGGATCGGGACCTCCTGCCGGTCCAGCTCCTCGGGCGGGAGGTCTCGCGCTATGAGTTTCCGCGTCTGAGCCCGGAGGAGTTTAGCGACAAAGCTACCGACTACCTCTCCGAGCCCGCCCGACGACGCCTGCGCTTGGCGGCCGGCATGGCACGAACCGACGGAAAGGCACTTGCGGTGTATCATCACTTCTCCAATCTGCAGGAGGTTCGGGACTTCGATTCGACGGCACAGCCTCGCGCGGGCGCCGGCACCTACGCCGACGGCTATGAGGCTCTCAGACGGCTCCCGCGCGATGAGGCGGAGTTCCTCTTCCTCACCGGCGAGACCGAGGGCCTGCTCGAGAGGGGCGGGCTGTTCCGCATCCTCGGTGACTTGGGGGCGGAGCGAGTGCGCCTATCGGAAATCAGCGCGGACCTGTTGCGGCGGGGTTTCCTGCGCAATGAGCATGCCGGCCTGCCGAGCTCATCCGCGTTCATCTCCGAGGTAACCTCGATGCTCGGTGATCGGGCAAACGATCTGCGCGGCGAACTCGCCGACTGGGTGTGGCGGTCGATCGCCGCATGCGCCGTTGTGCCCGACATAGTTCTGGCCGCGGTTCTCGAGCGGGCGGGGCGGCGTCGCGAGGCGCTCGTGGCGATGTGGCAGCTTCTCGGACGGGAGTTGGATGCAGGAAACGTCGAGCGAGCAGCCGAGCTCGAGCGCGATGACATACTCGAAGACTCGGTCGGCGATCACGTTCAGCACAGGCGCATAACCGACGTGTACCGCTACGTGGCAAGGCTTCGCAGGTTTCTGCTGCAGGAAGATCTCAATGAGGCGGAGCGCATGGTGTCGCGTCCGCCCGACACCGGCGGGAGCCCGGAGCTCACCGGAGAGGTGGCGCTGCAGGAAGGCCGACTCATGCTGATGAGGGGGCGGCTCGCCGAAGCACTTCGCCTGGTCAAGCGGGCTGTCATGGCCTTTCAGGAGGCGGGGCAGGGAGACTCCCTGGCGCGTGCCCAGCTCGAGTTCGGTCTGGTGCTCCTGGGTCGCGAGCAGCTCTCCGAGGCCCGAGACTACTTTCTACTCGTTCAGGGTGCAGCGACGGTCACAGTTCACACCCTTTTCCGGGCGGAGCTGCTGGTTACCATCTGCCTCTTCCTCGAGGGAAAGTACACCCGCGTACTCGAGGCCGTGCAGCATCACCGGGAGGTGATGGGACCCGCGGGACTGCACGGGTGGCTGCTGTACGCCGGACTGCTTGAGGCACGTGCGCTATTCGAGCTTGGTCGCTACGCAGAGGCCTCGTCGGCCTTTCAGGCGGGTATGGCCTCCGCGCGGGTTCTCGGCGAGCCACGCGCCTTTAGGGTTTTCCATCTATGGGCCGCGCGATGCGAGGTGTACCTCGGATGGACGAGCCACGCGCGGGTCGTTCTCGACTCGTACGAGCCGGACGCAGAGGTGCTGCTCTTTCGCGCTGAGGCAAGTTACCGGGATGAGCTCATGCAGCAGGCGCTATCTACGCTCGAGGAGGCTCTCGAGCATGACAGCCAGGGAATCCCGAATGGCGGCGAGGGTTTCAACTGGTCAGGTGGATTCGCGGCGGTGGAGGATCTGGCGATCGGCCGCGAACGCGGCGACACGGTACTGCGCAACCTCACCCATGCCTTTCGCACGTATGTGATGGCGCATGCGGGGCGTCTCGAGGCGGCAATGGCCGAAGCGCATAATCTAACACGCCGGCAACAAATCTCGCCCATAGATCCCTACCGTCGCATCTACTTCTACTTCTACAGTGTGATACTCTCGGGATCCGGCCCGGACCGCCTCGACGATCCTCTGACCGTCCTCGGAAAGTCCGTAAAGCACCTCCGCGAGCGGACCGGACGTATCGACCAGTATGGGCAGAAGACGGATTTTCTGTACAAAAACTACTGGAACCGCCGGCTGATGGATGCGGCGAAAAGTCACAACCTTCTGTGACGGCCGGTTTGTCTCCGGTGCCGCTCTTTCGCGACACACCCCCGACACATCGTGGCTCTTGACACACCCCGGTCCCCTTGCTACCTTACGGGGAATCCATCGCGGTGGCGTAGCTCAGTCGGTAGAGCAAGCGGCTCATATCCGCTAGGTCAGGGGTTCGAATCCCTTCGCCACTATTTCCCCGCACGCACGCGCACGTCGACGCCGCGAGCGGCACATCGATCCCGCATTGCCTCGAGCTTCTCGATCGGGTAGGGCCCAACCGACTCGAAGGCGGGGTCGAGGGTGAGAAGCGGTCGGTACTGCGTGAGCGTGTAGGTGTCGCCGGGCTCGAGCTCCGCACAGATCTCATCAACATCTTCATCAAACACGATTCCCGGCACGACCGTGGTGCGAAACTCGTACACCGCGCCGCTTGCGCGGATAATGTCCATCGACCGCCGCAGGCGATCGCCTGCATCGGGCATGCCGACACGATCGTAGTGCGCGGGAGATGCTTTCAGGTCCATGGCGAAATACTCGGCATCGAGCTCCGCGATACGCTCGGGCAGAGTGCCGTTCGTGTCGACCTTCACCTTGAGCCCGAGGTCGTGAATCTCGGATATGAGCTCGGGCAGATCGGCGTGCAGCGTCGGCTCGCCGCCGGTAATGCACACGCCGCCGAGAACACCCCGACGGCGCAGGAGGTAAGCCATCACCTGTTCACGCGTGAGAAAGTCGTACGGCGTCGGGCCGGAAACGAGCTCCGGGTTGTGACAGTACGGGCAGGAGAGGTTGCAACCGTTGGTGAACAACGTCGCCGCTATCTCTCCCGGATAGTCGAGCAGGGTCGACTTCATGAGCCCGAGTCTATCAAGAGCCACGGCCTCACTCCGCGAAGGCAAGGAACCTCTGAGCGTCCTTGGGCGCGTTTGCGCGTCCGACCTGCTCCCCGTTGCCGTCGAAGAAGACGACCGTCGGAGTCGCCAGGATCTGCATTTCGGCCGCCTTGGAGAAACCCTCGTCGGTGTCGACATCGAAGTGATCCCCGCCGAGCTCGGTGGCTTCGAGTAGGCTTCGCACCGGCGGACAATTCGGACAGGTCTTTCGGAAGAAGTAGGCGTAGCTCGAGACGACCTCACTGTCGCCGGCGGCCCTGTTCTGCGCGGCTACCGAGGGGTACTCGGCCGCCGCCATGCTTCTGCGGGACTCGTACTGCGGCTCGGCCTCGTCAGTCGGCGCTTCGGCGGTCCGCGTCTCCGAAGGCTGGGTCTCGGCCGCGGGAGCAAAGGTTCGGCGGTGCAGGTACTCCTCGCGCTTGCCCTTGTTCCAGTTGGTGAGGCTGCGGTAGTAGCCCACGATACGGGTATAGATCTCCGTCGGTGTGCCCTGCACGTTTGCGAGGCGGGCCCTCAGCGTCTCGATCTCCCTGTCGATGCTCTCCACGTCTCTTGTTTGCTCTTCCATTACCTGTTCCCTCCCATTTGTTCACGCTCTGCTTCGAGCTCCATGATTTTCTGCTGCAGCTCACTGCGCTGCTCCTCCTCGCACCTCGGACACGTGTAGTGTTCCCCGGCGAGGTAGCCGTGTATAGGACAAACCGAAAAAGTCGGTGAAATCGTAAAATAGGGCAGATGGTAGTTCTCGGCGATGCCCTTCACCAGCTTGGACGCCGAGTTCCAATCCTCTACCGCCTCAGAGAGGAAAGCGTGGAAGACGGTGCCGCCGGTGTACTTGGTCTGCAGCTCATCCTGCATGTCGAGAGCCTCGAATACATCATCGGTGAAGTCGACCGGAAGCTGGGAAGAGTTGGTGTAGAACGGCTCTGCCTCTCCGGAGGTGCGGATGTCGGGGTAGTAGTGCCGGTCGTGCTTTGCCAGGCGGTAGGAAGTACTCTCCGCCGGTGTGGCCTCGAGATTGAAGAGGTCTCCGGTCTGCTCCTGATAGTCGGCGAGCCGGTCTCTCATGTGCTCGAGGACTTCCACGGCGAAGGCTCGGCCCTCTTCATCAACGAGGTCGACACCCATGAAGTTCAGCAGCATCTCGTTCATGCCGACCAGCCCGATCGTCGAAAAGTGATTGTCGAGGTGCCGCAGGTAGCGGGCACTGTAGGGGAAGAGTCCGGCATCGAGCAAGCGGGTTATCACCTTGCGCTTGACCGTGAGGGAGTTTGCCGCGAGATCCATGAGGTGATTGAGCCTCGTGAAGAAGTCCTGCCGGTCGGAGGCAAGATACCCAATGCGCGGCAGGTTGATGGTGACCACGCCGATGGAGCCGGTGAACTCATCGGAGCCAAAGAGGCCCCCGCCACGCTTTCTGAGCTCGCGCTTGTCGAGCTGCAGGCGACAGCACATCGAGCGCACATCACTCGGATCGAGCTCCGAGTTTATGAAGTTCTGGAAGTAGGGCGTGCCGTACTTCGCCGTCATCTCGAACAGGAGCTGCGCGTTGGGCGAATCCCAGTTGAAGTCTTTTGTGATGTTGTAGGTGGGGATGGGGTACTGGAAGCCGCGCCCGTTGGCATCGCCGGCGATCATCAGCCGGATGAAAGCCTCGTTTATCATGTCCATCTCGGGCTGGCAGTCGCCGTAGGTGAACTCCTGCTCCTTCCCGGCAACCAGCGCCGGCTTGTCGGCCAGATCCTGTGGCACGTTCCAGTCCATGGTGATGTTCGTAAACGGCGCCTGGCTTCCCCATCTCGAGGGGGTGTTCACCCCGAAGACGAAGCTCTGAAGCGCCTGTTTTACCTCTTCGAGACCGAGGCCGTCGACCTTGACGAAGGGAGCGAGGTAGGTGTCGACGCTGGAAAAGGCCTGGGCCCCGGCCCACTCGTTCTGCATGATGCCGAGAAAGTTCACCATCTGCTGAATCAGCGTGTTGAGGTGCTTCGCGGGCTTGGAGGTGATCTTGTCGGGAACGCCCCCGAGGCCTTCCTCGATGAGTTGCCTAAGGCTCCACCCCGCGCAGTAGCCGGAGAACATCGACAGGTCGTGGATGTGGAAGTCGGCCCTCTGATGGGCATGCGCCACATCCTCGGGGTAGATGTTCTTTAACCAGTAGTTGGCGGTGATCGTGCCGGAATTATGCAGAATCAGGCCGCCGAGGCTGAAGTTGACGTTGGCATTCTCGTTGACGCGCCAGTCGGACTGCGAGAGGTAGCCGTCCATCGTCGTGTTGATGTCGAGCATCAGCTTCTGCGTGTCGCGAATGGCCTCGTGTCGTGCGCGGTAGATGATGTAGGCCTTTGCTACGCGAGCCTCGTTTGCTTCCACGAGGGCCGTTTCGACGAGATCCTGTATCTCTTCGATCGCGGGCGCGGAGTTGGGATGCCGCTTCTGCATGAACGCGGCGAGCTTGTTCTCTACCGCCACGACGACCGCCTTCACCCGGGCGAGGGCTGCCTCGCCGACGAGTCCCTCAGCCTCGAACGCCCGCGCGACGGCCGTCTCGATCTTCTCTCGCTCGTAGCGTTCAACCCTTCCGTCACGTTTGACGACGTTTCGCACGGGATTGGGGTGCTCGTGGTGCTCTTCCAGGAACTGCCTCCAGTTCATTGTGGTACTCATTGCTCTGTCTCCTCGGGGGCGTTGAGGCCGGAGAGCGTTTCGATCTCCCGGATGAACTCTTCGACGTTCTCGAAATTGCGATAGACGCTTGCAAACCGCACGTAGGCAACCCGATCGAGATGGTAGAGGCGATCCAGTACCATCTTTCCGATTTCCGAGGAGCTGATCTCGTGCGAGGTTCGCCCAATCATCATCACGTTTTCCTCGAGCTCATCGAGCGTGTTCTCGATGTCCATCTGCGAGACCGGTCGCTTGCGCACCGCCTGCTGAATGCCCGTTTCGATCTTGCCCCGATCGAACGGCTCGCGCCGACCGGTGCTCTTCTTGATCACCATGAGCGGCTTCTCCTCGATGCGTTCGTAGGAGGTGAATCGGTAGCCGCAGCTCAAACACTCGCGACGACGGCGAATACTGCGCCCGTTTGCAAGCGAGCGTGACTCTATCACCTTGTCTTCGAGCTGCTTGCAGCGCGGACACTGCATATGGTGCCCTCCCAGTGTGGCTCTCGCCCCGTTTATACGTGTGTACCACACTATATACAGTGTCGGTTCAGAACGCAAGGGCAATAGCCCGATTTTTTTTCGCGCCGCGGGGAACGGGCGTCGACGGGGGCGTGGAGCGAGAGGGGACGGGTAGCGCCGAGCTACCCTTGCGATCTCCACGCGCTTGTTGCAGGATGACGCTATGCTCGATTACCAAACCCGCAGCGGCGGCGCCGAGACGGTCGTGATCCTCCACGGCTTCGGCGCCGATTCATCCGATCTCTACCCACTCGCCGCCGAGATGGACGCCGCCGGGCGCTACTACTGGTGTTTCCCCCGGGCCCCTTATCGCATCCGCTACGGTGGAGCAGCCCTCGGCAGCGCCTGGTTTCCGCGCAACGAGGGCGAAATCGCAGCCGCCCTCGAGGGAAGCTATTTCGACCGCCTCGAAGGGATGGACCCCGAGGGGCTCCGGCAGGCCGGCGCGGCGGTGCTCGAGCTCATCGATTACCTCGGGGTGGATTTCGAGGCCGTCGTGCTCGGGGGATTCAGCCAGGGGGCGATGGTAGCAATGGAGGCCGTCGTGCAGGCCGGGCGTCGGCCGGCCGACCTGCTTCTTTTCTCGGGTGCGGTCATCGCGGCCGAGCGGTGGCGTGCCGCGCTTTCGCGACTACCGCCGTTCGAGTTTCTCCAGTCCCACGGCACCGCCGATCCTATTTTACCGTTTGACGGTGCGCGGCAGCTTCTTGCCGTCCTCGAGGATGCGGGCGGGGAGGGGGAGTTCCTGCAGTTTGACGGTGGCCACGGCATCCCGTCTGAGATCATAGACCGGGCAGGAGCGCGGCTGCAGAGGCGCCCACGATAATGGCGGCCACCAGCACAATAGCAATGGCGTCGCCGCGGCCTGCCGCAAAGGCCGGCGGCGTTCTGTCGTCGGAATAGCCGCGGGCAATGAGGGCATCGGTGGTCTGTTCGGCCTCGAGGACGGTCTCGCGAATGAGGGATACAGCGAGGATGCGGATCCCGCGCAACGGCGCGCGCCGAAGCCGGATTCCGCGCACCGCCATTGCCTCGGAGACTCTGCGGTAGAGGTCGCCGAGGACCACCACGTGCCGCAGCGCGAGGCCCGCCATGAGGGCAACGCGGCCCGCGTTTACCCCGGGGATCGGCCGAAGCAGCCAGTGAAACACATCGGCCACGCGGCCAGCCGGCGTCGTCTGCAGGGTGAGCTCCGCGGCGAGCACAACGAGGAGAAAGCCGGCCGCAACCTGGGCGCCTGCGAGCGCGCCGGCGGTTGTGAAGCGCCCGCCGTCGAAGCTGTGGCCGGCGACCACTGCGAGGGCGAGGAGGAGAAACAGGCGCGCTGCGAGGAGGGCTCTCAGCGGACGGGCGCGTGCGGCTGCGTAGGCGGCAAGGAGTCCTGCCGCGAGCACCGCCCGCGCGTCCCAGGGGACAACGGCGACGGCCGCGATGGAGAAGGTGGCCAGCGCGAGGAGCTTTACGCGAGGGTCGAGGGCGTGCACCGGGGTGTCGCGGTGCGCGTAGGAGAACCCGCCTATCGTAGCCATGTCATCTCCCCCACCGGCCCGGGGGGCAACCGAAGCCCGCATGCCGGCGCGCCAGGTAGCACCGCTGCGGGAGGGCCGTCTGCCTGTACACGCCCGCCGTCGAGCAGCACAAGCCGATCGGCGTGAGCCGCAAGCTTTCCGAGGTCGTGGGTGATGACCGAGATGCCGCAGCCCTCTCCGTGGAGCTCGAGGAGGACCGAAAGAACGCTCTTCACGCCCTCGAAGTCGAGGCTCGAGAACGGTTCATCGAGGATGAGCAGGGTGGGTCGCATGGCAAGCATCGCGGCAATCGAGAGACGTCGTTGTTCTCCCCCGGAGAGCGTGAAGGGGTCGCGTCGGCGCATCTCGCTGAGGCCGGTCCGGTCGAGCGCTTCCGCCACGCGCTGCTCGATGTCGTCGTGGGAGAGACCCGCGCTCCGGGGCCCCAGGGCCACGTCGTCCGAGACGGTCTGGCCGAGCACCTGACTTCGGGTATCCTGAAATACCAGCGCCGGGGAAGCTCCCTCATGGCGGATCGAGCCTTCGTCCGGCAATACGATTCCCGCAAGGCAGCGTGCAAGAAGCGTCTTGCCCGCGCCGTTTCGCCCGGCAAGGATGCAGAGCTGCCCCGCTGAAAGCGAGAGGTTGAGGCGGTCTATAAGCGTCCTGCCGTCCGCGGCGCGCACGGTGATGTCTGCCGCCGTGACCCTGCTCACTGGGCCCCTTTCCCCGATACGCCTGCCCCCGGACGAAGCAGGGGGCGCGCAACCTGTGCGACAGCGACCGCGGCCGCGATTTTGAGCGCATCGCCGGGGAGGAAGGGCAGAATGCCCGCTCCCACCGCTGCTCCCGGGGCGAGGTCCATGACCTGGGCCAGCCAGGGCGTTCCGAGCGCGTAGATGATTGCGGTCGCCGCGACCGTAGCGACCGTGTCGCGGACCGGCCGGCTAGCGCTGCCGGCGCCGGCGGCCCTATCAGGTGCAGCGATAAGCGCGCAGACCGCCACGGCAGGCAGAAATCCCACCAGATAGCCGCCGGTCGGCCCCACAAAGTGGGCAAGGCCGCCTCGAGCAGCCGAGAACACGGGAAGCCCGACCGCCCCGAGTCCGAGATAGAGGGCAACCGATGCAACAGCCCATCGCAGTGGCAGCAGCAGCCCGGCGAGGAGCACAAAAAAGTTCTGTAAGACGATCGGCACGGGACTCACCGGCAGGGGCACCGCGATGTAGGCTCCCACGGTAATCAGGCCGGTGAAAAGGGCCGCATATATGGATTGCGCAAGGGCGGGTCGTTGTTCGTTCGACATATGATCCTCCATGGGGGGCTCATTTTACCTGTCACTAGATTTTGCGAAAGGGGGCGGCGCACCGAGCGGAGGTCGGCACACCGGATGGCGGGTGCCCCGTCTCGAGCGCCGCCGGGGCGCCTGCCCGGGTGAGACGGTTTGCCGCGGCGACGGCAATTGAGTATGCTCAGCTGAATCGAATCAAAGTGACGAAGATAAGCGAGGAGCCCTACTGTGCGAGTCGCAGCGGCAATGCGGGCGGCGCTGACCGTGCTGCTCTTTTTTGTGCTTACCTCCCTCGGCGCGCGAGACCTGCCGCGCCTACCGGAGTGGATCGCCAACAGCGATATCCCTCAGCCCCCGGTGTCGGCGCAGGCCGCCATTCTCATCGACCACGAGACTGGTACGGTCCTCTACGAAAAGACGGCCGACACCGTGATACCCCCGGCCTCACTCACGAAGATCATGACCATCCACCTCGTGCTGGAGCTTGCCCGCGACGGGGTAATCTCTCTCGGTGAGACGTTCGAGGTGCCGCGGGCGGCCTGGGCAAGAAACATGCCGCCGGGCTCCTCTCTGATGTTTCTCGGTCCCGGACAGCGCGTCAGCTATGCCGAGCTCCTCGAGGGGCTTGTGGTGGCATCCGGAAACGACGCCGCGGTAGCGGTATCGCTCGAGGTTGCGGGGTCGGTTCCCGCGTTCGTAGAGATGATGAACATCGAGGCGCAACGACTCGGGTACGAGGTCATGCACTTCAGCGATCCCGCCGGTCTTTCGCCGCGTAATAGAATCACCGCGCGGGAGTACGCGGACTTTGTCCGCCGCCACCTGATCCGCTGGCCCGACTCGCTCGACGACTTCTACTCCAAGCGCAGGATCATCTATCCCACAGAATCTAACTTCGACTCCGTGATGATCGGGGGCTCGGTGCGGCAGGAGAACCGCAACACCCTCTTATTCGAATACGCGGGCGTTGACGGACTCAAGACGGGGTATATCGATGCCTCCGGCTACAACCTCGCGGTTACCGCCGAGCGTGACGGACGGCGACTGATTGCGGTCGTACTCGGGGTGCGCGCGGCAAGCGTGGCCGAGGGCGCTCGCCTACGGGCGGTGGACGCGGCCGCGCTTCTCGATTACGGTTTCGATAAGTTCCGGCGGCTGGAGCCGACTGTGCCGCAGCAGCCGTCACTTCGCGTGTGGAAAGGCAAGGATAATGAGGTTCCGGTGGTTGCCGGCGCGGCACCCTCCGCCGTTCTCGTGCCCCGGGGCCGCGCGGAAAGCGTGACGGTGTCGGTAAACACGACGAGCGAGATTACGGCGCCCGTGGAAACCGGCCGGCCCGTCGGAACGGTGTCCTACCGGCTTGGCGATGACGAGCTTGCCCGTGTGGAGCTTTTGACCGGCGCCGGGGTCGACCGGGCAGGATTCTTCAAGCGGTTGTGGCACGCTGTCATGCTCTTTGCGCAGCGACTTCTCTCCTAAGCGCCGGGCGCGGGGAAAGGGCGGCGGCAAACATCGATATCAGGAAACCCCGGTGAGTGCCTTTATGTACTGAAGGCGCTCGTAGGCCTCCGGGCTTCCGCTCTGAGACTGGCTGAGCATGCCGCGGAACTCGTCTATGTTTGCGTATCCGCCCTCGGTCATCCAGCCCTCGATATCTGCTCGGATCGTGGCGATGCGGTCGATGCCGTTCTTGTAGAGGGTCGAGCAGACCTGCACGGTCTGCGCGCCGGCTAGAATTAGCTTGACGGCCTCGGCGCCGGTGTGCACGCCTGTGGAGGCCGAGATGTCGCAGCCGACCTCCGGATGCAGAATCGATATCCAGCGCAGCGGAAGGTAGACCTCCTGCGGAGTGCTGAACATGTAGCCGGGGGCAAGCTTCTTGGTCTGGACGTTGATATCGAGCTGATAGAAACGGTTAAATAGAACGAGAGCCTGCACGCCCGCTTTTCGCAGCGCCGTCGTGAAATGGGGAAGGGCGGTGAAAAATGGCCCGATCTTCGCGGCGAGGGGTACGGAGGTCTGGCGGCGAACCTTGTCGACGATGTTCACGTACCGCCGTTCCACCTGGTTCGCGTCTTCTTCGAAGCGACGAGGCATGATCGACATATTCAGCTCGATGGCATCGGCGCCGGCTTGTTCCAGTTGCCTGGCGTAGTTTCCCCACCACTTCGTCGTGCGCGAGTTGAGGCTGGCGATGATAGGCACGTCGGTCTTCTTTTTGGCCTGCTCGACGAGCGCGAGGTAATCATCGGGGCCGAGGTGCTTTCCCATCTGGCGGATGTAGTCATCGGCCTCCGGGTGCATCGACACTTCCGTTGCCTCCTGCTCCGCCTCGGCCTCGGACTCGATCTGCTCCTCGAAGAGCGATTTCAGGACGATGGCGCCGGCGCCTGCCTCGGCACAGCGCAACACACCTTCGACATTTCGGGTTATTCCACTACTCGAAACCACGACGGGGTTCTGTAATTCGAGCCCGAGATAGGACGTCGTGAGGTCTGCCATGGGGAGATCCTTTCACAAGAACAATGTTGAGAATTATGCTTTACTCAGGTAGTATATCCGACGTTGCGCTATTCAGCAAGTTGCGGAGTACACGTCGATGGCAGATAAACACGATCTTGTGATAGTGGGCAGTGGAATCGCGGCGGTGTCCGCCTCGGAGGCCTTTCGCGAGCGGGACGAGCACGGGTCGATTATCATCTTTACCGAGGAAGACCGGGCGCCGTATCGGCGAACGAAGCTTTCCAAGCGCCTGGCGGATGGGTTCGAGCCCGACGAGCTCGCCATTTATCCCCCCGAATGGTACGAGGAGCGGCGAATCGAGCTCCAAACGAAGCAAAAGATCGTCGCCATCCATCCGCAGGCCCACGAGGTGGAGACCGCCGACGGTAGTCGCCACGGCTACGAGAAGCTCCTCCTTGCAACCGGCGGGGCGCCGGTGTTCCCGGGTACCATTCCGGCGGGCGAGACCGGTTCCTTCTTCGTCCTCCACAGCGCACGCGACGCCGAACGCATCATGAAAGCGGCCCGCAAGGCGAAAAAAGTCCTCATCTCGGGGATGGGGGTTCTCAGCGTGGAAATCGCGTGGGAGTTGCACCGCCTGGGGAAAAAAATCACGCTCGTCGGCGCGACGCCGCAGCTCATGCCCAGGCAGCTGAATTTGCGCGCGGCGGAAATGCTCGAATCACTTCTCTCGGATGCGGGCGTTCGTCTCCACTTTCAGGAGGAGATTCTCTCCTTTGAACGTCGCAAGAAGGGGGGATACAACGTCTCCATGATCCGAAACTCCGGCAGCTTCGACCTCATTATTCTCGCGGTGGGACTGCGACCGCGGACGGAGCTCGCTGCCGAGGCCGGAATCGCGACTGGGACTGGTATTCGTGTAAGTCGAGAACTTCGAACGAGCGACGCCGATATTTTCGCCGCCGGCGACGTGGCCGAGCACGAAGGTGGCCACATGACCTGGCTGTGGCACGCGGCGGAGTACCAGGGACGCGTTGCCGGCGCCAACGCCGCCGGTGGAGACGAAGAGTACGATTTCCGTCCCTTCAGATTCCGCGCGGAGGTTTTCGGCAACTACTTCTTTTCGGTGAATAAGCCGCGAGCGCTCGATATGGCGGAGATGGAAGAGTTCGAGTTCGAGAACGGCTCCAAATACCGGGCCTTCTACTTCAGCGACGATGTCCTGGCCGGCATTGTGATGGCCAACGATTCAGACAACGCAAAACTCTACGAGCAGGCGGTTCGGGAGCACTGGAGCCTCGAGCGCGCGGATACAGATCTTTTCTGAAACTCGTTCCCCCCCATCAGATTTTTCGAGGAGGCATATCATGTGGAGCTGCATTGTGATTCCGAGGCGCTTCTTACTCATACTCGCCATTTCCCTCGCAACCGCGACAACTGTTGCGGCAGCCGGCCAGGGGGAAGCGCCCCTCACGGAGGAATCTGCCGCGCCGATCGACGTCGCCGTTGAGGTGCTCAAAGGGCCGACAGGCATGGGAATGATCCGCCTCATGGACGAGGAGCCCTCTTTCGGAGACAGCGTGAGCGTCGACTATGCTGTGAGCGGAGCCCCCGACGTACTGGTGTCGAAAGTTCTCTCCGGCGAGGTCGATATAGCCGCGCTCCCGAGCAACGTGGCTGCCAAACTCTACAACAGCGGCGTGCCGTATCAGCTTGCCGCCGTTAACACGCTCGGGGTGCTTTACCTGGTATCCAACGACGCAGAAGTGGGTTCATTTTCCGAGCTTCGTGGGGCACGCATCGATACCTCCGCCCGCGGGGCAAACCCCGATATCATCCTGCGCCACCTGTTGAGCGAGCACGAGATTGACCCGGAGGAGGACGTGGAACTTCGCTACTACAACCACACCGAGCTCGCGCAGCTCGTCATTTCCGGAAGGTCCGATCTCGCGGTGCTGCCCGAGCCCTTCGTGACAAGGGTGATAGGTGCCTCCGAGACTGCCCGTGTAGAGATTGATCTGCAAGAGGTGTGGCGCGACCTCAAGGGCGAAGATGAGTTCATCGCGATGGGCGTGCTCGTGGTCAAAAACTCTCTCGTGGAGGAACGTCCCGAGTTTGTCGAGGAGTTTCTCGAGGGCTATGAGGCCTCGATTGACTGGGTAAACGCGAACCCTCGTGCCGCCGGGCGCCTCATAGAGAGAAACGAGCTTGGCTTCACCGCCGCATCGGCAGCCGAGGCCATCCCGCGAGCAAGTATCCGCTACATCGGCGCGGCGGAGGCGCGGCAGCGCCTCGAGGCGTACTTTTCGGTGCTTCTCGACTTCGATCCTGCCTCAATCGGCGGAGCCCTGCCGGACGACGGATTCTATCTTGAGCTCTGAGGTCGGTTCGAGCTCGAAATTCGGGGTTCGTCGGCGGCTTTACCGGGCCCACCGACAGACTATTTGCTCCGGTGCGAAAAGCTTAGTATTCTGGTCATAGAAGCGGTAGTGCTTCGAAACCTTACTCACAGGAGGAGGCTCTATGCCTTTTCAGACACCGGATCTTCCCTATGCCTATGATGCTCTCGCGCCGTATATCGACGAGGAGACAATGCGGCTCCACCACGATAAGCATCACGTCGGATATACGACCAAGTTAAACGCCGCGATTGAGGGAACCGACTACGAGTCGTGGAGTATTGAGGACCTGTTGAAGGGACTTGATTCTCTGCCCGAGAATGTGCGCACACCCGTGAGAAACCACGGTGGCGGTCACTACAACCATGACCTGTTCTGGCGGTTCATGGCCCCCGGGGCAGGTGGTGATCCCTCCGGCGTCGTTGGAGCGGCCATCGGCGATACATTCGGCAGCTTCGGCGAGTTCAAATCGGCCTTCAAGGCGACCGCGACCGGACGCTTCGGAAGCGGCTGGGGGTGGCTGGTTGTGAATCCAAAGGGGCAACTCGAGCTCATGAGCACGCCGAATCAGGATAACCCCATAACTCACGGCATGGCCCCGATTCTCGGCATCGACGTGTGGGAGCACGCCTACTACCTCACGTACCGCAATCGACGGGCGGAGTATGTCGACAACTTCTTTAACGTCGTGAACTGGGACACCGTCGCGCATCTCTATGAGCGAGCGCGTTGACCTGCGCCCGGCCGTGGCAGTAAGCTGATTGGCAGAGTCGTCGTGGTGGAAAGCGCCACGGCGGCTCGAGGAGTACAACCATATGTCTTCCACACATACCGGCAGCGCCGTCGAGCATGGTTCGTCGGCTCTCGATATGAAGAGTATCCGCGGTGACTTCCCTATTTTGTCACGCACCATGCGGGGAAATCCCTTCGTATACCTCGATAACAGCGCGACCTCGCTCAAACCTCAGTCCGTCATCGACACCGAGATTGGCTACTACACGGAGATGAGCTCCAATATTCACCGGGGAGTGTACGAGTTCTCCGAGCGTGCAAGCATGCTATACGACGAGGCTCGCGAGCGCCTTGCTCGATTCATACACGCGCCAAAGAACTCGCACGTCATTTTTACCGGGGGGACCACCGCGTCGATAAACACCGTTGCCTACGGGTGGGGGCTCAAGCACCTCGGGCCGGGCGATGAGGTCGTGGTGAGCGAGATCGAGCATCACGCGAACTTCGTGCCCTGGCAGGCCATTTGCGAGCGCACCGGCGCCACGCTGAAGTTCATACCCGCGGACCCCGCGGACGGAAGTTTGCTCCTCGATGAGCTAGAGACCATCATCACCGACGCAACCCGGCTCGTGGCGATTACGGCAATGTCCAACGTGACAGGTTACATGCCGCCGCTCGATCCGATCCTCTCGCGGGCGAAAGAGGTGGGAGCGGTCACCCTCGTGGATGGGGCGCAACTCGTGTCTCATCAGCAGGTGGATGTCGCCGCCCTCGACGCCGACTTCCTCGCGTTTTCGGGACATAAGATGCTCGGCCCGACGGGAGTCGGCGCGCTGTGGGGAAAAGCTGAGGTGCTCGAGGATATGGACCCCTTCCTCCTCGGCGGTGACATGATCGTGAAGGTTCGAAAAGAGCGCACCACGTTCAAGGATCTGCCCGAGCGCTTCGAGGCCGGCACGCCTAACATCGCCGGTGTTCTCGGGCTGACAGCCGCCATTGATTATCTCGAAGCGGTAGGGATGGACGCGATTCATCGCCACGAGCAGAACCTTCTCTCTCATGCCATGGAGCGTGCCGCTGAATACGACGACCTCGTGGTATTCGGTCCGGCCGATGTGTCGATCCGAGGAGGTGTGTTCTCGTTCAATCTCGCCGATGTCCACCCTCATGACACCGGCGCCATTCTCGATCAGGAGGGCATTGCCGTTCGTACCGGGTTCCACTGTGCGCATCCGCTCATGCAGGTGTTCGGCGTTCCCGGCACCACACGAGCATCCTTCTACCTCTACAATACCGTTGCGGAGGTGGACCGGCTGTTCGAGGGCATCGATCGGGTGAGGAATGTATTTACATGAGCATCGAAGACGATATCTATAAGGAAATTATTCTCGATAACTACAAAGCCACGCGAAACAAGCGGGCGGTTGAAAGCGAGACGCACCAGGCTGAGGGGACGAACCCCTCATGCGGCGACGACCTGGAGCTACACGTGCGAGAGCAGGACGGGCGCATAGCGGATATCGCCTATCAGGGGATGGGATGTTCCATCTGCTGTGCATCGGCGAATCTGCTGTGTGATGCGGTTCGTGGCAAGTCGTTGGGAGAAGCCCAGGCCATCGTCTCTCAGTATCGCTCGATGCTACTCGAGGACGCCGAGCCCGAGTTTCCCGACGAAGCGGAAGATCTCGAGGCAATGCAGGGGGTGAAGAAATACCCCGTGCGCATCAAGTGTGCGATGCTTGCCTGGAACACCCTCGAAAGCATTATGAGTGATCTCGGCGCCAACGGGTCGCAGTCGGCCGCGGATTGACACACCCCGCGCCCGCCGGTAGGCTTTCCCCCGCACAACGGAGATCTGGAGGCCGAATGTACAAGATCGTGCTCGTGAGACACGGAGAAAGTGAGTGGAACAAGTCGAACCTGTTCACCGGGTGGACCGACGTAGACCTAACGGAGAAGGGCATCGCCGAAGCCGAGGAGGGTGGGCGTCTCCTCTCTGAGGAGGGGTACGAGTTTGATCTTGCCTTTACCTCAGTGCTGACTCGTGCAATTCGGACCCTTGATATTGTGCTCCACAAAATGGGGCTTTCGTGGATACCGGTGGAGAAGCACTGGCGACTGAACGAGCGCCACTACGGCTCGCTGCAGGGCTACAACAAGGCTCAAATGGCGGAGAAAGAAGGTGAGGACAAGGTGCACCAGTGGCGCAGAAGCTACGACGTCCCGCCGCCCCCCCTGGCCGATGACGACGAACGCTTCCCTGGTAAGGACCGCCGTTACTTCGACGTGCCGAAGTCCGATCTGCCGCGCACCGAGTCGCTCAAAGACACCGTTGCCCGTTTCTTGCCGTACTGGCGCGTCGCGATTGCGCCGGCAATAGTGTCGGGCAAACGGATCGTTATTGCCGCCCACGGCAACAGCCTTCGAGCACTGGTGAAGTATCTCGACGATATGTCCGACGAGGAAATCCCCAAGCTCAACATACCCACGGGCATTCCCCTGGTCTACGAGCTCGATGAGAACCTCGCGCCGATAAAGAGCTACTACCTCGGCGATCCGGAAGCCGCCCAGAAGGCTGCACAGGCTGTGGCAAACCAGGCAAAGAAGTAAGCCGGCCCCGCCGTCTCTCATGACCTCACCACTGGCGGAAACACCTCGAGCCGTTCTCCTTTTGTCCTGTCCCGATTCGCGGGGCATTGTGGCCGAGGTTTCGCAGTTCATCTACGCACATAACGGCAACATCATTCACTCGAGCCAGCACGAGGACGAGCAGTCCAGCACGTTTTTCATGCGCATCGAGTGGGACATTTCCGATTTCAGCCTGCCCGCCGAAAAGATCGGGGCCTCGTTCGAGCCCCTCGCGGTCAAGTTTGAGATGAGCTACAGCCTCGAGTTCTCGGACAAAGTGCCGCGGCTCGCGATACTTGTCTCGAAGCAGGACCACTGCCTGTTCGACCTGTTGCTTCGCAACACGGAAGGGGAGATTGAGGGGGAGATCGCGCTTATCGTAAGCAACCACCGGGATCACGAGAACGTGGCCGAGTGGTTCGGCATTCCTTTTTACCACTTCCCGGTAACGAAAGAAACGAAGCACGACGTGGAGCGCGAGCAGATCGAGCTTCTCAAACGCGAGCGGATCGACCTTGTCGTCCTCGCGCGCTACATGCAGATCCTCAGCAGTCAGTTCGTGGAGGCTTTCCCCAACCGCATCATCAACATCCACCACAGTTTCCTGCCGGCCTTCGTGGGGGCAAAGCCGTATCACCAGGCATTCGAGCGAGGGGTGAAGATAATCGGCGCGACAAGCCACTACGTGACCGAAGACCTCGACCAGGGTCCCATCATCGAGCAAGATGTCACGCGGGTCAGCCACCGCGATACGGTGGAGGCCATGGTTCAGAAGGGGAAGAATCTCGAGAAGCTGGTGCTCGCGCGGGCGGTGAAGTTGCATGTCGAGCATCGAGTGCTCGCCTACCGCAACAAAACGGTCGTGTTCGAGTAGCGAGCGGCGGCAGGAACTCAACGGAGAGAGGCAATGTACGAGGTGGAGCTCAAGGCCTGGGTCGATGACGTCACCGACCTGCAAATGCGCCTCGAATCGCAATGCACCTACCTGCGTGAGTTCGACAAGCGCGATCGCTACTTCACGGCGCCGGAGTGTAGCGCGGACCCCGGGGCGGTTCCGCAGCGGTTTCGGCTGCGTCGCGACGGTGAGAAGCTGGTATGTACGTACAAGCAGAAAGACCTCGGGCAGTCGGTCGAGGTGAACGTCGAGCGGGAGTTCGAGGTCTCCGACGAGGATGCGTTCCTGGGGTTGGTGCGGCGGCTCGGCTGCACGCCGTTTGTGGATAAACACAAAGAGGGGCGGCAGTACGAGTACAACGGTCTGACCGTGGAGCTTTCCGTTGTTCAGGGGCTCGGTAGTTTCCTGGAAATCGAACGACTCCTCGGTGACGACGCGTCCGATGTGGAGCGGGCTTCAGCCGGTGCGGAAGTTCGCGCCGCCCTCGAGACATTCGGGGTGGGAGCAGAGCGGATCGAGGCGCGGCCCTACACGCAGATGCTACTCGATAGCGGGGGTGGGCAATGACGCGCTACGGTGAGCTATCGGGTGCCCGCGCGCTTCTCTTCGACATCGACGGCACCCTCTACACTAACGCCGCTTACCTCACCTCTCACACGCAGTCGCTCGTGGAGCGCTTGGCTATGGAGCTCGGCCGCAGTTATGACGATGTGCGCCATGAGGTGCGCGAGGTACAGGACCGTCTTGCCGCCGAACGCGGACGACGGCCCTCGCTGGCAAACACCTTTCTCGAGTTCGGTGTGAGCATGCAGCAGAACGTCGCCTGGCGCAGCAAGCTGCTGAACCCCGAGCGCTATCTCAGTCACGACCCCCGACTCGCCGCGGCGCTGTCGTCGCTGCAGTCGCGGTTTGCGCTGGCGGCACTGACCAATAACCCCTCCGATATCGGCCGGCGCACCCTGGAGATGCTCGGCGTCGCCTCGTTTTTCCCCGCTATCGTCGCCCTCGACGACACACTTGTCTCCAAACCGGATCTCGAGCCGTTTCACGAGGGGCTTGCCAAGCTGGAGTTATCCGCCGGGGAGGTGGTGATGATTGGAGACCGCTATGATGTGGACATAGCCCCCGCGCTGGCGCTGGGGATGAGCGCAGTCCTTGTCGACGGGGTAGAAGATGTATATGCTCTGCCGGATGTGCTCGCCGTGACAGGGTAGTCCGATGCGTGCATATCTCCATATCGCAGAGCAGGTTGCCCGGATTCTAAGCCACTCTCACAGCATTCCCGGTCGCAAGCTTAGCGCTGATGTCATTATCAATGTCCGCGCCGGTGCGCTCGCCCACCGAGGCCGGTTCAAACAGGTTCGCCGAACCTTCTCGCTGTTTACCGACGGCATCGGAGGCGCTCCTCGAAACGACGAAGCACTGGTAATGCACTATCACTTTACCCAGTACCACGGCCATGCCCGCGAGATAGCGCGACGCATCCTGCTTTCCAACGTCGACCCCGACCGAGCCCGGGTGATCGTGAGCCTCGGTGGCGACGGCACCCACGGTGAGATCCTCAGCGTCCTCTCGCAGGCCGATCCTGCGGTGCAGTCGCGCACCACCGTCTTCCGCCTGCCCCTTGGAAGCGGGAACGACGGCGCCGACTCGCCGGACCTTTCAACAGCGCTGCGGGCAATGCTCTCCGGTAAAACCGTGAGCGGGGTGCCTTTGGTTCGCGTGGAAACCTCGCGAGGCCGAAGCTTCGACGCGTTCAACGTCGTTTCCTTGGGAATAGATGCTTTCGTGACCGATGTCTCCGCGCGACTGAAGCGCCTGCTTCCCGGAAATATCTACCGTGTCGCGGCCGCGGTATCCGCCGCCCTCTACCAGGTTCTGCTGCACCCCGGGGAGATGACCGCGGAGATCGGACGACCCGACGGCACGGCCGTACCCCGTGCGGGACGGTTCGTGCTGATTGCGGTGGGGCCAACCGGTCACCGGACCTATGGAAACGGCATGCGCATACTGCCGGGGAACGACAACGTCTGCCTGGTACATCGACTCAGTACGGTGCAGATCATGAGGCTCAAAAGCCGCATGTACCGCGGCGAGCATGTCAGCCTCCCGGTTGTGGAGACATTCGACTCCGCGCACATCACCATCCGCTATGACGGGCGTCTCCCGCTGCAAACCGATGGTGAGCCGGTATGGCTGGAGGCGGAGGATTTTCCGCTTCGGGTATTCCGCGGGTGGAGTGAGCTCAATGCCCCGGATGTAGGTGGAGTTCCCCGGCCCGCAACGGTCCCTGCCGCTGCCGCGGATCACAGCGAATCGCGGCGCGGGGCGATTCGCTATGAGCCACCGGGCTCAGGAAAATCGTAGAAAACCCACTGCTTTGCAAACTGCATCCCGTGGCGCTTCGCCTCATCCGCATGATCTCGCCAGGAGTCGGGATAGTGCATCAGGTAAATGCGGTCGCGGATGTGACGCGGCAGCCCGTTGATTTCTTTGAGGCTTGCGTGGATCCCGCCGCTGAAGAACTGCACGTCATGGAAAATCACCTCCGGCGAGAAGAGATTCTCCATGGTGATGATGAGCTCTTCGTCGTACTGCGTATCGCCGGTAAACAGAACGCGGTCATCAATGACGAATCCAACGCTGTAGAATGCATCTTCCCACGAGCTCGCCTGCTCGGGGAAATGCCGTGTGCGAAAGGTTTTGAGGTTTATGCCACCGATCTGCACCTCGGTGCCGTGTCGCGGAAGATCGGGACGCTCGGTTGGTCTGTGCACTACCCAGAAGTCCTCGAAGGCGAGGCCCGTGCCCTCGTGGCGCTCGTTTTCCTCCGTGCCCCCGCGTAGAGAGCGCTCCCATAGGATTGTCTGGTAGGCCTCGGGTATGTAGATGTGGGGCTTGGTGCGGCTCACGTACCGGTTTACCAGCATCACCTCCTCGAGGCCGCCGACGTGGTCGGCATGTGAGTGGGTGATGTAGTAGTTGCGGATATCGCCGACCGAACGGCCAAGCCTGCTGAGAGCCTCCGGGGTGCGGGTGCCGCAGTCGATCATCACGTGATCATCGCCTTTGACGATGAGAATGTTGTTCTGGTAGTTCTTTTTAGTGAAGGCGCTCCCTGTTCCGAGAAAGAGAACCCCAAGTTGGCCTCTTGTCGTGAGCGGGAGTTTTCTAAGAGATGCCTTACGAATCCGCATTATTACCTTCGTCCTGACGTATTTTCTCCACTATATCACGTGTCGGCAGAAAAACCTGTGGGGGCAAGAGTCACTTGCTTCCACGGCGCAGAGCAGGTAGGATCACCCAACGCCAATGTCTTCCAGAAAAAAGCCGGTCTACGAGGCCGTAGAGATAACCGACATCGAATACCGCGGTCACGGTATCGCTCGCCCCGAGGGAAAGGTGCTCTTCGTCGAGGATGCGCTTCCCGGAGAAGTGGTCGATGCGAAGGTAACCAAAAAGAAAAAGGACTTCGCATTTGCCCGCGTGCTCGAGTACCGCACGAGGTCCGAGAAGCGAGTCGAGCCCTTCTGCGAGCACTTCGGACTCTGCGGAGGCTGCCGCTGGCAGTATCTCTCCTACGAAGACCAACTCGCCTTCAAGCAGTACTTCGTTGGACAGGTGCTCGAGCGTATCGGGAAGCTCCGAGACCTCGAGGTTCCCGGCGTACTGGGTTGTGAGAGCGACCGCTTCTATCGAAACAAGCTCGAC
>JAAAOR010000097.1 GCA_009908735.1 Spirochaetota bacterium | reverse complement strand
GCTCGAGCGCCTCGAGTGCTGCCGCCTCGCCAGTGCCGCGAACCTCCGTGTGATCGAGATCCCCGAGGTCTGCGTGGGCGAGGAGCCTAAAGGCCCGGCGAGTACGGGCAGCGGCCATGACGAGGGAGGCTGCAGTCTCGATGCAGCGTTCCACCGCGAGCATCATGTACCGGTCGGCGAAGTCGGCTACGCGCAGATTGAGGAAGATGGCGATGGGGGCCTCGATGGTCGGGGCGAACTCCCGCGTCTTGAGGCTTCCATGCCGTGCGGTTGCCTTCCACCCGATGTGACGCGTGTCGTCGCCGGGAATGTAGTCGCGAAGGCTCCGGTAGCGGGTGGTGTCCGCGGCGAGCGGAGTTTCTACCCGCACGCCGCCCACGGGAACACCGAGTTTTCTCGGGAGCTCCACGTGCCGGTGACGAGGATAGACGATGACCCTGCCGGGGGTGTCGAGCTCTCGCACGACAGGAAAGAGGCCGAGGGGGTCGGCCGTGCGCATGCGCACCGGGCCGAGGTGGTAAAGGCCGCGATAGTGGGCGCGCAGCCGGTAGGCAAGCGTGCGGCTGCTTCGGGCGGGAAGCGAAAGCACGAAGGCCGAATCGTCGCGGGTGTAGAGCTCTCCGCTGCTGTCCGAGACGAGCAGCATGGGCACGGGCAGCGCGCCGTCGTTTCGAACCGCCAGGCGCACCTCCGCGTCTTCGTGGCGAAACATCCGAATCTCGCCCCGTCGGCGCTCCACTGCAATGTTGCGTCGAAGCGTCTGCGAGTACATCCACGATCCGCCGATGACGAGAACGACGAATGCGCTTGCCCACTGTATCGGCGCGTAGGGAACGAAGAGTAGGGTGACGACGGCGAGCACCCCGACCGTCATCATGCACGTCCCCCGTCCGGACGCCCCCCGTCGGCGAGGCCGCTGTCTGCGCCCCTGCCGTCGAGCGGCACGCGGACGTCCTCGAGTGCCGCCTCGACGATGTCCTCAGCCTGGGTGCCCCGCAGACGAGCCTCGTGGCTGACAAGCACCCTGCGGGAGAGCACGTTGGGGGCGAGCTCCTTGATATCGTCGGGGAGGACGAAATCCCGTCCCTGGATGGCCGCCCGCGCCTGAGCACAGCGGTAGAGCGCAAGGGATGCCCGCGGCGAGCCGCCGAGGCGAACGGCGCGGTGCGTGCGCACGGCATCGATGATGTCGAGCATGTATCCGGTTATCTTCTCCTCCACATGGATCTCGGTGACCCGCTGCTGCATCTCGCGCACGCGATCCACGGTCACAACTGGCTTGAGGTCGTCGAGGGGGTTTGAGAGCCTGCTGCGGCTTTGGAGGATCTCTTTCTCGACGTCACGGCCCGGATAGCCGATGCGAAGCGAGAGCAGAAACCGGTCCTTCTGAGCTTCGGGAAGCGGAAAGGTGCCGTCGAACTCCACCGGGTTCTCGGTCGCGATGAGGAAGAAGGGATCGGGCAGCGGCAGCGATTGCCCCTCGACGGTTAGCTGCCCCTCGGCCATGGCCTCGAGGAGGGCGGACTGGGTGCGCGGTGTCGCTCGGTTGATTTCGTCGACGAGCACGATGTTGGCGAGGATTGGCCCGTGGCGAAAATGAAACTCGTTCTCTTTCTGGCTGTACACCGACACGCCGGTGATGTCCGCGGGCAGCAGGTCGGGGGTGCACTGAATGCGGCTGAAGCGCGCATCGATCGAGGCGGCGAGGGCCCGGGCGAGGACGGTCTTGCCGACCCCCGGCACGTCTTCGAGGATCACGTGTCCACGGGCGAGAAGGGCGATGAGGAGCTTCTCGACGGCCGCGCGCTTTCCGAAAAAAACCTTCTCGACGGCGGCGGTGATTCCATCGGCCAAATCTTTGACGCTCTCCACACCCTCAATATACACTCGCACACTGATTCCACCCAGGGGAAGCGCACGTGATTCCTCACGCGAGGGGGTGAGCCGAGCGGACGGCGCCGGCGAACCGGCGAGCGCCGGGTACTTTGAATTCCCCCGGTAGCTTCTTATACTGAACCACAAGGAGCAACACGCATGGAATTCGGCGACCTGAAACGCTACTATACGGGGGTTCTCGTACCGGTGGGAAGTCTGCGCAGCGCGAGGAGCTCGGGCGTCGGCGAGTTTGCCGATCTTCCCCTCCTGGCCGATTGGTGCCTCGAGGCCGGCCTCGACGTCATTCAGATCCTGCCGGTAAACGACACAGGTGGCGACACGAGCCCCTACAGCGCAATGAGCGCCTTTGCCCTCCACCCGCTGTACCTCCGCCTCGAAGACGTTCCGGAAGTCGCCGAGGTGCGTGTCGAGGACACGGAGCTCGACGGCACCCTCACCGCCATGCGCGAAGAGCTCGACGCGCGGCCACGCATCAGCTTTGCCGAGGTTCTAGAGCATAAGTACGAGGTGCTCCACAGCGTCTACGATGCCAGGCGCGAGGAGATAGCAGCCGACGCGAAGCTCGCGGCCTGGATCGAGAACAACCCCTGGGTGCGCGAGTTCTCCGTCTATCGGTGCCTGAAGGATCGGCAGGGAAAGCGCTCCTGGGTGGAGTGGAACGACCTCCAGGATCCCGGCCTCGCGGAGATCGACGCCATGTGGCACGAGCCCTCCATGCAGGACGATCTCACCTTCTACTGCTGGGTGCAGTACAATGCCGAGGGCCAGTTGCGGGCCGCCGCCGAGGCGGTTTCAGAGCGTGGCGTATATCTCAAAGGCGATCTGCCCATTCTCATGGCCGAGGACAGCGCCGACGTGTGGGCGCACCGGGACATCTTTAAACCACAGTTTCGCGCGGGCGCTCCACCGGATATGTTCAGCCATCTCGGTCAGAACTGGGGCCTTCCCGTTTACGACTGGGACGTGCTTGCCTCCAACGACTACGACTGGTGGCGGCGCAGGCTCGACCAGGCCGACGACTTTTACCACGCGTTCCGCATCGACCATGTTCTCGGCTTCTTTCGCATCTGGGCGGTGCCGGCCGAGGACTCGGCAGGGACGATGGGATTCTTCCATCCCTCCTACCTACTCACTACACAGGAGCTCCAGGAGGCCGGTTTCGACGAGGCGCGAGTGCGCTGGCTCGCCGAACCCCATGTTCCCGGTGAGCGCCTTCGAGAGACGTTGGACGATCACCTGGAAATGCTCACCGAGTGCTGCCTCGAACCAGTCGGCGACGACGAGGACCTCTACGTCTTTGTCGAGGGCTTTCGTGAGCAGGACCTCTTGGCACTCGATCTGCCCAGCGAGGCGAAGGAGTCACTGCGCGGCTGGTACCACGATCGTGCACTGATTCGCGTGTCCTTCGATCGCTACTCCCCCGCCTGGAAGATGCGCGACGCGAGTGCCTACCGCTCTCTCGCTGAAGAGGAGCGCCGGCGCCTCGATGAGCTCGTCGCCCACGCGCGGGGCATCTCCGAGGAGATGTGGGAGGAGCAGGGCCGGCGCATACTCTCGCTTGTCAACGGCTCCGCTGCGATGCTCCCCTGTGCGGAGGACCTCGGGGTGGTGCCTGAAAGCGTGCCACGCGTTCTCTCCGAGCTCGGCATCCTTGGTCTGCGGATCCCGCGCTGGACCCGGCAATGGGATGAGCCGGGTGAGCCCTACATACCTCTTGAACAGTACCCTTACCTCACCGTCTGCGCCCCCTCGGTGCACGATACCTCCACGCTTCGCGAGTGGTGGGAGCGGGAGGAAGGGGTGGAGGAGTTCTGGACGGCCCTCGGCTTCGACGGCGAGCGTCCGGCGGAGCTCACCCCGGAGCTTGCGGAGAAAGTGATCTCCCGTATTCTCGATACCAACTCAGCGATCTGCATGTTTCAGATCCAGGACTTCTTTGCCCTATCAGAGGACCTGCGATCGCCGGATCCGGCCGACGAGCGCGTGAACATACCCGGCACCACCACCGATTTCAACTGGAGCTATCGGCTTCCCCGGAACCTCGAGTCTCTCATCGAAGAGACCCGGCTCAACACCAGGATCCGGGACCTGGTAGAGGCCCGGCGCAGTGCCGTCCCGAACACCGACATCGCCGACACGTAAGGAGCCCCGCATGAGCACTCACCAAAACAAACCCCTTGATATCGCCGACGTGCGCGAGTTCCACGTCTCGGCACAGGCTCGCGATGAGTACGACTTTGACGAGACCCTCTTCGCCTTCGGCGGAAGCGTGATCTTCGCCGACTTCCAGGCCGCCCGTGAGTTTGCCCAGGCGATGAACCGAAAACGCGACCTCGTGCGCCATCCCGAGCAGGCGGTGCGAGCCGGGGATGTGAACGCCATGGGCCTGATCCACGAGATCATGCATCACCTTGTCTCGGAGTACCTCGAGCAAACGCAGCCCGGTCTCTTCAATGAGGCGCTCTCCCACCTGAAGAAGGCACACGGCGAGACCGCGGTCGAGAACCTTCTCGAGCGCTTCGTTACCGAATTCCCGCCACGCAGCGTGCGCGCCGGAGAGAAGACGCCGCGGGAGCATCTCGACGGCGAAATCGGGGGGCAGAGCGGGTGGGAGGTAGCCGCTGAGGAGCTTCTGCTGCTCTATCTCGAGAACGAGAATCCGGCCTTCGCCCCCTTCGAGGAGCTCTTCGATGACTCCGAGCTCGAGGAGGAGACCCACTACGAGGACTTCATCGAGGGGCTGCAGAGTTTCTTTTCCTCCCAGCCGGCCTTCGGGCCCGAAGGGCTCTCGCTCTTCGAGTTGCTGCGTGCGCCGATAAAGGCGCATCCTGAATCTCTCGAGGCACAGCTGACATACATTCGCGAGCGCTGGGGAGGGGTCATCGGGACCTACCTCATGCGACTGCTGCGCGGTATGGACCTCATCCGCGAGGAGCAGAAAGCGACCTTTGCCGGACCCGGCCCCCAGCGTCCCTACGAGTTCGGCGTGGGAGCGGAGGAGGAAGTGGAGCGCTTCAGCCCGGATCAGGACTGGATGCCGAATGTGGTGCTGCTGGCAAAGAGCACCCTTGTATGGCTCGATCAGCTCTCTCGCTACTACGGCACGGAGATCCGTCGCCTCGATCAGGTGCCCGACGAAGAGCTCGACCGTATTGCCGCCCGGGGGTTCAACAGCCTCTGGCTCATCGGTATCTGGCGCCGCAGCGTTGCCTCCAAACAGATAAAGCGAATGTGCGGGAACCCCGAGGCCGAGGCGTCGGCGTACTCGTTGCTGGAATACGAAATGTCGGAGGAACTCGGCGGCTGGCCGGCACTCGAGAACCTGCGGCGGCGCTGTCTGCAGCGCGGCGTGCTTCTTGCAAGCGACATGGTGCCAAACCACACGGCCATCGACTCGACCTGGGTCTACGATAACCCGGACCGTTTCGTGCAGCTCGACCACTCCCCCTTTCCCGGCTACACCTTCAACGGTGTGAACCTCTCCCAGCGTCCGGGGATCGGCATATATCTCGAGGACCACTACTACGACAGAAGCGACGCGGCGGTGGTCTTCAAGCGCGTGGACTTCGAGAACGGAGACGTGCGCTACATCTACCACGGCAACGACGGAACGAGCATGCCGTGGAACGATACCGCGCAGCTCGACTTCCTCAACCCCGACACGCGGGAGGCCGTCATCCAGGCCATCCTCCACGTGGCCCGCAACTTCCGAGTCATCCGCTTCGATGCGGCGATGATCCTTGCAAAGCGCCACTATCAGCGGCTGTGGTACCCGGAGCCTGGTTCCGGGGGGGATATTGCCTCCCGCGCCGAGCACGGGCTCACCGCCGAGGACTTCAACAAAGAAATGCCGGTGGAGTTCTGGCGGGAGGTGGTCGACCGCTGCGCCGAGGAGGCGCCGAACACGCTGCTTCTTGCCGAGGCCTTCTGGATGATGGAGGGCTACTTCGTGCGTACCCTCGGCATGCACCGCGTCTACAACAGCGCCTTCATGAACATGCTCAAAGACGAGGAGAACGCGAAGTACCGCCAGACCATCAAGAACACCATCGAGTTCGACAAGGAGATCCTCAAGCGTTTCGTGAACTTCATGAACAACCCAGACGAGGACACCGCGGTCGAACAGTTCGGGAAGGGCGATAAGTACTTCGGCATCGCCACCCTCATGGTGACGATGCCCGGTCTGCCGATGTTCGGTCACGGACAGGTCGAGGGCTACGCCGAGAAGTACGGGATGGAGTACAGCCGCGCCTACTGGGACGAGAGCCCCGATGAGGAGCTTGTCCGCCGCCACGAGCGCGAGATCTTTCCCCTCATGCGCCGACGCTGGGCATTCTCCGGCGTCGAGAACTTTCTCCTGTTCGACCTCTACGCCGACGACGGCCGCGTCAACGAGGACGTCTACGTCTATACCAACCGCATGGCAGAGGAGCGAACCCTCGTCATCTTTAACAACGCATACGAGCGAGCCTGGGGATGGATCAAGGAATCCGCCGCCTACGTTGAGAGAGCGGCCGACGGCTCGAAAGACCTTCGCCGAGGCACTCTCGCCGGTGCTCTGGACCTGACCGACGATCACCGTCACTTCTGCCTGCTCTACGAGCAGCGCAGCGGGCTGTGGTACATACGGAACAGCCACGAGTTGCATGCGCAAGGCATGTACGTGGCGATTGACGGCTTCCAGAACCAGGTCTTCCTCGACATCCACGAAGTGGTCGATAACGAGGGCGGACACTACGCGCGTCTTGCCGACTCCCTGCGTGGCGCGGGCGTGCCGGATATTGGTCGCGCGCTGAAAGAGACCGCCCTTGCGCCGCTTCATCAGGCCTTCGCCGAGGTCGGGAACTCGCGCGTCCTCGGCGACCTCGCGGTTGAGCTTGCCGGAAAGACTCCTGCCGAGCCTCTCGACACCGCCGCGCTTGCCGAGCGCTACCGGGCCTTTGCGGCGGTTGCCGCGGAGTACGCCGGGACCGCGGCCGGAGACGCCGGCACCGGTTCCGGCTCCGGGAAGGCCGGGGCCGGGAAGGCGCCCGCCGCGAAACCCGGGGCGGCCCCGAGCGCCGGGGCGGGGACGGGCGGCCCCAAGGCGGCCGCCGCCGAGTTTCTGCGGACGATGACCGGGCTGCGATCGGCCCCGGGGCTGCGCGGCCTCTCACCGGCGAAGCAGAAAAAGCGCTACACCACCGCAGCGAGCTTTCTGCTCGAGGGGCTCACCAGGAGCCAGACGGGCCTCGGGACGGCGTTTGCACTTGCCCTCTGCCGTCCGCTGACCCGCGTGCTCGCGGAGGCACGTCCCGCGGCCGGCCCTGCCGCCGCAGATACCGCGGCGTCCGCGTCAGCGCATGCGCAGTCATCACCGCTGCAGTCGCCGCGTGAGCGCCTGGCGGTTACGGTTGACGATTGGATGCTGCTCGACCGGCTCGAGCCGGTGCTGCCCTTCGGCGGCGCGGAGACCGAGTATAGCGAGGAATGGAAACGACGCACGCATCTGCTTATCGCCCACGGCGACTGGCACAAACGCAACGCCGGGGCGGGTTCGGGCTCCTCTGCCGCGGCGCCGACTCCCCGCGGCGTGATGGAAGCCATCATGTCGGACGTGGATGCGGCCGCCTACCTCGGAGTCAACCGCCACCAGGGCCTCGTGTGGTTCAACAAGGAGCGCTTCGACATTCTCGCCTTCTGGCTCTTTGCACAGGCGGTGATCGAGGTCGTCGAAGAATCGGCCGCCGTTAACGCAAAG
>JAAAOR010000119.1 GCA_009908735.1 Spirochaetota bacterium | reverse complement strand
CCGCCGCGGGTGGGCACGCGCATCAGCGCGGACTTCATCCAGGGCATCGGGAAGGTTGATGAGAAGTTCATCATCATCCTCAACCTCGATCAGGTCTTCGCAGCCGACGAGCTCGAGGCCGTTGAGTCCGGGGCCGAAGTTGGGCAGGCATCGTAGCGCCCCCCTTCTAACCGCTTCGTGGGCCGCGCTTCAGCGATGGGGCGCGGCACTGCATTCACTCCCTCGGCATCGAAGCTACACACCATCCACCGGAAACCACAATGAAGAGAATTCTGCTCGTCGAAGATGAAAGACTCGTCGCGCTCAGCGAGAAGCGCATGCTTGAAAAGCATGATTTTCTTGTTGAGACCGCTCACTGCGGAGAATCGGCAACTGAGCAGGTGCGAAGCGGGGCCACACCCGACCTGATCCTCATGGACATAGACCTCGGCGAGGGAATGAACGGCACCGAAACCGCACGGTGGATCCTTGCCCAAGTTGACCTCCCGATAGTGTTCCTCACCGGCCACGCTGAGCGCGAAATGGTTGATCGAGTCAAAGGGATTACTCGCTACGGATACGTCCTGAAGGGCTCCGGTGAGTTTGTACTGATCGAGTCTATCAACATGGCCTTTGAGCTCTTCCAGGCACACCGGGAGATCACCGCCAAGGAGCTCCGACTGGAACAGCTCATAGAAGAAGCGCCGGTCGGGATCTTCCAGTCGTGGGCAAGCGGTTCGTTTGAAACTGTCAACGCAGAGGTGGCTCGCATGCTCGGTTTTGAGTCACCAAAGGCGACAGTCGCACACTACAAAGACCTCAGGGGTGAGCTCTACGCGAACCCACGCCGACGGGACGAGTTGCTTGCCCGCCTCGAGAGTGAGGGAGCAGTCCGGGGCTTCGAGTTCGAAGCGGTTGGCGTTGATGGACGCAGACTCGATTTGCGACTTGAGGCGAAGCTATTCGAACGTTACGAGAATGATTTCCTTTTGAGCGGTTTCGTGGTCGACGAGACGAGTCAGAAAGCGGCCGAGAGAGCCCATCGCAAGTCCGCGACAGATTATCGGTGCATCGTCAATTTGACTCAGGAGATAATCGAGCGTGTGGACACGGAGGGACGATGAACCTTTCTCAACGACGCCGCATGCGCCTTCTGGGGTGAGTCACGCGAGGAGCTTCTCGGACGGAGGTTCCTCGATTACGTTCACCCCGATGACAGAGCGAAAACCATCGCTTCGGGCAGACGCAGCGAATCCGAAAGAACCCCCGCTATCGGCGTAACGACTCGTCAATGGACACCTCGAGGATGGCGGGTCGTCCGGTGGAACAGTGCGCCGATCATCGACGAGTACGGCCGCTGTGTTGGACACCAGGCGTCCGGCTGGGACACAACGGAGCTCCAGGCTGCAGAGGAGGCGCTGCAGAAAAGCGAAGCAAAGTACCGGTTGCTCGCTGAGAATTCCTCTGACGTTGTGGCCGTACTTGCTGCTCAATTGAGACCGACGTATGCGAGCCCTGCCGCAGCGGAATTGTACGGATATGACGCGGATGAACTCGTAGAACGGGGACTCTTCTATCCTGTTCACACCGAAGACGCCGCACGCGTGGAACGAGAGGTACGCTCGGATATCGACAACCGAAACACCGAAGGCGCGCATGAGTTCCGTGTCCACACTCGGAGCGGGGAGCTAAAGTGGGTCGAAAGCCGGGCCCGGTACCTCTACGACCACGCAGGGAATCTAGAACAGGTTGTGCCCACCATTCGCGATATTGCGGAAAAGATGAACCGCCCCGGCTTCTCCGGAGACTGCCCTGCGTGAGTCCGGCCGCCACGACCGGTCTTCGTCCTCGGAATAGTGCGTTTTTCTGCGTTGGGCAGGCGGCATACTCGCCATAGCTGTCGAACGCCGAAAACCGTAACCTAAGCAAAACCGATGCTATGGGCGTCCATCACAAAATGATAGTTTCCGTCATTCATCGGGACCTGCCGGACTCCGTCGAGGCCTACCTGCAGGAGTCCGGGCGGGCCGGCAGGGACGGCGGGCCGGCGCAGGCGATCGTGCTCGCGAGCCCGCGGGAGATGGCGGGGCCGCCGACAGCTCCGGGGGCCGCCGGCAAGGCCGGCCCCCTCACCCGCTACCTCGGCGGCGACCGCTGCCGACGTGCCGTACTCGTCGAGGCGCTCGGCGCTGAGCCTCAGGCCTGCTCCGGGTGTGACGTGTGTGAGGGCGTGGCGCGGGCTGAGTCGCCGGTGGCGGAGGCGATTGTCGGCTGGCTCTTGCGAAGGCGCCGACGCTACACCCCGGCCCAGGCCGCGGCGGTATTGGCCGGGACCGCGCGGACGGCACCGATCCCGTGGCACCCGGCACGGGAGCCGGTGTTCGGGTGGCTCGCCGACTGGCGGCGGGAGGAGGTCGAAGAGGCGCTTGATGAGCTCACGGCCGCTAGGCGATTGCGGGTCGTCCGGCGCGGGCCGTGGCGGGGGCGGATGGCGTGAACGACGACGCCATCGGCCGATTGCGAGAACCAATCGGTGTGAGTCGCGGAGGCCAGGACTTTTTAACAACTAGTTATGCCGAGGTTATACTTAGTTCATGAAGACTGCAGTGTCATTGCCTGACCGACTGTACGAGGAAGCCGAAAAAACCGCTCAGTCACTGGGCATTCCCCGAAGTCAGCTATTCGCGAAAGCTCTGGAGGAATTCATTGAACGCCATAGGCGTGAGAATGTCACTGAACGACTTAACAGAGTCTATTCAGAAGCCGCGCCAGATGAGTTTGAGGATATTCCGCAGGCTGGACTCGAGTCCCTGAGGAACTTGACCCGAAATGACTCGTGGTGAAATCTGGTGGGCGGACTTCGGGATTCCCCTTGGCAGTGAGCAGGGCTTCAAACGGCCCGTATTGGTCGTTCAGGATGATGATTTCAACAGGAGTAATATCAGGACGATCGTTGTCCTACCATTCTCGACGAATCTGCTGTTGGCTGAAGCTCCGGGGAACGTGTTTTTCGAAAAGGAAATAACCGGACTCTCGAAAAACTCGGTGGCCGTAACATCACAGATATCCTCGGTTGATCGAGCAAGACTGATCGAGAAGATCCGGAGAACCGATAGGCGATCATTCGAAGAAGTCGAAGAGGGATTGATGACCGTCCTGGGAATACGGCGATTCCGCTGACATTACGAGTCGAGTAGGGGCCTTTCGACGGAAGCGTCTCGCCGTTCTCGGCTTGGAGCCGGAAGTTGAACATTCCGCCTTCGTCGGTGTAGATCTCGAACCGACCAGACTTCGGCGTGTGATTCAGTGAGATCACATACCGTTTCTCAGCGTTTGGTCGGTAGAAGAGGCCGTGCTCTCCCCCCTGAGCATACACCCGACGCTCACGGACTATCGCCCGACGAGCCGAGATCAGTCTGGTTATCTCGTTTGTTGAGGGGGATCGTCGAAGACGGAACTGCTGTCGGAGAAGCCGACGTCGTGTTTCCGTTCGTTGGTCGTTGCCTTCGTTTGGTTCCACTCGTAAGTCAACATGGGTGTTGGTTACCGCAGTGTAGTGGTCCCGAACGGGACTCGCAATGTCGATCTGACACCGACAAACCGGCTCGGTTCAGCGGGTCGCGGGGGTGGGCGGTGCCGCCGCGAGATCCTCGTCGAGGCACTCGGTGTACGGATCGAGTCAGAAAAAGTCCCCACTCCAGAGCCGACGAATGAACTCCCTGTAGTTGACGATCTCTATCCCATCGTGGCTCACCCTGTTCTTTTCATCCAGCGAAACGATGAGCCTCCGTTTTACCTCCGGGTGCTCCTTCTGCAACTCCCTGAGTCCCTTGAGATGAGTATCTCGGATGTTGCTCGAGCTCTTGCACTCTATCGCACAGTCTATGTGATTTACGAGGAAATCCACTTCCGTGCCTGTGCTGAGCCGCCAGAAATAGATCTCGGCAAAGCGCTCCTTGTACATGTTGTAGCTCTTGAGCTCATGGAAGAGCCAGTTTTCGAATGCCTTTCCGAAGAGCTCCGACCCCGGCGAGATTTCGCCGCGTCGGGCAAGATAGTTCACTATTCCGACATCGGTAAAGTAGAACTTCGGGGAGACGAGGAGCCGCCGTTTCGGTCTCCTTCGATATGACGGTACGAACGAGCCGATTAGAGTATCCTCGAGGATCTCGAAGTAGCCCCGTATCGTTTCGCTCGACACACCGGTCTCTCTTGCGATAGTGGAATAGTTGACCTGCTCTCCATCGGAGAGTGCTGCCATGGAGAGAAATTGCGAATAAACCGGAAGACGGCGGACCAATCCCTCGGAGGCAATTTCTTCGCGAATATAGTGGGATACGTAGGCATCGAGGAGGCGTTTTGGGGATCCGGAGAAATACATAGTCGGGAAGTATCCGTTATTGAGCATGCGCCGGAGATCGAAATCATCGCCCAGCTCGAAGGCGCTGAAACCGTAGAGTTCGAGATGAAGCCCCCTGCCCCCCAGAAGGTTCGCTTTTCCGTGCCTCAGCTTTCTGGCGCTCGAACCGCACAGGGCAAACTGCACGTTTCTGTTCTCGTAGAGCCAGTGGACCTCATCAAGCAGTGAAGGAACTTTCTGGATTTCGTCGATGACCACTGACCGCGCTCGATGGTAATCAACCTCTTCTCTCAAGAGTTCGGGCCGCTCGATGAATCGCCGATACTCCTCCGATTTGAGCAAGTCTATCCAGAGCGCATCAGCATACCGGCGGGAAAGAAGGGTGCTTTTTCCTGCCTGTCTCGGACCCCACAGAAAAAAGGTGCTCG
The DNA here is from genome assembly GCA_009908735.1 of Spirochaetota bacterium. Next base: position 3,075 of record JAAAOR010000119.1, on the reverse strand, counting down.
ACCCACGTTCAGGAATATCAATCGCTCTCGTGACAAACTCAACCATAAGTTGAATATAACATGAAATATTCAAATAGTCCTTGAAAATTTAGCGATCAATACCTCTGTAAACAGGGCTTCCCAAAAGCAACTAACCATATACAAGAAAATTACTTACATGCTTCTACCGGGTACTCGGATGCACGGGAAACGGCCGAGAACGGCCCGAGCTGCTCCGGCTTTTTGAGGCGAAGTGCATTGTAGAACCGAATGGAGCGTGGCGCCGTTGTCATGCGTGTAACAGGTCCGTATGACCTGCGTCGCGGTCAATCGTCCGTGCAAGCCCGCAGCAGATGGCGGGGCCGGTCGGGAACTCCCCGCCCGCCGGGACCCGAGACGTCGCCGCCACCGCTGCAGGGCAGGAGATCCTCGTCGAGGCCATGGCGGCCGAGCCCGAGGCCTGCTCGGGCTGTGACGTGTGCGACGGAGTTTCCCGGCTGAAGTCGCCGGTGGCGAGTGAGTGCCTTCCGACAGATTTGCAGGCCGCGTCTCGTCGGACTACACTGTAGATAGCTTATCCTCCGGCAATTCAACGTCCCCTCTTCGCTGTTCTGCTGCCACAAGGAGGCTGTAGTATGCGTGGTGTTTCATTGGCGACGTGTGCGGCGTTTTTGTTCCCGGTGCTCATCGCTCTTCTGTTTGCGTTCGCAGGCTGTTCGAATCCGGCCGGCGGCACGGACGATGACCTACTCGGAGAGACCGAGGATGAGCCGGACTGGCGCGTGCCGGACGATTTCCCGACGATCCAACAGGCCATCAACAACGCATCCGCAGGCGAGACCATCCTGGTCGCCGCGGGTACGTACGACGGGGATATTTCCCTCAAGAACGGGGTCGTCTTGCGTGGCGAGGATCGCGATTCGACGATCATTGACGGCGGAGGCACGGTTGTCTGGTCCGTCGGCAACGACGCCGCCACGGTCATAGACGGCTTCACGATCACGAACGGACGCGGGATGTCAGGGGGGATGCACACCCGGTACGGTAGCCGGGTCACGGTGAAGAACTGCACGTTCGTGGAAAACGCGGGGGACGGCGGCGGCGGCATGGGCAACTTCGGGTCCAGCCCCGTGATAGAGGACTGCGTCTTCAGGCTGAACACGGTTTCCGAGACGGACTACAACGGCGGCGGGATGTACAACGACAACTCGAGCCCAACGGTGATCGGATGTGTCTTCGAGCTGAACGTGGCGGGGGATACGGAAAACTCCGGAAAAGGCGGGGGCATGTACAACCGCAACAGCCCGGACGTGGTGATCCACGGCTGCATCTTCAGGTACAACCAGGCAGGGCTGAATGGCGGTTGCGCCATACACAATGAGAACAGCACGGTCACGGTGGCCGACTCGTTCTTCTACGGGAACGGGTCCGATATCTTCGATAACCCCACGGCAGCCGGTGGCGTGTTCAACGGAAGCGGCAGCGTGTGCGAGCTCACGAACTGCGTGTTCGTGGGCAACGCCGCGAACGCGGCTCCCGGTGCTGTCGGGCTCTACAACGAAGGCGGCGCTTCCTCCACGCTCTACAACTGCACGTTCTGCAACAACGAAGGCGTCTACGGCATTGTGGGATCGGCAGGATCCACCACGCTCTACAACTGCATCGTCCGGGGCAACAATTTCAACGACAACATCATCACTACGACGGACTACGTGACCATCTCGTACAGCAACATCGAGGGCGGGTATGCCGGCGAGGGGAACATCGACGCGCCGGCCTCATTCGTCCGCTATCCGGAGAGCGGCGGCGACCCGGCCCAGTCGGAGTACTGGTACAACACGGACCGGACAGGGCACGACTTCGGGGACCTGCGTCTCTCCTCCGCTTCCTCCCCCTGCGTGGATGCCGGCAGCAACGACCACGCTCCACCGTCGACCGCGACAGACATCGAGGGCAACCCCCGGATCGCAGACGGTGACGACGACAGCGTGGCCACGATCGATATGGGCGCCTACGAGTACCGCCAATAAACGAGGGCAGGCGAACCGCCTGGCGAGGAGATTCCCGCTTGCGAGCTCCGGTAATAGCCGGTTCTGCGCCAGGCCGCCGCGGACATCGAGGAAGTATGGTGGCGAAAGTGTGCACTCGCGCGCCGGATCAGTTCCGGCGGCTTGCAGTAACGTTCCGGACCCGGCCGGCCAAAGTTACAGCGAGCTCTGCCCGACGGGCTCATTGACGGGTGAAAACCGTAACCTAAGCAAAACCAACGCTATGGGCGTCGGTCACAGAATGATAGTTTCCGTCATTCATCGTGACCTGCCGGACTCCGTGGAGCCCTACTTACAGCAGTCCGGGCGCGCGGGGCGGGACGGGAACCCCGCCCACGCCATTGTGCTCGCAGCGCCGTCGGAAATGGCCCCCGCCGTGGGAACGGCGGGGACACGATGGGGCACCTTTCTCGCTAGCGAGTGCTGCCGACGCGCAGTGCTCGTCGAGGCGCTCGGCGCTCATCTGGAGGTATGCACGGGCTGTGACGTGTGCAACGGGGTGTCGCGGGCGGAAGCGCCGGTGCCATGGCATCCCACGCGGGAGCCGGCGTACGGGCTCCTCAGGGCCTGGCGAAGTGAGGAGATCGAGGAGGCGCTGGAGGAGCTCTAAGCTGCCGGGCGGCTGCGGGTCATACGGCGCGGGCCGTGGCGGGGGCGGGTCAGCTCATCCCTAAGTGCTCCCATCGAGGGTATGTGATCCGTGTGCCTTGCAAGCGGTTTCGCAGCGGTTCGCCGTATTGTACCAAGCCGCAGTTCCGGTTTCCGCGCTTCTTCCCCGCAGCCTTACACCACTACAATGAGAGCAACAACTCAAGCTATTGTTTCTGCGGAAGACTCGGGGCGGTTTAGTCGCCGGCTTGCAGACCCTGGTTCGTTTAATGTACATTATTACGTACAGGAGGTCATATGGGCTCAACTAGTGTCACCAACGCCCGGCAAAACCTGTTTCGCTTTATCGAGCAGGTCAACGAGGAACATGAGCCTCTGCTCATAACCGGGAAAAAGGGGTCTGCTGTTCTCGTTTCCGAGGATGACTGGAGAGCGATCG
>JAAAOR010000155.1 GCA_009908735.1 Spirochaetota bacterium | reverse complement strand
CGTCTGTGGACTGAAACTCGATGAGGATGAACAGATACAGCGGCCGCCCGGCGAAGGAGACTTTCCAGATGATGTCGGACTCGCGGCGTGCGAACTCCTCGCCGACAAAGCTCGCGTTCACTCGCTCGAGAGTGGAATAGTCGAGGCCGGCGGTGAACGGCTCATCGACGAAGGACTCGAGCAACCGCTGCACGAACAGCGGATGTGAGAAGAGCATCTTGTAGCGGCTGTCGTGCTCAGCGGCCACTGTGCGGGAACCCTGCCGCTGCTTGCGGCGGCGGTGCGAGTGTGCGTGTCCGCAGGCAGACTCTTCCGTCCCCGCGAGCCACCATATGGCAGCCCCCTGCGATTCGTGTCTTTGGCACTCTTCTCACACCCGGAGTTACTGGGGAAACAGAACTGTTGATTGCAATCGGTGTGAACTTCTCGTGCTTTTCGCCAGAGGCAGGGAGACACCGGCGCACGGAGCCGGCTACCGATTCCTCCGTCCCCACATCAGAGGCGGGTTCCTCCGTCCCCACATCATCCTCAGGGGCAGAGGCGTGATCCGAGGTTCGTGAAGAAGAGAACCGCTGGTCTCACACCCGGAGCCTACCGGGACAACGGAATTGCCGATTGCCAGTCGCGAAGAGGTTTCAGTTTCGTCTTTCGGACACGAGAAGGCGATGGACGTGAGTCCCCGAGTGGGTTCCCCCGTTCCCCGGTTCAGCCGGTGAATCGCGCTCTGTGCGAACACGCGAAGCCGGCACCGCCCTGCCCGGGCGGACACGAGGGATCGGAGCGGAAATCCGGCGGCGGCCGGATTGGAGCGGAGAGCCCGACCCCGCCCACCGCTCGAGCTGTCGGCCGTCCGGCCGGAGGGCCGGACCGCCATCTCTCGGTTCCGGTGGTGCGCCGCAGGCGGGGAGCCGCGGCGGCGGGGACGTGCCCTGTTTTGCGTCTCTTATCTCAGATACTGGACGAAGGTGGTGCGATCGCCGCGCATGAGGCCCCAGGGGTACCAGGCTTCCTCGATGTCTGAGTTGATGCCCTGGGTGATCGCGGCCTGGGAGTTCTCGAAGCCGTTGAAGAGGGCGGCGCGGTTGGGGACGGCATCGGTCTGGAGGAAGAGGTACCAGACCTCGTCATCGGGGGTGAGGGTGAGGGCCCAGGGGGTGTAGCCGTCGTTTCGCCAGGACTCGAGGGTGGCGAGGGCGGAGTCGACGGAGAGGGGGCCGGTGGCGATCTGCCAGGCGTCGAGCTGGATGTCGGTCTCGATGAAGAGGACCTGCAGGCCGTCGTCGGTGGCGGACATGGCCATGGGGAGCCAGCCTTCCTGCAGCACGGCGGTCATCTCGGCGTTGAGGTTACCGAGGTTGGTGAACTCCTGGATGGCCCAGTTCGAGAACTCGAACCAGGTGTTGAGGGCGTAGAGCACGCGCAGGGTGCCATCGGGCTCGCTCTCCATGCCGACGGGGACGTAGCCGTTCTGCAGAAACTGCGAGATCTCGACCCGGAGGTCCTCATCGGTGAAGGAATGCTCGGCGAAGGCCCAGGCGGGTTGTTCGCGCTCGAGTTGGTCGGTTGTATCGTCCTGTGAGACTGCGTCTGGTGTGGCCACGGTCATAAACGCTATGGCAAACGCAAGGATAGCTGCGGGAATGTGGTTCCGCATGGAATATGCTCCTCGAACTGAAGGTGTATGAGAGACGGTATCACGCAGGGCATCGCCCGACAAGGAGACGCCGAGTGACATGCGATGCAAAGCCGGTCATCTATCGCATCTCCCGGTTGCGTTCTCGGACCCAATCCCGCGTGCGCGTGACGGCAACGGCGTCGATAATGAGGCCGGTCAGCGTGGCAACCGCGCCGGCTCCGGCAATGATCGCACCTGTGAGCCGAAATGTATCATCCTCGGCGATCATGTCACCGTAGGCAAAGGTCCCCGCGCCCGCAGACAGTGTGACACTGCCGAGGCCCGCGGTCACCAGGCCGGCGTTGTGCGACCGGCGGTAGCTCTCGAGCTGCGTCGAATCGGCCACCGCACCTCGCTTTTCGAGGATTCGCGCATACCGCTCAGCGCTCTGGAGGACGAGGTCTCCGCTGACCGCCATGATGGCCGGCCCGGGCACGCCCGTGGCGATGGTTGCCCCCATGCCGATGCCGTAGACCGTGTAGTACCGCTCGACATTCTCTTTCTCCAGCGACAGGCGGTAGGCAGGCGGGAGCTCTTCCGCGTCGCCGCTCTGGGCATTAGCGATTGTCGGCGGGAACGCGACGGCGACAAGAAGAAGCGCGGCCGCGAGTGCGAACGCACGCAGCGCCATCGGGTTCGCCCGGAGAGCAGGAAATATCTTGTTCATGTGACATAAGGTAGTGAGCGAGATGACATCCCGTCCAGGCCCCAGCGTCCTGGGCGGGGGTTTCTCTCCGAGACCGACCGATCCGATAAGACTTTACTGTTGATTTTTCCGGTGACCGGCCGCATAATGTGCGAGACGTCGGCTGCGAGCCGAGACTTTCCAGGAGGAGTGTATGAAGAAACTTGTAGTAGTGCTTATGCTGATCGGAATCGCACTTCCGGTCCTGGCGAATGATGCGCTGGTGTTGCCGCAGGGTGTTATGCGTATCTATACGGTCCCTGTGTACGGCTTTCAGTCCGGCGGCTGGGACGACGACGGTGACTTTCAGGATGCTGAGAAGAATCCGAACAATCCGCCCATCGGCAGCCTGTTCAATCTTGGCGGCGCAATCGAGTACGGCATTACCGACCAGATCAGCCTTGGTGCGCAATGGGCGCCGGGGTTCAACCTTGTTGGGAATCTGGATGGGGAGGATACTACTTACTCCAACTCTCCGTTTCCGCCCGCTGCATTCACTGATGAGAACGCCAGTGCCATTTTCACGCTCGACAGCAATGGCGAAGTGGAGTCTGCGGACCCTCTAGTAGGAGAAGACGGAACTATAGAAGGTGCCACTCCAATTCGCATCGGCAGTGAAATTCAAGTGCTTGGCAATCAGGGCTGGGTGTCTAACGAGACTTTCCGTATCCAGGTTGGCCTCGGCGCCGAGATAGGCGGGTGGCAGCGCGATTGGAAAGAAGAGGGAAAAAGCGCGGCCGACGGAAACGAGTACGTAGATCCGCTAGCGTACATCTCGGGAGTAGACCCACGCTATGCTCTCGGCGGAAGCCTGTCAGTGGACTATGTGATAACAGAAGAGTTGTACGTGAATGTCTTCGGAGAGTTCAAGCAGAAGCTCGGGCGTTCCTATGACGTAACCGACTTCTACTCCGAAGCCGGCCTTGTCGCCGACGCCTCCGCGGTTGGCATCCCCAATAGCGGCTTCCTGTATTTCGAAGGTGATCAGGTCGAGAACCTCGAGGTGGACGTCGCTCCTTCTAGCACATTTGAGACAGAGTTGGAGGTTACGTACCAGAAACAGGTGAGTGACCTTCTGCGTCTTGGTGGTAGTCTACCCTTAACCGTGACTTTCGATTCGGCTGTTGAGGCAGACGTGAAGGCGCAACTCGATAGCACCGAGTACAATACCGCGACGGGTGGGGCATTCCCAACTGCCATTGACGAAGAAATCTCCGGCTACGAGCTCGACAAGTCCGGCTACTCGATGTACCTCACCCCGACTGTCGATTTCTTCCTGACGGGGATGACTCCGCCGACACAGTTCCTTATCAAGTACGGCATCCCCATCGCAGGGCAGAATGCGTCTGCGGTGCATACGTTCGTGCTCGAGGGGCGGGTGTACCTGGCATTCTAGTTCCGATATCCGCTCGAGAGAATACGCGTTACGAGTTGCGGCCCACCAATCGGTGGGCCGTTTTGTTGAGGCGCATGTAGCACTCCGGTGCTACGTAGCAGGACTCCGGTCCCTGTGATACCCTTCTTCAGTTATGGGACGAACGCTCCCCGGATCGGCACGTACGGCGGCCCAAATAGTAGTCCTCCTCACCTGGCTTGCGCCGGGCATGGTAGCCGCCCAAGCACTACTGCCGGATCGCGGCGCGGTTACGGCAACGGTGCACCCGGCTGTCAACATCTCGGTTAACTGGTTCAACGAAGAGGGCTCCAGGCAGGGTCCTTCAGCAACTCCGGCCGGAACATCGTCGGCTTACTCCACTGGCGTGAGTGTTTCTGCCGGTCTCTCCGCTTTACTGGCCGCACGACTCGCCTGGCAACCCGGCTTCACCTTCGCCTCCCGCTACGCAGGGGATGCGGACCGCCGCCGAAACGGCGCATCGAACCTGCGGCTCGAGATCCCGCTCCGGCTGCTCGCGGCGCCCGGCGTAGCTCCGGCCTCCGATCCCCCGTCGCCCCACTCCGTCCCGCCAGGCCTCCTCGGCCGCGCTCCCATCGACCTTACCGTGGCGCCGGTCGGCATCATCAAAATCCGCGGGTACAACCTCGAAGCCCAGGCCGACCGACGTCAGGCCGGAGAGACCTACATCGCCGAGCACCCCGATATCAAGGCGAACGCCCTCGGCTTCGCCCTCGGGGAACGTGTGCCGCTCGGGCCCCGGGCCGCGCTCAGCTCCGAACAGGAAATCCTTTTCTACTTCCCCGCCGACTACGCCGAGCAGAGCCTCGCGAACTACGACCAGAACCTCGTTCGTGACGGCATCGACGGTGCCGACGGGTACGACACCATCTATTACCGCTACCGCCTCAGTGGCGCCGTCGGCGGCTCCTACCTGCTTCAGGACTTCCCGAAGAACCGCTGGACCGCGGGCCTGTCCCTCGGCGGCCACTACATGCCCGCGCCCATCGTAGACGACATCCTGGTTGAGAATACCGACAGCTTTCTGGTCTCGATCGAGCCGTCGATTGCCGTGGCGCCCCGTGCGTGGAACGGACGCACGAGCTTCGAGCTCTCGTGGTCCATCCCGCTGTTCGGAAAGAACAAGGACGCGACGCACGAGATCGCCCTGGCCTTCAGGACGACGCTCTACAGCCCCGATGGAGACGAGTCGCAGGCGGACGACGCCGACGCCGAAGAGTAAGCCGCTGCCGCCCGATCCGCGATTCCCGATCTCCGTCCCCCGCCCCCGATCCGCGGCCGCTGCCCGGCGGACAATGCCGGCCCCGCTAGGAACGCCGCCCGAATTCACCGAAATTCCATCACCCAAAACACAAGCAGCAGCTCAAAACCACGCGTAACAGAGGGTGAACGGGGCCGCCGGGACGGGCGGCGCGTGATAACGGAGATTGGGTGCGCGGGCCCCGCCCCCGGCTGTGTGCGTGAGCCGGCCGCGGGCAGGTCGGGCAGGCGGGGTTCCGCATTCTCCCATCACCAGGAGGAAGTTATGAACAGTCTCAACTCGATACTCGTCGAGGGAAACCTTACGAAGGATCCGGTGCTTGCGCAGACGCCGAAGGGCACCGACGTATGCAACTTCAGCGTGGCTTCGAACCGGTTCTACCGGCAGGACGAGGAACTGCAGAAGGAGGTGTCCTTCTTCGACGTGGAGGTCTGGGCGAAGAACGCGCAGCGGTGCGCCGAGTTTCTCACAAAGGGACGTGGCGTGCGCGTGGTCGGGCGGCTGAAGCAGGATCGCTGGAGCGACAGCGAGGGCAAGAACCGCTCGCGCGTGAAGATCGTCGGCGAACACGTCGAGTTCAAACCAAACTTCAACCGCGGCACGGACTCCGAGAAGGACTCCGGGGAGGAGCAGCTCGAAGAGCAGGATGCCCAGGTTGAGGGAAAGGAGGTGCAAACCGCGGACGTTCCATTCTAGAACCTGAGGAATTGCCGTGATGAGGCCCGGGCATGGCCTCTTCGCGGGCAGGTAGTCTCACAACCTCCGGTAATCGTTTCTGGTCTCGCGGGCCGCGGCTGCGTTGCAGTGCGGCCCGCTCTTTCGCACGGTTGGCTGAGCAGTCCTAATTTGGTATTATATTCGCACTGGAGGTTTGCTTTGAATCTGAAAACCGACATACGTCCCGTTTCATTCGTGAAGACGAACGCGGCTGAAATGCTCAGACAGATCAATGAAACGAAGAACCCTATCGTTATCACGCAGAATGGCGAGGCACGGGGCGTGCTGATTGACCCGGAGAGCTATCAGCACATGCGCGACGCCCTCGGCATGATGAAGCTTATCGAGCGGGCTGAACATGATGTTCGCGCCGGGCAGACTGAACAACATGATGATCTCATGAGGCGGCTCAGTGAGCACATCGATGCTCCCGAAGCTGTCGGTGAGCGCCCCGGGCACCGCGAATGATGCACATAGTCTGGGCCGCGAGTGCCGCCGAGGATCTGCGCGAGGTCATCGTGTGGCTGCTCGACCGGGACGCGGCGGGAGCGGCCCGATCGCTTCTCGCAGACGTAGACCGCAAGATCACGCGACTCGAGGAGTTCCCCGAGTCGGGACGCGTCGTCCCCGAATTGGCCCGAGAGGGTATCACCAGGTACCGCGAAGTGATCGTCGATGCCTGGAGGGTGCTATACACCGTGACCGCCGAGAACATCACGGTACTGGCATTCATCGACAGCAGGCGAAACATTGAAGACATCCTGCTCTACCGCGGCATTCGCTGACTTCCCAGCCGGCAACGAGACCTTGACCTCCCGTCCCGCACGCGCAATATTGACGGAAAGGGGAACGCGAACGCATGAAAGTAGAGATCACCACCGACAATTTCGAGCAGGAAGTACTTCAGGCCGATGTGCCGGTGCTTGTCGACTTCTGGGCGGACTGGTGCATGCCGTGCAAGATGGTGGCTCCGGTACTCGAGGAGATGTCCAAAGAGTATGAGGGAAAGCTCAAGATCGGCGAGCTCGACGTAGACTCCCAGGCGGATCTGGCCGCCCGCTACAACGTGGTGAGCATTCCCACCCTTATGGTGTTCAAGGGCGGTGAGATTGTGGGCCAGCAGATCGGCGCGGCCCCGCGGGAGCGACTGGAGAAGCTGGTCGAGCCGCACATGGATTGATCGCGGGGCCAGCCGGGTGGGAGGACCTGGGGCCCTGATGCGCGGCCGGCGATGCCGCCGTTGCGGCGCTTCAGAACAGGTTCTTCACCCCGTAATGCGCGAAGATTGAGTCGCCGGATAGCACAGGAAGACCGGTATGAAGGGCCTGGGCCACGATCAGCCTGTCGAACGGATCCTTGTGAATAGCCGGTAACTCCGCTACGCGCGCACAGTGCTCGTAGTGAATCGGCAGGATAGAAATCAGGTTTTCGGAGAACTGTTCCCGCAGGAACACACCCGGGTTATCCGGGAGAACGAGCTTGCCGGTTCCGATCTTGATGAACATCTCCCATACGCTTGCCATGCTTACGTAAGCCTCGGTGTCATGGTCGAGAAAGATCGTTTGGGCGCTGTCGGAGAGCCGCGGATCATCGGCGATGATCCACAGGAATACGCTGGTGTCGAGGATGACGCGCATCAGGCGTAGTCTTCGAAGCCTTCAGGAGTTTCGTCGAAGTCATCTGCAATCTCGACGCGACCCCGCGCGGTGCCTATCCGGCACGCACTACCCAATCTGCAGCCCGATCCGCTCATACTGTCTCAGATCCGTGTCCGCAGTGAGCAGAGCGAAGCCATGCCGCATGCACTGCCACACGAGCATTCGGTCGAAGGGATCCCGATGGGGGCCGAGGCTCCGGAGCTGATAGGAGGTCGCGAAGTCGTCGGCTGATATCGGCAGAACGTCGAAGCCGGCCCGTTTCGCGGCAGCGGGGAGGGCAGCGGGCTCGGCGCCTTCTATCGAGACCTTCCCGAGCGCATACTTGAGCGAGACTTCCCAGAACGAGACGGCGCTCACATACTTCACATGCTCGGGGTCTTCGAGAATCCCCGTGTGTGCTTCCGAGATTCGGTCCGGCGAGACGAGGCTCCAGAGGAGGTAGTGGGTATCTGCGACGTAGTTCACTCTCCGAAGAGCTCCTCCGGGGCGATCTTGAAGTCGTCGGCGAACTCCACGGAGACGGTGTCCTCGAGTTCGCCCAGGCGGATCCGGTTGGTTTCGCGAT
>JAAAOR010000116.1 GCA_009908735.1 Spirochaetota bacterium | reverse complement strand
GCGACGACGGGCAGCGATGTTGGATTATCTCGTGCAGCTTGCCGGGGACCTGCCGGAGGAGCAGAACCGCTCCTTTCTCGAGAGCGATGTTCGCCTGCGCATCGAGACCATCAAGGCGCGAATGACAGGTCGGCCGGGGCTCCGAGCGGACATTGAGCGTCACGGCATGGGGAGGGAAGCCGGAGCGGCCGACAAAGGCGGTGAGCCGCTGAGAGTCACACCCGCGCGCCTGCGCGATACCTTCGGCTACATTCAGTCACTCTCAGGCTACCATCCGAATCCCAAGGTTGCCGAAGCATTGAAGACGCGGCTCGAGTTCCTGCTGAAGGCGCTACGGTAAGGCCGCCGGGCGCGGGGCGCGTGGCGCGAGTGGCAGGCGGGTGCGGCGTTCGGCGCCCCCAGGCCCGTCGCCCTCAGTATTCCTCGTCGAGGTTGAACCAGTTGAACAGTTCGCCGTCCCGGAAGTAGAGCTCGGCGAAGCGGTACTGCCACACCGTGGTGTCGCGAGGCGATATCTTCGTTTCGATGGGACCGGGGAATATCTCGAGTACTTCCGCCATCGTCATGCCGACGCGCAGCTTTCTCAGATCTACGAGCTTGACGGCCGGCGGCGGCAGCTCCGAGAGCGCATTCGCAGACGGGCGGACCACAGGGAAGCCGGTATCCGGTCCCGACGGCACCTTCGTCGGGCGCTCGCCATCCGTTGCACAGCCGAAAAGAAGAAGCGTTAATGAAAGTCCGGCAATGATGATCTGCTTCACGGCGGAGAGTGTATCACGATTTATCTACGGGCCGCATTAGTCACCTTCGGGATAGTACCATCGATTCGACACGTCCCCGCGAAAGACGAGCTCGTGGGTTACCTCGGAGAACTCTCCGGCAAAGACATCCTCCACCCAGCGCCGCGCGGTCTCCTCCCGGTTGAACTTCATGAAGCGATGCCGTCCCTCGCCGACAGGATCGTGACTCGGCTCGATCCACTCGTCCGATCCCGCATCGAACACGTAGTTATGCTCCTCGCGCATCTCGACGTGGAAGTGACTGCCCGTTCCGGGGAAAAAGCTGATCGTCACATAGACGCTCCGCCTGCGCTCGGCGTGGTCGGGAAAGAAGCGAGTGTGGGGTGTTGCGATCTCGGCAAGCGTTTTCATGGTCATCAAGCGTCACTCCGCGGGGGGCGGGCTCCGGCGCCGCTCGGCCGCGGCGGCGTCGGACCGCGCCGCGCCAAGAAATTAACCTCTTGCATCAAGCCGAGGCAACCGTGTATATTTTGGGGCAGTCGGGGGATTAGCTCAGGTGGTAGAGCGATTGGTTCGCAATCAATAGGTCAGGGGTTCGACTCCCCTATCCTCCATTAGCCGTCACGCCGACCTTCACGGATCGCCCTTCACTTTACAAAGCAGCGGGTTTCCGGTACCAATGGTAGACCACATTGAGGAGCCCCGCTATGGATCGCGCAGACATCGCAAAGAACCTCCATCCGCTCGAAGTACGCGTCCTGCTTCACCTCGGCCCGAAGGATGAGTTCGACGCGGAGCGTCTCGTGGAGGCCCTCGAGCTGAATACCGGACAAGCAAATCAGGCCCTCAGCTGGCTTTCGGCAAAGGATCTTATCGAGGAGACCCGGCGCGAGCAATCGGTCCGCTACGAGCTCACTGAGCTCGGTGAGCGCTACGCGACCGAAGGTATGCCCGAAGAGCGGGTTGTAGCGGTGATCGGTGAGCAGGGACCGATGCGGATGCCGGACATTAGCGCACGCCTCTCCCTGGAGAACAAGGAAACGGGCTCGGCCTACGGCGCTCTGTCGAAGGCAGGCGTACTCTCCATGGACGAGGAGAAGCGTGTGCAGCTCGACGACGGTGCGACGATGCCGGAGTCGGTGAAAACGGTGCGCTCCCTCATCGATCGCGCGCGCTCTGAAGGCAGCCTGGTCGATTCCGACCTGAGTGATGCTGAGCGTATGGCCATTCACAGCGTGAGTAAAAAGCGCGGAGCGGCGAGCACGGTTTTCCGTGTCGCCGAGCATGAGACGGTGCATTTCCGGTTTACGAATGCCGGCATCAAGGCCAAGAAAGCACTGGATGCGGCCGGTGTGACCGGCGAGGAAGTTGGTTTGCTGACACCGGAGATGCTTCGCACCGGCGCCTGGCGAAATCGAAACTTCCGCCCGTACAATATCAATATCCCCGCGGCGCGGGTGCTGCCCGGCCGTCGGAATCCCTACGGTGAGTACCTCGAGCGGGTCAAGGACAAGCTTACCTCTCTCGGATTCGAGGAGTTCGACGGGCCGATCGTGGAGACGGAGTTCTGGAACTCCGACGCGCTGTTCATGCCGCAGTTTCACGCCGCGCGCGACATTCACGACGTGTACTACGTCGATCACCCCGATCACGCGAAAGAAATTGCCGAGCCTTATCTCAGCCAGGTTGGACAAACCCATGAGGACGGCTGGCAGACGGGAAGCTTCGGCTGGCGCTATCCCTTCGACCGTGACTTCACCCGGCGCCTTATCCTGCGCAGTCAGGGCACGGTGCTGTCGGCCAAGCAGCTGCCGACGGCAAAAGTTCCGGGGAAGTATTTTGGCGTGGTGCGCTGCTTCCGCAACGATCAGATCGACGCCACACACCTCTCGGACTTCTATCAGACCGAGGGCATCGTGCTGGGACATGATGTCAACCTCCGCACGCTTCTGGGATTTTTGAAGATGTTTGCGGTTGAGGTGGCCGGCGCCCAGGACGTCAAGTACGTTCCAGGCTACTTCCCGTTTACCGAGCCGTCGGTCGAGGTGCACATCAAGCACCCTGTCCTGGGGTGGTTCGAGCTCGGCGGGTCGGGTATCTTCCGGCCTGAGGTGACGAAGCCGCTCGGCGTCGATGTGCCGGTCCTCGCGTGGGGGCTCGGCATAGACCGGATGGCGCTCATGCATCTGGGGCTGGACGACCTCCGCGAGCTCTTTTCCAACGACATAGAACGTGTGCGACTGAGGCGAAGGAGCTGAAGCATGCCCAAGATCGACGTCTACGAGAAGGCGTTTTTTAACTACCTTGGCACCAGACTGGAAACCGAAACCCTTGAGCAACTGCTGACCGTCGCGAAGGCCGAGCTCGATGCTGAAGCCGACGAGCGCGGTATAGCGAAGTTCGAGTTGAACGACACCAATCGACCCGACCTCTGGTCCGCGGCAGGGCTCGCGCGCCAGCTTCGCATCTATCGGCGCGGCGAGATCCCGAGCTACAACTTCGTCTCCCGTGAAGGGGATAGCCAGGACCCGCAGGAACGCCGCTTTATGGTCGACCCGGCGCTCGAGCATACTCGTCCCTATCTGGTGGCCTTCGCCGTCACCGGGAAGCACATTGACGAGCCGGGCCTCCTCGACCTCATTCAGACCCAGGAAAAGCTTGCCTGGAACTACGGGCGAAAGCGAAAGTCGGTGGCCATCGGTGTCTATCGATCGGCGCTGGTGAAATATCCCATCCACTACGTGGCCGCGGATCCCGAGACCACGCAGTTTCAGCCCCTCGGCACCGAGCGGGTGATGACGCTGCGCCAGATTCTCACCGAGCACCCCAAGGGACAGGAGTTCGCCTCCCTGGTGGAGGGGTTCCCGAAGATGCCCGTGCTCAAGGACGACCGCGGCGAGGTTGTGGGCTTTCCGCCTATCATCAACAGTGCCTACATTGGTGGGGTGCAGGAGGGCGATTGGCAGCTCTTCGTCGAGATGACCGGCCTCGACATGCAGCAACTTCTGTTGACCGGAAACATCATCGCCTGCGACCTGGCCGATCACGGCTATCGGGTGCTTCCCATCCGCGTCGTCTATCCCTACGACACGCCCTACGGCCGGGAGATCGTCACCCCCTACTACTTCCAGAAGCCGCATACGGTGCAGGTTGCCGATGCCGAGAAGATGCTCGGCGTTTCGCTCACCGCCGAGCAGGTGGTCGAGAGCCTGGGCCGCATGGGCGTGGAGGCCGAAGACGACGGAGATGCGGTGACCGCCTATCCGCCGGTATACCGCAACGACTTTCTCCATCCGGTGGACGTCATCGAGGACATCATGATCGGCCTCGGCATGGACTCTTTCGAGCCGGCGATGCCTTCGGAGTACACCGTGGGTCGCCTCAGCGAGGTGGAAATCTTCTCTCGACGGGCCAAGAACATTATGGTCGGGCTCGGCTACCAGGAGATGATCTTCAACTACCTCGGCTCCCACCGGGAGTTTATCGAGTGGATGTATCCTGAAGAGAAACGCGAAGCGATCGCTGGGGAGTTCGTGAAGGTCAGCAATCCGCTGTCTGAGAACTACGAATACGTCCGGCACTCCATCATCCCCCATCTCCTGTCCGCTGAAAGCGTGTCGGCCAATGCAAGCTACCCGCACCTCATATTCGAGGCCGGGAAGATCGTGCGTCAGGACTCCTCCGAGAACTACGGCTCGCGAACCGTAAACGCACTCGGGTTCCTCGCCGCTGAGTCCGACGCGGATTTCAACCTCATGAACTCCCACATAACGTCGCTCTTCTATTATCTTGGATATGAGCACGGGCTCGAAGAGCTCGATGATCCCCGGTTCATCCCCGGTCGCACGGCTGCGATCGTTGTTGGTGGCGTACAGGTCGGCATCTTCGGCGAGATACACCCGCGCGTCCTCGAGAGCTGGGGGATACAGGTGCCCTGTTCGGCGGCGGAGATCGATATGGACGCGCTTCGCTGACAGGGCCTCGACGGGAAACGCCGGGGACTGCCTGGCAGAGAACGCCGGCGGTCGCGACCGGAGAGGGAGGGCGGACGCCATGAATTCCC
The DNA here is from genome assembly GCA_009908735.1 of Spirochaetota bacterium. The sequence continues at coordinate 3,223 of JAAAOR010000116.1, read as the reverse complement.
ATGCCGGTGCAGCCATGCCGCAGGTACTCGTGCCCTACCCGGGTCCGGGAACGGACCCGGACACTCAGGACATCTTCGTCTACATGCGCCCCGAGACCAACGGCGTTGTCGGGGAGCGAGAGGTCCTGAGGGTCATCGAAGAATACCCCCAGTACAAGGTCGACCTGCACCTCGTCTATCTTGCGAACATCCCGGGTGAGTTCATCGCACGTAACCATATCGTCGAGCGCCACTACGCTGTAAAAATGAGCTTCGCTGTGCACGGCAAGCGCCTGTTCACCGAGCGCATGAAAGAGCGCTTCATGGAGCACTTCGATACCGAGTTCGCGTCCGCGCCGATTATCGGCGCCTTTGAGGCCCTCGACCGGCTCAACGTGCGGGCTGAGGAGCTCTTCTCGCAGTGGGTAGACGAGCCTGACATCCTCGTTGTAGACGGGCAGACGGTAAAGCGAGTCGGCGCGTTTTTCGTGGTCAACTACGACATCCCGGCGCTTATCCACAAGAACAACCGCAACACCGACATCGCCGTTATGCTGTTCCGCACGCAGATGGGGTACCAGGATTTCCTCTCGCTCACTTCGAAAATGCGCCGAGGCTTCATAGAGCGGGGCATGCTCGGCACGCAGGGGCCTGTGAGCCGGGTCTTCCACTATTCCAAGAGTCCGGTCGAGCAGATACTCGACGGCTTGGGCTATCTCTACAGTCCGCAGGCAGACCGTGTTCCGATGCGTGATCTCTCCTTTGCCGCCTTCCTCCTGCAGCATGGCGTGAGTGAGGCACAGATCGCCGGGCTGCTCGATAATCCCATCGCAACTTTCGAGACCAGCCGCGGTCGCATCGAGGACAGCGTCATCGCCTACACGCGCAATGAGAGCTACGAGCGCGCGCTCGAAAAGATTCAGACGATGGTTTCACAGTACCGGATTCCGTTGTAAGTTGGTCGCATGGCAACGGTCGACATTGAGCGCGTCATGACGGTCTTTGATCGGGTTATCCCCTTCCGGTTTCTCACCCAGTCGGAGAAGCGGGAGCTGGCCCGACATGTGACGCGGCGGGACTACGGAGTGGGCGAGCTCATCGTCGAGCAGGGCGATGTGCAGGACGATTCGGTCTTCATCCTCGCCGAGGGCGCGGTGGAGACTCGCGACGAGGGGGCCGGCTCCGCCAGGCGGGTTGGCGTTATTGAGGCGGGACATTATTTCGGCGAGCGCGAGTCGCTGTTCAAGGAGCCGCGACGCTACTCCGTGCGTGCGGTGGAGCCGGCCTTCTGCTATGTTCTTCCAGGTGAGCTTTTTCTGGGTCTGCTCGGACAGTCGCGGGCCTTCGCCCAGGCCCTCGGCACGATTCTTCGGGACAAACATGGCATTTTCGAGGCCTTCGACCGCTTCAAGGTGGAGCTCATCCGTGCGGTAAACCAGGGCTATGTCAGCATGGACCGCCTGCTACCATACTACCTGAAGCTCGACCCGGCCCTGCATCCACTGGTACGCTCCCAGGCCGAGATCGATTTCGGCGGCCTAAGCTATGCCGTCAGACGGCTCCCGGAGAACGTGACGCGCACCTTCGCCTTTCTGCTCATTGACGAGATACCCGAAACCTACCGGAATCCCGGCCGCTTCTTCCCCGAGGTGCGCACGCCGGCGCGGCGCCGTGACGTGTGGGAAATGCTTCCGGGCAAAGTGATGGTCCTTTTGCGCAACGGCTTCTCCGACCTGATGGATCTCATCACCAACCTCTGCCTCTACGCCGTTGAAGCGGGGAAGATCCGAAGCCGTGTCAAGACTCCGGACGCACTGTCGCGTATCCGCGACTACCTCGAGCAGCCCGAGAGTCACTCCGCGGAGGCACGACGGGGCTTGTTGCAGCGCTTGGGCTTCGCGGAGTCGGAGGTCGATGGGCTCGAGGAAGTGTGGCCGGGGCAGGTGATGAAGACCCTCTATGAGATCGCCTGTCATCGGGAGATGTTCAGCATCGACGTGCGACGACAGCGGAACAACTACAACAGTCGCAGCCTCGAGCTGTGGACCGATCAGGTGGGTAACGCAACGGAGCGGCTTACCGGATATCAGCCATCGGCGCTTCCGGCGGATGTTCGCGTCCATATCATCAGCAGTAACACTCACTCGGTGACCAACTGTCTGAACCCTTGGTTCCCGGCTCATATGGATGAGGTCTTCGAGTGGGCCCGGCAGACCGGTCATCCGTATATGGATCTCGAGTGGGAGCACCCCTACGACCGTCTTTACGCTCTGTCACGGGACTATTTTGCGGCCTTCCCGGAGGAGGCGGAGGCGAGTCGCGCTGCCGAGGAGGGATGCGGAGTGCTGCGTCTCGAAGAGACCGCATCGACAGGAGTACAGGTGCAGCTCATCGACATCTCCCGCCTCCATGAGCATACGGTCGACCCTGGTATTTCGGTGACACCGGACTCCCGGGACCTCATCGTGAACATCGATTACGCCTTCGGCGATCAGGCGCGCCACATCATCAAGAACCTGCTGATGCTTTTCGGCCACAATCTCGAAAGCATAAACTTCCTCGGGAAAGCGGGCGCGCTCGCCGGGGCCCGCGGTGATGTGCTTGCCCCGAATGCCTTCGTCGGGCAGAATACCGACACCTTCCAGCCCCTGCCGGCCCCGGATGACGCGGCTCGCGATCGACTGGCTGCTCGTATCTCCGGGCATCAAGTTCTCACCGGCCCCCTGCTTACCGTCGACGGGACACTGCTTCAGAACCGGCGAATGCTGCGGTTCTATCGGTACATCTGGGGATGCTTCGGCATAGAGATGGAAGGCATACACTACTATCTGCAGGTGGTCGAGGCCGCTCAGCTCGGTGTCATCCCGCACGATGTTCGCTCGCGGCTTTTCTACTACGTTTCCGACCTTCCGCTCGAGCACACGGCGACGCTCTCGGCACCGCTCGCGGCCACCGAGGGTATACCACCGCTTTATGCGATCACTCGGCATATCCTCAGCGAATCTCTAACCCGCTGAGGTATCAAGAAGCGTGTTGGCCCGCCTCGGCCAAATCGGCCACCGCGTAGGCGGGCACCACCACACTCGAGCCCCGCTGCCCGCGACGCCAGCGAACCGGCGGGGTGGGAAGCTCACACATCCACACCCGCCGCAGCGTCTCGGGCACCACCTGCGCATGCACCGGGCGAATGCGGCGGCGAAAGAAGGGGGCTGTGAGGCGCTTCACCGTCGCGCCCGCTGCCGCC
>JAAAOR010000087.1 GCA_009908735.1 Spirochaetota bacterium | reverse complement strand
CCGGAACCGATGTCGGCGCGCAGCTCATCAACCTCCGCCTCGGACACCAGCTGACCGCCGAGATTCACCCAGCTCTGCACCCGCTCACCGCCAAGCGCGTCACACATTGCCTCGTAACCGCGCCCCTCGTCGGCTTCAAGGTAGGCCAGAAGGTTCACCGCGGCGTAGTACTGCAACATCTCCCTGTAGGCCAGGTATCCCTCCCGCGGTTTCAGGATGATGGTCTCACGGCGGGATTTCTCCATGTGCTCCCCGCGAACGAGAAGCCCCTCGGTTTCGCGGCTGTCCGCGGAGAGCAGCTCGTGTCCCCGCGCGGCAAGCTCACGCTCCTCGCCGGCGTCCCCGGCCCCGGCCCGCTCGCCGCCCGCGTCGTCGCCGCCGGCGTTGTCGCCGACCGCGCCCCCCGCGCCTTCGCCGTCCTTCGCCTGCGCGGTCCATATCGCCAGCAGCTCGCGCGCAGCAATGATTTCCTCGATGGTGTCCGGCGCGAGGGCGTCGAACTCGATATGCTGCGTTTTCTGCTTGCGCGTATCGCGGGCACCGAACTTCCAGCTGTTCCGCGCGAGGGCATACATGTTGCGTGTCCAGAAGAAGGCGGGCATCACCTCGAGCCGGTTCTCGGAAGTGTTGTTACTCAGAAGCGAGAAGGGAAACGGGATGTCGAGCTCGGCGGGATAGTGCCCCTTCGCCAGGAGGACGAAAGAGGCAAAGCGCGATGAGTGCTTGAGACTCGTACACAACCCGGGCCAGAAACCCCGACCGGCCTGGATCTCGTTGTCATTCGCGCGACTGTTGTGGTTGGAGCCGATCGTAGCACCGGCCGCGATATTGCTCTGCCCCATCACCACCGAGGCAATGAGAAAGGAGTTGTTGTGGTGCTGCTCGTGCGCCGGGAACATGAGGTTATTCAGCAGCTCGCAGCAGGAGACCGTGGAATTATCACCCATGAAGGAGTGGATGAGCCTCGCGCCGTACTTCAGCGACGAGTTGTTCCCCATGATGAAGCGTACGGCCTTGCAGCCGTAGAAGATACGACACCCGTAGCCGATGATGCCGTTCACGAGCTCCACGCCCTCGCCAATCTGGGTCGGCTCATCGACGTTGGAATTGATGGTGAGATTCTTCAGCTTGTTGGCGCCCTTGATGTAGCAGTGGGAGCCGATCTTCACATCCTTTATGATCCGCGAGTTCTTGACCACGCTCTGCTTGCCGACGGTCCCATAGTACCCGCGCCGGGAGTCGTATCGGTTCTGCGTCATTTCGGCGAGATGTCTCTGCAGGGCCTCGTCGTCGCGGTAGCGGGACCAGAGGTAGGCATCCGCGGTGACCATCCCGTCGAAAGGTTGCACGGCACGACTGCCGGTCTCGTTTATCACGTCGAGGGTAATGAGCACCTCGTCGGTCTCGCCGTCTTTCAGGATACCGTTCCCGAACTTGGCGTGATTCGTGGTGTGCATCTCGTCGATGTTGGTGATGATGCAGCGGTTGCCCACGATGTAATGTGCAAGGTAGCGCACGTTGTGAATGGCAACGTGGTCCCCGATATCACACGAGGAGATCGTGCTGTTGGCGATGCCCACCTGAAGCTGCAGGTCGTGGTGTTCGAGAGCGGCCCGTGAAACCGCGCCGATGCGAACCAGTCCGTGGAACGAGGAATTGAGGATCCGGGACGGATCGAACTCGTCGGTGACGAGCACGTCGTCCCAGTCGTCCGCCACGTTACCGTTCTTGACGAGGAGCTCTATCTCGGCTGTACGCAGATGACGGAAGTCCTCGAGCGGGCGCCCGAGCTCGCCTGCGAGCTGACGGTTTCGAAGGTAGTACTCGTCCGTACCGTCGGGGACAAACTCCGGCGGCACGAACTCGCGGCCCATGGCGTTGCCGGGAAGCAGGTGTACCGTATCCATGGCCGTCTATAATTCCATGAAATCGGCCAAAAATCAAAGCGTTGCGCCATGATGCGAGAACTTCGGCCGGTTCACCTAGTCCGCGAGTCGCTTCGCAATGCGCTCAAAGGCATCCAGCGATTCCTGAATCTGCTCTTCGGTATGTGCAAAGCTGATCCCGCCGTAGCCGTGAACGACATTGAGACCCTCCTTGAGCATGGCAAGCTTGAAGATCTCATCTCGCAGCTCGATATCACTTCGCCCAGGATCATAGACCTGATCGGGAGAGCGAACCGAATCGGCCCCGTCGGTCAGCACGTGCACCGCGACGAGCGAGCTGTTCTCGCTCACCGACCCGGCGTCACCGCCGCAACGCGCGTTGATTCCGTAGGCGGCGAGCCGCTCCTCGATCCCCTCCCGCGCCATGCGACCAAGGCGCCCAATGTAGGGATAGATCTCGTCCTCGTGCTCGATGAGGTAGCGCAGAAACACCACGCCGGCGGTCATCGCCGCCGGATGGGCACTGAAGGTCCCGCCGTCGAACTTCACCGCGCGGTCGTGGGGCGCACCCGGGGCGGCAAGTGACATCACGTCCTCGCGACCGGCAACCGCGGCCACCGGCATGCCGCCGCCAATGGCCTTGCCGAATACGGTGAGATCCGGCTTGATTCGGTACAAGGCCTGCAGCGGGCCGGCGTGGAGGCGGAAACCCGTAATGACCTCATCGAAAATGAGGAGCGCGCCGTGCTCTTTGGTGAGCTCCTGCGCCCGTCGGAGGTATGCGGGGTCGGCAAATATTAATCCACCGCTCCCTACCATGGGCTCTGTGATGAAGCAGGCAATTTCAGAGCCATGCGTCTCGAAGACCCGCTCCAGCTCCTCGATGTCGTTGAACCGCGTGACGACTACGTCCGCGTTCGAGCACTCGGGCAGCCCCGCCGACTCCATCACTCCGAGGCCGTCTTCGTAGGTGTGCACGCCTTTGAGCGCGAACGGCTGTCCGCCGTGCCAGCCCCCGGCAATCTTGACCACGATTCGTCGACCGGTGTAGGCGCGCGCGAGCAGAGTGGCGTTCATTGTGGCCAGCGCACCGCTCGTGGTGAATCGCACCCGCTCGGCATCCACGCGGGCCCGAATGAGCTCGGCAAGCTCGGCCTGCTGGCGCGTGGGAAATCCGCTTATGAGCCCGCGGTCGGCGTCAAATTCCTTCCGCATAACATCGAGCACGACCTGCGGGTTGTGCCCGAGCAGGTTCGCGAAATGCCCTTGCCAGAAATCGACATAGGTGTTCCCGTCGATATCCGTGATGGTGGCGCCACGTGCGTCCGCGAGATAGAAGGGAAACGGCGGGAAAAGCCGCAGATTATGACTGCCGCCCCCGAGCAGCACGCCGCTTGCCCACTCGTAGTGCTCGCGGGAGCTGGGGTGCTTGCTCACGTGGTAATCGAAGAGCTCTGAACGGTATGCCTGTCTGTCCATGGCACACCATTATGCAGCAGCTCCCCCCGATCTGTCGATGCGGCTCCTCACTTTGCAATCCGGCCCGCCGGCCGGGTGCGCAATACGCGGGCTCATGTTAGAGTGCAACGTGGAGAGGATAGGACATGCAACAGGAATCATTTCTCGCGGGCCGCACCCGCAACATGGGCTCAAGTGCCATCAGGGAGATTCTCAAACTCGCCGCGCAACCGGACATTATCTCACTCGGCGGCGGGATGCCTTCCCCGGATGCCTTTCCCACCGAGTTCATCGACGAGCTGTACCGCAAAGCCCTGGAGCACTACGGCACCGAAGCGCTGCAGTACACCCGCACCGAAGGGTTCCCGGCGCTCCGGGAGGCGCTCGTTGACCACCTTGCCGCGCAGCATATCGAGGTCGGCCCCGACGAGGTCTTCGTGACCACCGGCTCTCAGTCGGTGCTCGACGCCATGGGCAAGATACTGGTCTCACCCGGTGACCCGGTCGCCGTGGAGGCACCCACCTATCTGGGCGCACTGCAGGCCTTCAACCCCTACGAGCCGGACTACCTACAGATAGAGACGGACGAATACGGCCTGATACCCGAGTCACTCGAGCGTGTCATCGCCGAGCACGCACCAAAGTTCGCGTATCTCAGCCCGACCTTCCAGAACCCGACAGGCCGCACCCTCTCCCTCGAGAGACGCAAACGCGTGGCGGATATCATCAAGCGCAGCAACACGCTCGTCATCGAGGATGATCCCTATGGCGCCCTGCGGTACCGCGGGGAGTGGGTGCCACCGATCCAGACCTTTGCACCGGAGCAGGTAGTCTACACCGGATCGTTTTCCAAGGTTTTCGCACCGGGGCTGCGCGTCGGCTACTACGTGGCGCCCGAGCACGTGCGGCAGTGGCTGGTCATTGCGAAGCAGGGCGTCGACCTCAACACAAGCTCCCTCACGCAGGCGCTGTGCACGGAGTTCATAGCCGGCGGCTACCACGCTCGCCATCTGCCGAAGATCATCGAAATCTACCGGCCGAAGCAGGAAGTCATGCTCGAAGAGATGAAACGGCACTTTCCCGAGAGTTTCTCCTGGTCACAGCCCGATGGGGGGATGTTCATCTGGGCGGAGGGCCCGGTGGAGACCGACATGGAGAAGATATACGAGGAGGGTATCCGGAACAAAGTCGCCTTTGTTCCGGGCAAGTTCTTCTACAGCGATCCGGCGGCCGGACGGGCCACCATGCGGCTCAATTTCACCGTGAACAGTGAAGAGAGTATTCGTACGGCGATAGAGCGTATCGGTGTATCAATCCGAAACGTGGTCGACGGCTGATCGGCGAACGGCGCGGGTGACCACGTGGAATGCGGTGTCGGTGACCAGCGCGCACGCTTCGACCTCTACCGACACGTCGGTGCCGTCGCGGGAGGCGTGGGTCGTAGTAAACGAGCACCGCGCCTCGCGGCGCAGACGCTGCAGGCAGTCGGCTACCGAGCGCCGCTCGGATGCACCTGTGAGTTCCGGAGGGCTCAGTCCCACGAGCTCCTCACGCCCGTAACCCAGCATACGGGAGGCGGCGACATTGGCCTCCATGCAGCGGAGCGCTCCGTCACTACTCAGCTCCCACAAATATACCGCCTCCTTCATGCTGTCCAGCACCAAACGGTAGGACTCAGTCCGAGCGTTCAGCTCGCGGGTCGCCGCCTCGATATCCTGCTCGAGCCGACGCTCGCGGCTTCGAACCTCGTGCATGCCCGCATGCGACTCGAGGATAACTGCGACGGCGTCGGCGGCGGCACGCAGCATCGCGAGCACGTCGGGGGTCACGGTGTGCGGCTCGTCTGCGAACGGATAGCCCCCGAAGCGGGTGCGGGGAGTAGCAAGCAAGAGATTGGGAACTTCGGGGTCGGCGCGGAACTCACCAATGAGCTCACTGCCGTGGACCGCGTTCACCGTCTCGCGAAACAGTCGTAACGCGCCGGCCTCACTGTCCTCAGCGGCAAACCGAGCGATCAGCAGCAACAATTCATGTGAGAGCTGTTGTACCACGTTCGAATCCGGAGCCTTGCCGTGCACTCGTTCTCCCCGATCATTGCCCCAACCACCATCCACACCCATAACTCTAATTTAGCACGTAACTCTAATATACGCAACATTCACATGGCGATTCGGCCCTTGGTGATAGGGCAATTTTGGGGTATAGTTTCGGCGGTCAACGCCTATGTTGTCGCGCGCGGTACCAATCCGCCTATCATGCATCATTGTTCTCATCTTCATTGCCGGAGTCGCGGTGGGCGATGCCTCGGACCAATCGTCGCCTCGGCACGTGCTCATTGTTCACTCCTACAACGAGGACTACTCCTGGAGTGCCGCGATGAATGCCACCATCAAGGCAGATCTCCGCGAGGACTTTCCCGATATCGAAATTTCTGTGGAGTACCTCGATGCGAAACGCTACGAGCTCGAAGAGGTGGCATCAACGTTTCTTTCCCTCTTGACGGCAAAGTACGCGGACGCGGACCTGGATGCCGTTGCCGTAACCGACAATCCGGCATTCGAGTTGCTCCTGGAAAGCAAAGAGCGTATCTTCGGCGACACACCCATGGTCTTCGCGGGCATTAATGATTACGATCCGCGTGCGCATGAGGGACACCGCAGCATCACCGGCGTGGCGGAGAGGGCCGATCTTCGGGGGACGGTAGAGCTCGCAGCGACGCTGCACCCGGACGCAACGCACCTGGTATCGGTCAGCGACAGTACCATCACCGGACGCATCACGCAGCGGGAGTTCGACCGCCAGATCGCGGATCTTACCTCCGACATCGAGCTTATCCGCCTTGCGGGTCTCTCCCAGGAGGGGTTAGCCGAGCGGTTGCGCTCTATCCCCGCTAAAAGCATCGTCGTCAACCTCTCTCTCTTTCGCACATCCGACGGCACGGTGTTCAGCGAGGCGGAGGCCGGACGCTTTATCGCGGAGCATACACAGAGTCCCGTCTACACCGCCTGGGACGTTTTCATTGGCGGCGGTCTGGTGGGAGGGCTTGTGGTGAGCGCCCGGGGCCAGGCGCAGACCCAAGCCGAGATGATAGCGCGGATACTGCGGGGCGAACCGGCGGATTCGATTCCGGTCGTGGCCGATAGCCCCAATCGCTTTATTTTCGACCATGCCGCACTCGACCGCCACGGTATCGCGATGAGCAGCCTCCCGCCGGGAAGCCGGATCATAAATGAGCCGCAGACGATGTGGTACCGCTACCGAAACCAGGTGATCGCCGGTGCGGCAACCATTATAGTTCTCGGCGTGCTTGTCACGGTTCTACTCATCAACATAGTTCGCCGGCGCGTCGCTGAGGGGCGCCTCACCCGCAGCGAGCACCGTTACCGCAGAATGTTCGAGACCCTCCACGACGTGTATGCTGAGGTGCAGAAGTCCGACGGACGGATCATCACCGTAAGTCCGTCGATTCGCAAGTTTGGCTACGAGCCGTCCCGCCTTGTCGGCGCGCAGATTAGCGCGCTGCGCGTTGACCCGGATGCGCAGCAAAAGCTCGTAAACCGTCTCGAGTCGGAGGTTACCGTCGACGACTACGAGCTCGAGATACACACCGCGGACGGACGACCCGTAACCGTCTCGATATCAGCCAGACTCGAGGGTTTGAGCGCCGATGAGGAGCGCATCGTGGGAACGATCCGCGATATGTCGGAGCGCAAGTCCATCGAGGAAGAGCTCCGGCGCCTCCATAAAGCGGTAGAGGAAGCCGGCCACGCGGTCTACATCACCGACGTCAATGGGACCATCAACTACGTGAACCCGGCGTTTGAGCGGATCACCGGATACTCCCGCGAAGAGGCCATTGGAGGCAACCCCCGTCTTGTGAAATCCGGCCGCATGCCGGATGATTACTACGCAGGCCTCTATGAGGCGATTCAAGCCGGTGGCACGTGGCAGGAGCAGATCGTCAACCGCCGAAAAGACGGGACGCTCTACTATGCGAACCAGACCATTGCCCCAGTCCTGAATGACCGAAGCGAAATAGAGTGGTTCGTCGCCGTGCAGACCGACGAAACCGATCGGGTGGAGAACGAGCGTCAGTATCGTCTGCTTGCCGAAAATGCCACCGACATGATTTCCCAGCACTCCGCGGACGGGACCTATACCTACGTTTCCCCTGCGTGTCGGTACCTGCTGGGCTATGAGCCGGAAGAGCTCATCGGGCTCAACTCCTACGACCTCTTCCATCCCGAGGACGTGGCGAAGATACAGGAATCGCACGACACCATACTCAGCGGGCCGGAGATCACCTACGTGACCTACCGCATCCGACGCGAAGACGGCACCTACACGTGGTTCGAGTCAACCAATAAGACCATCTGGGACGAGGACAGCCAGTCGGTCTCGGCAATCGTCGCGGTATCACGTGACGTAACCGAGCGGATCCACATACAGGAGCGGTTGAAGGAGGCCAAGGCTCAGGCCGAGTCGGCGAGCCAGGCAAAGAGCGAGTTCCTCGCCAACGTCAGCCACGAGATACGCACGCCGCTGCATGCCATCATGGGGTTCGGCGAGCTCCTGCGCCGGCGTACGAGCGACGCGACGGCGCATCACTACATCGGAACCATCGAAGAATCGGCCCAAACCCTCCTTCAGCTTATCAGCGACATCCTCGATCTCTCCAAGGTCGAGGCGGGCCACCTCGACATCTCGCCGGAGTTCGAGGATCCGCGGGAGCTCGTGGCGGCAGTGATAGCCCTCTTCGCGCCGCAGTCACAGGACGCCGGCATAGAGCTTACGTCGTCTGTCGCTGATGATTTACCTGCGCTTCTCTATTTCGACAAGGCGCGCCTCCGCCAGATTCTCGTCAACTTGGTGGGTAACGCGATAAAGTTCACCGAGCGGGGATCGATAGAAATTGCTCTCGAGCCCTCCGAGGATGACGGCTTCAACCTCGAACTCACCGTCACTGATACCGGCATCGGCATGTCCGAGGCCACGCAAGCGCACATGTTCGAGCCGTTCTCCCAGGGACGGAGCGACACCGGCCGCACCTACGGCGGAACCGGACTGGGTCTGGCAATTACGAAGCGGCTCGTCGAGCGCATGGACGGCAGCATAGAGGTGAGCAGCAGTGAGGGGGAGGGAACCCGGTTTGTAGTCCGCCTCCCAAGCCTGCCCTGCCGCCACGAAACGCCATCGCGCACCGAACCGGATGTCGCCGGGCCCGCCGCGGCCACGCCCACCGCCGAGAGGCCCGCCCCGGCCACGCCCGATGAGGCCGCGCGGGTGCCGGCGAGCGAGTTCGCTGAACTCCCGGATGAGGAACGGGAGCGGCTGCGACAGGCAATAAAGGACCGCGTACGCCCGCAGTGGCGGCGCACCCAAGAGGTAAAAATGCGTGACGATATTGTGGGCTTTGCCGAGCGGATCGAATCCCTCGGTGGCGAGTTCGGCGTTCAGGCCCTCGCTCGAAACGGTCATGATCTTGCCGAGGCTGCGCGGGAGTTCGACGTTGAGGCGATGGAGCAGGGCCTCGACAGGTTCCGCGATCTCGCGCGCGCCCTCGACGTGGAGCTTGATCCGGCTATGGAACCCGCCCCCAACGGAGACGAAAAGGGATGAGTCAGCACGATATTCTTATCGTTGATGACAACGCAAGCAACATTCGACTCGTAGCGGCCGAGCTCGAAGGAGGCGACTACGGCATCGCCTTCGCACGAAGCGGTCCGGAGGCACTCGAGCAAAGCACGCATAAGCAGTTCGATCTGGTTCTTCTGGACATCATGATGCCGGAGATGGACGGGTTGGAGGTCTGCCGCAAGCTCAAAGAACGGCCGCAGTACAGGGATACTCCGGTAATCTTCCTGACCGCGAGGGAAGACAAAGAGACGGTCTTGGCGGGTTTCGCGGCGGGCGGCGTGGATTACGTCACCAAGCCCTTCTACGGGCCGGAGGTCCGCTCGAGGGTCGATGCGCAGCTTCGAGCCCTCGAAGCACAACAACTGCTCGAGGCGGCCGTGGACGACCTCTCGAAGCAGCTACTGATCTCGGTGCAGCACGAGAACGAGCTACAGGCACAGCAGGAGGAGATGGCCCGTTTCAACCGGACGCTGCTCGAACGGGCGAGTACCGATCAGTTGACCGGGCTGGCTAATCGTTACCACATGATGGCTATTGCCGAATATGAACACGAGCGCGCAACGCGTGTAGAATCCTCATACTCGTTTATCCTTGGAGACGTCGACCACTTTAAAGATTTAAACGACACCCACGGCCACGAGTGCGGGGACGATATACTTCGCGAGATAGCGGAGCGAATGCGGCAGACGGTTCGCGGCCAGGATTTAGTTGCTCGGTGGGGAGGCGAGGAGTTCCTGATATTCCTTCCCGACACCTCGTGCGAGGGCGCACGGGTACTTGCTGAAAAACTGGGAGCCGCCATTAGTAGCGCCCCATTTCACTACGGAGACCACGAGCTGCACGTGACGATCACCCTCGGCGTGAGCTCATGCGGCGTGGCGGACATCGAAACGTGCATCGAACAGGCGGACAGGGCCCTCTACGAGGGCAAAAGCCGCGGCCGCAACCAAACGGTTACCTACGAAGACGGGCTGACTGAAGTCGCCTCAGAATAGTATCTTCGCCCAATGATCCTCTATACGCCCGACCCCCGGGCCGCGCTGAGCGCATACGGCATCGCCATCCCGATCGGACCGAATGCAACCCGACAAGCCCTCGATAACCTGCGGAGGGAGCCTGACGTGGCTCCTCTCCTCGAGGCCGCCCTCACCCCGCGCGGCGATACGAACATCACTCGCGCAGACCTCGAAAGAGTGCACAGTGAGGAATACGTGGGGCGGCTCTACTCGAAGAGGGTGACGCTCGAGATCCAGCGAACCTTCGAGCTCATCGACTCCGAGGGCAAGTATCATCGATACGATCCCGACCGTGCCGAGCGCCCTCTCGACGAGCTTTTCGAGTTTGCCCTCCAGACCGTTGCCGGAAGCTACGAATGCTGCCGACATGCGTTGGAGCACGGAAGTTGTTTCTATCTCGGCGGCGGAATGCACCACGGTAAGCGCGAAACCGGCGACGGGTTTTGTCTGGTAAACGACGTGGTGCTTGCCGCCCGGAAGATCCAGGCGGACGACCGCGCGCAGCGGATCTGGATCATTGATCTCGATGTCCATAAGGGTGACGGTACCGCCGAGCTTACCGTGGGTGACGACTCGATCCGCACCCTCAGCATTCACATGGCCCGCGGATGGCCCCTCGACCGGCGCGAGCGCCTGCCGGACGGCTCTCTTCACCCCTCGCATATCCCGAGTGACATCGACGTTCCTATCGCCGAGGGTGACGAGGGTACCTACGCACCCCGCCTCGAGGAGGCACTCGAGCAGCTCGCTGAGCTCGATGCTTCAGAAGCACCAGACCTCGCGATTGTACTCTACGGCGCCGATCCATACGAGTACGACGAGCTCCCCTCCTCCGGTGGCATCAAACTCACCCTGTCACAGATGGCCGACCGCGATGAGCTTGTCTACCGATTCCTCGCCGATCGACACATACCTCGCGCCTATTTGAAGGCCGGAGGGTACGGCATGCGGGCGGCGGATCCGATTACCCGCTTCCTGCGCTGGTATCTTCTCGAAGAGCATGGAACTTGAGTGGCCGCGCGGACTGCAGGGTGACTGTAGTCTTCGCTTGTGCGGCGCCGCCGCCGCGGATACAATAACGCTTTATCGCTCCGCCGGCCCATACCGACGGGGCGCATGACGACAGGAGCCCGATTGCCCACACGAACCGTTGAACAATACGTAAAGACACTCTATCTACTTGAGCACCTCAAGACGGGAAACGTGGTTCAGATGAAGACGCTCTCAGCGGCTATGGACGTAACACCGGGCTCGGCTACCGCCATGGTGAAGCATCTCCACGAGGCGGACATGATCACGTACTACCCGCGAAAGGGCGCAGAGCTTACCGAGGAGGGGCGACGCCTCGCACTGCGAATGATCCGGCGCCACCGGCTGATCGAGACTTTCCTCGAGCGGGTGCTCGGCTATGACTGGAGCGAGCTCCACCTCGAAGCGGAGGAGCTCGAGCACGCTGTCTCTGAGACATTTATTGAGCGCGTGGACATGCTGCTCGAATATCCGACAGTAGACCCTCACGGTGACCCGATCCCGCGTGCCGACGGCACCGTCGAGGCCCCTCATTTCGTTCCGCTGTCTGAGGTCCCCCACGGAGCCGAGTTTGAAGTGGCCCGCATTGGGTCCGACGACGCCGATTTCCTGACCCTCATGAAGGAGCGGGGCCTCATACCGGGCGCCCGCTTCGTACTCACCGAGAAGAACGAGACCGCCGGCACCATATCCGTCCAGGCAACTGAGTCGGGCGTCTCGTTCACGCTCGGATACGACCTCGGACAGAAGATACTCGTGCGATAGAGGTATCACCCGGTGCTGCTCCGCAGGGCTGCTCACATCATCTCCCTTATATTCCTGGTCGCCGGCCCGACGTCTCATGCCGAGGAGGTGCGGCTGACAGATCCGATTGCGGGATTCGACGGGATGTTTCTCGCGGGATCCTGGGTCCCCGTGCACACCCGCCTGATTTCGCCCACGGCTCCCTTTCGGGGCGATGTGTCCTTCACCGTAGTCGAAACAGAGGAAACCCGCTACCGGATTATTCGCCGCATCGAGATGGACACCGCGGGCAGTCTGCCCATAGAAATCGTGATACCTACACCGGCATCGGAGTTCGAAGTGAAGGTTTCGTTGCGACCCGACGACGGAGCGCCGCGGAACGTTCTGTGGACCCTCTCGGCGCCTGCCCGCTCCGGTAGAATCGTCCTGGTGGCGGGGCGCCCGGGCGCGCTCGAGCTTCTCGATCGTATCCGCGCCACCATGGCCGATAACGCGAGCATCATATACGTGAGCCCAAGTGAGCTACCTGCCGACCCGCTCGGATACGACACGATTGACACGGTGGTTCTCTACGACTCGCGTCTCGCGAGTCTCTCCACCAAGACGGTGGCGGCTCTCGATGTCTGGGTGAGGCGGGGAGGCAGGGTGATCACTGTCGGCGGCCCGCATCTGTCGCCGGCCGACGGGGCCACAATCGGTAAGCTCCTGCCGGGGCGCGTGGGAGATCTCACACGGGGCATGCCGGCCGAATGGAACGACCTCTTTCCCCTTGGCATCATCGGGAGGAGCGCGAGCATTTTTTATTCCAGCTTCGATCCCGATGAGGGTGCACAAACGGTCCCCCGCCGCGGTATCCCACTCATTGCCTATGAGGACCGCGGGAAAGGCAGCATCGCCTTCGTCGCCACGAGTGTCTCAACGCTCGGCCGTATCGCAATGCCGGGCAGCGGCGTATGGCGAGAGGCGTTTCCGCCTCTGTCACCGGTCGGGCGGGTCCGCGTCCCCACCATGATTCGACGGACGGCTTCGGACAGCGTCGTCGGAGAAGCCATCGTCTCCAACGGCGCCCGGCTATTTCCGGGTCGCGGCGCGGTTGCCGCAGTCGGCCTGCTGTATGTCGTTTTCATGGCCGTCCTCACAAGACGACTTTCCCGCAGCCACCTCCCCGCGCGTGCCGCCGTAGTGCGCCCGGCTGCGCTCGCAGTGGCGGTCTCGATACTGCTGCTGCACGGGACGGCCCGGGGCAGCTGGACGAAGCCGGCTGCCATCGCCGAGGGCGAGCTCTTTCGTGGGTCGGCCTTGAGCCACGATAGCGAACCTACGCCGGGCATCCTGGAAAAGGATCTGATTGCCGCATCGCGGACGGGTGGCGGGCTTGAAATCGGCCTTCCCACCGCGCTGCAACCGGTACCGCTCGCAGGCAGCATGGTTTCCGTGCGACAGGGGACAACGGAGAGCACGCTCCTCACCTCGCTTGAGCGGGGAGAACAGAATTACCACTTTTTGCAGACGACCCTCGCCCTCGACGTCACCGCGGGCCTCGCGTTTTCGTCGCGAGGAGTCAATCTCTCCCTGCGAAACGCCTCGACAAGGAGTCTTACCGACGGGGTGCTCCTGTGGAACGGCAAGCTCTTCGAGCTCGGCGACATCGAACGCGGAGGCGTTTTTCGCGCGAACCTTGTCACGGCAGTCTCCGAGCGAAGCATGCAGCGATCAGTGGGCGTTGAAAGGGCTCGCATGCTAAGGAGGTTTCGAGAGGTGGTTTCCGGCATCGGCCCCGTCCTGATTGCGTTCGTCGATGAGCCCCTCTTGCCGGTTGTCGTCTCCGACACGTACGGACGTAGTGCGGTCACGGTGGCCATGTTCTCGCTTCAGCACCCGCTCTTGAGTGGTATCCGGGGGAGCAGGTAAGACATGCGCAGGGTACGGGGCCTCTTTAAGATGAGCATGGCAAACTTCGCGAACGACCGGCGCTACCGCCGCGCCCAGAGTGCCTATCTGTTCCTGCTGCTCCTGCTTGTTCTGGCCCTCTGGCCATCCACCGCGGGATCGGAGGAGGCATCGTCTATCGAGCTCGCGCTGTTTCTCGCCAAGTGGCTTCTGCCGATCGCTTTCCCGCTCGTGCAGGTGAGACTGGGTTTTGGACTGGTCTACCTCTCGGGGACGGAGCCACGGGACCGGCTACCGGTCCCCGGTTCCGTTCCGCAGGGGACTGCGATCATGGCGGCGGAAGCCCTTCACTGCACCGCGCTGTGGGCGCTGCAATCACCGGCGGCAGTGGCGGTGGTAACAGTGGCCGGCTTCACCGCGACAGAGGGCACAACCTACCTGCTTCGGCTTCTCCTGCTTGGCCTCTGCGGCCGCGCCGCCGGCGTCATCGTGCGTGTTGCGACGAAGGCGCGTGGCCGCACGAATCAACCGGACGCGGGCGCCAGGAGATACTCCCGAAGATCGTCAACACTCTTGAAATAAACGTCGCACAGGCTGCGCATCTGTTCGACGATTGACCCTACTTCGTGTCCCCACCCGGCTCCGGCCACCGCGACGCCGGCAGCCCGGGCCATGGTTACCCCGGGTTTGAGATCGTCAACGACCAGGGCCTCATCGGCACCCACGCCGAGCTCTTCGAGCACCCGCTCAACCGGATATGCGCTCGGTTTTCGCTTATGCTCCTCGTTGTGCCAGCCCATGATGAAGTCAGGCGCGAACACCCCGCCGGACGCCTCCCTGTAATGCCACCGAATAATGTCTTCCTCGGAGTGCGACACTACGGCGACGAGGCCGCCATGGCCTCGGTACTCTTCCAAGAGCTCTACTACGCCGGGGAAAAAAGACGGGACCGTGGAGCTCGTGAAACTGCGCCAAATCTCGTACTCGAGCTTGAGCTCGTCGGAGGTGAGGCCCACCTCCCTGGTGAGAAATGCGATGATGCCGGGGTCGAAGTTCTTCTCGAGAAAGCCGTGAATATCGAGGGGCTCCACGCCGGGACGCAGCCGGCGCATCACCTCCACGTAGGAGGGGTAGTGGATATCCGCTGTGCTTCGGACGCTGGTGTCATCGTGGTCGAGGATCAGGCATCGGTAGCGCATGACAGACGGGATACCACGAATGCCGGCACTTCGTCAGCCCGCGGCGGCCACTAAAGGCGCACCGCGGTCCAGCGCCGACCGCCCTGCTCCCTCGAATGTTTACACTCAAAGCACAACAGTGCATCCGGTATTGCCTCGAGTCGCTTCTCCGATATCGGACGGCCGCATTGCTGACACTTTCCGTAACCGCGGGTATGCATCCGCCGCAGTGCGGCGCTTACACGCGACAGGCGGTTTCTGTCCTGCTCGCCGAGCATTTCCAAGGTTTCCCGATCGACATGCTCCTCTGCGAGGTCGATCTCATCCTTGCCGGCCGCGGATTCCACCATCGTCTGCATCGAATCATACTCAACGCTCAGCCGGTCCACTATTTCCTGCTCCATTCGTCGCAGGTTTCTGCTCATTCGCTCACGAAAATGCTTATTCATGCCTTTCCTCCTTCACATAGGAACTGAGGCCAGTATAGGCGGAGGCGGTTCAGAGCAGCATACACCTGTCGGGTTATTCTCGAGCGGGGAACCGGCTAAAACGAGTGAATCATTGGGTGTCGTTCGATGTGTACTCAAGCTCACCCCTAAACATCTCGGCGTAGATGCTCCAGAGCTGCACGAAGACGGCCATAACGATCGGACCGATGATGAGCCCAAACACGCCGAAGACAACCAAGCCACCGAGAACGCCGAAGAGCACGAGAATCTCATGAATCCGGATATCGTCGCCGATCAGTCGGGGACGGAGGAGATAATCCACCATTCCCACGAGCCCGCCGCCGAGAACCACCATGAGCGTTCCACGAACCAGCTCCCCTTGAACGAAAAGGCCCACGGATATCGGCAACCAGATGAGCACGGCGCCGAAGTTGGGGATCGCCGCGAGAAAAACGAGCAGCACGCCCCACACCAGAGCGCCTGGGACGCCGAGAGCGGCCATAACGATACCGCCGATGGCCCCCTGGAAAAGGCCGATAACGAAGGTTCCCTTGATGGTTGCGCGGGTGACCGAGACGAACTTCGCGAGGAGATCGCGCTTGTCGGCACTCCGCATGGGAACCTTATCGAATACGGCCTCGAGCATGCGGTTGCCGTCCTTGAGGAAGAAGTATAGGCAGTAGAGATAGATAAAGAGGAGCAGCAAGAAGTTGCCGACACCGCTCACGAAGTCCCGCACCCCGCTTGCCAGCCGCGAGGTGAATCCGGACAGCGATTCCGGAATCTCTCCACTATCCACGAACGTCTCCACCTCGAGGCCCCGAATAACCGGCATCCAGGAAAGGCGCTCCGCCGCATCGGTGAGCCATGCCCCAATCTGCTCGCTGTTGCGGCCGACGCGATCGAGCTGAAAGATCAGATTGTCAACTGCGAGGTAGCCGAAAGCGCCAAGCGGTATCACGAATACCAGCAGGACAACGCCGAGAGTCGCTGCGGCCGCCGGCTTCGGCCCGCGCAGCCGGCGCTCCATCCACCGATACAGGGGCGCGAACAGCGCGCTGGTAATGGCGGCGAGAAGAGTGGGCATGACAAAGCGCCGCACGAGAAACGCGAACACCACAGTAATTCCGAGAAGGATGAGCACGAAGGACACGCGGCTAAAGACGAGAGAGCGCGTCCCGCCGCCTCGGGGGGCATTTTCGTATCCCATCCACTTAAGGATAGCCATCTCATTCACAAAAATAAACCACCCGGGGTTATCCGGCGCACGGTTGTCACACGCCCCGCGCATCACGATAATGAGGTTCGTGAACGCGATGTCGGACCGGACAGTATCACTGCTTCGAAATTCGACGATCTTCGATGATCTCGCCGATGATGAGATGACGATCATCGCCGGCTACGGTGCCTACTACGAGTTCGCCGATGGAGAGCACATCTTCGAGCGGGGTGCACAGGCGCAGGAGCTCTGCTTGATCGATCGCGGCGCGGTGGTCATTCGCCGAGATGACGGTGATGGCGTGGACGTGGCCCGCTTCATCTCGGGAGAGTCCTTCGGAGAGCTCGATCTAATGGGCGGCGGCGCCCGGACCGCAGCCGCCGTGGCGGACGGCGACACGCGCGTACTGCTGTTTCCTCGCCGTAATCTCGCCCTCGAGGATATCATCCACGAGCACCCCTCCATGTTTGCACGGGTCCTTTATCGCCTCATCGCCACGGTTGCATCCCGCATCCGCTCCACCAACCGGGTCATCTCCGAGAACGCAACCTGGGTCAAAGAGCTGCGCCACCAGCTCCACATGGACAAGCTCAGCGGGCTCTACAACGATGCGTATCTCCTCGATGAACTAGCCCGCCTCCTCGGCAGCGACAGCAGTTACGTCGCGGGCGGCGAATCCGTCCCTGTTTCGGTCATGATGGTAAAACCGGATAATTTCAAGGCGGTGAACGACACCTACGGTCACGAGGCGGGGGACCGAACCCTGAAACGTATGGCCCGAACGCTACAGAAACTGGCACTTCCGGGTGAGT
The DNA here is from genome assembly GCA_009908735.1 of Spirochaetota bacterium. The sequence goes on along the minus strand of JAAAOR010000087.1, from coordinate 14,770 downwards.
CGGCTGTGCGTTTTCGAGGGAACGAGCTCGCGCTCCTCATGCCGGAAACCGACCTTAACGCGGCCGTCGCGCGGGCCGGCGAAGTGCAGCCGGCCATGAACGCCATCGACATATCCGACATTATCGCTGCCGACGGTTTCCAGCTTACCGTCAGTATCGGGATCGCCTCGTCGACCGAGTGGACCTACGATGCCGAGGCTCTGATCGAGGCAGCGCACGAGCGCGCCTTTGCAGCGAGGGAGAGCGGTGGCAATGCCGTCAGGTATTCGTCTTAGCAGCGGAGGAGCTATGGCTCTGGCAACATCACGCGAGGCGCGAAGCTTCCTGCATCGCGTCGCGATTTTTCAAACCCTTTCCGAAGATGAGCTCGACCGTATTGCGGTTCACCTCACGCCGTTGACGGCGCGAGACCGCAGGACTCTCTTCAGCGAAGGCGCGGAGGGAGAAGAGCTATTTGTGGTGCGCCGCGGGTCGGTTGCCGCAAGAGTCGGGCTGCCCGACGGCACCCAGCAGGAGGTTGCACGCTTCGGCGAGGGAGATTTCTTCGGTGAGATGTCCATCTTCGAGCGAGCACCCCGGTCGGCAACCTGCGTAGCGGATGCCGGTACGGAACTCCTGCGCCTCAGTGATACCGACTTCCACGGCCTGCTCAGGCGCGAGCCCGAGATAGCGATGAAGGTAATGTACGAAATGCTTCGCATCACCAGCGGTCGCCTGGAAAACACCAGCGGCATTCTCGGCGAGATGGTTCGGTGGGGCGAGGGCGCGAAAAAGCGCGCGGTAACCGACGAGTTCACCGGCCTGTTCAACAGGCGCTTCCTCGACGATTCGCTCTCCGGTATGTTCCAGCGCGCCAAGTCCTCTCGCCGGCCGCTATGCCTCGTCATGCTCGACCTCGATCATTTCAACGATATAAACCAGGAGTACAGCGAAGCCGTCGGCGATGAGGTCATTGCCGCGGTGATACCGGTATTTCGGTCGGTCTATCGGGAATCGGACGTACTCGCACGCTACGGAGGGGATGAGTTCACGTTCGTTCTTCCCGATACCGATGCCGCGACCGCGCGGTTACTCTCGGAGCAGGTGCGACGTGAGGTCGAGGCACTCGATGTCCTCGCGCACCGCGGCGGCACCATCACTCGGGTCACCACGAGCCACGGGATAGCCGCATTCCCCGAGCACGCCAACGATCTGCAGACCCTTTCGGCGCGCGCCGATGAGGCCCTGTATGCCGCAAAATCCGCCGGGCGCAACCGTGTAGAGGTGGCGCAGGCTGAATCAAGCAGAGGTCGAGATGAACCGATCTGACCGAACTGAGGTTCGCAAACAGGATATTCCGACCATCGCCCGAAAAAACCGGATCATACGAAATATCTCGCGGGCCTTCGTCGAGCGTGAGAACTTTCTGATCGTCGGCCATCAGAGCCCCGACGAGGACTGCATCTCGGCGATGGTTTCCGTATCGCTGATTCTGAGCAAGATGTCGAAGAAACCCATCATCTGCACCTCTCCTGAGCTCCCCGAGCATTACCAGTACCTCCTCGACATCTGCAAGTACAACTCCATCGAGATCAACTCCGGCTGCGCAGACGCCCTATCTCGCGTGGACACAGTGATAATTTGCGATACCCCGAAGCCGAGCATGCTGCAGGCAACCGACGAAGTTCGAGAGCTCCTCGGTCACCCCGACATTCTTCGCATCGAGATGGACCATCATCTGCAGGCGGATGCGCGGTACAACGGCGACGAAGAATACTGTCTTGTGGCCGAGGCATCCTCGAGTTGCGAGCTCATCGGCCTGCTTGCCTGCAAGATGAGCGAGCAGCCGGATATTATGGAGCAGTTCGAGGTCGGCGACATGTTCTCTCGCAATATGGTGCTTACCCTCCTGACCGGAATCGTCGGCGACACCCAAATGGGAAAGTTCATCAAGTCGCGTCGGGAGCAGCGCTTCTACGACATGTTCTCTCGAATGTTCAACGAGCTGCTCGCCAAGAAAACGACGAAGGATACCAACTTTTTCAACATGAAGCAGATCTACGGGGAGTTGCGCCGCCTCTCCGACGACGAGGCACGCTTTCACGCCTATATATCCCGGCACCGCCGGCTCGACGGCCCGGTGGGGTACGCCGTACTCGACGAGACCGAGAGCGAGGAAGCCCACCGCAACTTCGACGGCGACACGATCATCTCCGTGGCCCGCGGTATTGCCGACGAGCTGGCCGAGGAAAGCGGATACCTGAGCATGGTCGGCTACTATGACTCGCCACAGAGCTCGGATCTCATTCAGTTCAGGGTACGCCGAAGCCTTGCCTATCGCGCTCTTGACCTGCGAAACGTGCTCCCGAAGCTGGAGGTCGAGAACGGCGGCGGCCATGAAGGGGCGATCGGGTTCCGCGTGGAGAAGTCGGAGGTCGGCGACTTTGCCGCCTACGTTGACAGACTGGTTGCAACCCTCAAGCAGGCGGTAAGTTAGAACGCCTCCCGCAGATTCACGTAAAAGCCGGTTCCCTCACGCGTAACGGCGAAGTCGATCCGGAGATTGATATTCTCCTCGGTATTCAAGGCGAAGCGCAACCCGAGCCCGCCGGCAAGAGGGAGGCCCGCGGCCTCGAGCTCGCCGATCGAGGGGGCTACCTGCCCGGCAGCCCCGAAAACCACGCCGCCGAAGCGCCACACGATGGGAAAGCGGTATTCTAGTTGCCCCTGCACGGCAATGTCGTCGCGGTAACGCCCTTCGGGGTACCCGCGCATCGCGCTCGAACCGCCGAGGTACGGAAGGTAATGCACGGGCGTGTCCCCGAGGGCCCAGTCGATTTTGCCCTGTAGCGCGATCACGTGCCGGCCCCAGGGGTTGAAGAACCTCCGGTAGTCGAGCGAAGCGATGGTGTAACCCGCATGAGAGGCAATGCCGCCGGGGTAACCGATGGTGGAAACGCTGAGGAGCCGGCCGGAAAAGGGATAGAGTTGGGGCTCCCGTGTGTCCCAGTCGATGCGGGCGCCGGCTCCGACGGTGCGGATCCGCTCGTTTCCGGTGATGTCCCGGGTATCGAGAATGCCGCCGTCTTCGGTCTCTAGAACGTCCTGGTAGATCCAGTTGACGGCGGGTCCCGCGTAGAGCTGCGGGTAAAGCCTGAACAGGAAGGCCACCTCCGCGTCCATCGTGAAGCTCGTGTAGACCTCCTCGTCGTCGAGCTCGGCGTCCGGTCCGATCCCGTAGAAATCCGACGGCGCGCGGCCGATGAAAAAGCCGAGCTCGGGCCGGTAGAGCCCGTCCGCGAGGTTGAGGGTCAGGTTCATCGGAAAGCCCACGACATTGCGTGTGCCGTAGAAACCCACGACGGAAAGCGTGTTGTTAGTGGTCGAGGTTACGTTGGTGGCGGGCTGCCAGAAAATGAAGGCAGCGGCACCGAAGAGTGTGCCCGTGTCCTGAGAATACCCGACGACCGGCAGGGGGACGACTCCCACATCCCGATCCTCCGCCCGCGAGTCCGGCTCCTCGGCGGTCTGAGCACCCGCCGGGGTTAGCAGCGACAGAAAGATCAACAGTGCAAAAATTCCGCGTGCTCGCACATCGTGCCCCCGTTTATTAGAAATCTAGCAAATTGTATTGCAAAAGGCCGTTTCGCGGCAAGCTTGAGCATTCGCCTTTACCGCACGTATGTCGATATACTAATTATGGGAATGGAACACTCGGTTCGGTTGCTGAAGCTGGAAACCGTCACCCACGATACCAGGCGCCTCGTGCTCGAGAAACCACCCGGCTACCGGTACGAGGCGGGGGCGGCGGCCGAGATCGCTATCGACCGGCCGGCATGGCGCGAGGAGTGCCGCCCCTTCAGCTTCACCTCGTTGGAGGAAGACGATGAGATTGAATTCATCGTCAAGATATACACGACGCACGAAGGGGTAACCCGGCAACTTTCTGAGCTCGAGCCGGGCGCAAAGCTCTTACTGACTGAGCCCTTCGGAACGATTCGCTACCACGGCGAAGGCTACTTCATAGCCGGGGGCACCGGCATCACCCCGTTCATCGCGATTCTCAGGCGTCTCGCGCGGGATGGAAACATCGGCGACAGCACCCTCCTGTATTCGGTTCGCACGGCGGACGACATCATCCTTCCCCCGGAGCTAGAGAGAATGCTTAACGGAAACGTCGTCTACAGCCTCAGCCACCAGCCAAGCCGGCAATACAACTCCGGCATGATCGATCTTTCCTACCTCCGGCGCCACGCCCCCGACACCTCGCGATACTTCTACGTCTGCGGCCCCGATGTTATGGTACGCGATATCCGCGACATGCTTCAGTATCTCGGCGTCTCATCCGGCTCAATCGTGGTGGAGGAGTAACCGACTCTCACCTCGCTCTGCCCGCCGGGCCGCCAGAAGGCCAGGTGCCCCTCTGCGACCTGCGTCGGCTCGCCACCGTCGAGGTCAACCACGTATACCGCAGGAGTTTTCTCGTCCGCCATGGCGCTCAACACGATCTTCGAGCTATCAGGCGACCATATATTGGCCGAGCGCTGATACTGATCGAATTGCGGCAGCACCTGATAGGCAAAGGTACGCGATGCGGGGAAGGTCCCGTAGCTCTTCACTTCCCGCGCCTCGAGGTCGTAGACGTAGAGCGTCATCACGATCTGCTGGGGGCCGCCCGTAGAGGCCAGCGGCCGGAAGAACGCCAGCTTCGAGCCGTCGGGAGACCAAAAGAAAGCGATTGCACCGTCGCCGGCGGGAACCCTCGTCGATCCGCCTCCGTGCGTCGACACGGTGGATGGAATCGGCTCCGGAGTGATGACGTGCAACTGGCCTCTCACGCCACCCGTCCGCGCACTATAGCCGTCGATGTAGGCAATGTGATTTCCGGATGGCGACCATCCGAACGCCGCGAAGCCGCTGAGGTCGGCTATGGGCTGCACCGGCGCCCCCGCGGCGGGTATTGTTGCGAGTTGCTTCGACCCGGAACCGCTCTCTACAACCGCCGCAATGCGAGAGCCGTCGGGGGAAAAGGCAGGCGCTTGGAAAGATGAAGGGCGCGCGGAAAGCGTATCCGCCTCGCGACGGGTATTCTCAGGGTCTACCAGGCGAATACTGCCGCGGCCACCGGCTCCCGAGTGCGTGACAAGGCTTGAGGCGTCGGGAGACCAGGCCCAATACATGGGGCGACCGCTTAGGAGGTTACTGTGGCTGCTCCCGTCGACCCCCACCACCTGCAAGGACAGACCGAGGTCTTTGTCCTGATAGGTGCTTGCGAAGCTGACGCGCCGACTGTCCGGAGCCCAGTAGATATAGAACGGCGAGGTATCGATGCTCGAAAAGCTCGTCGAGATCTCTCGTTTGCCCTCGTCGGCCACGTAAAGGGTGCTCCGTAACTCGACATTGCCCGGCTCAACTTCCTCCGCGGCAAATCCCATGAACGCGATCTTTTGCCCGTCGGGCGCCCAGGTGGCCAGGCTGAAGTTGGGCGTAAGAGCCTCCTCGTCAGGTGCTTCCTGGGTCACCGGGACGGTAGATTCGCCGGTTGGACTGACTGTGTAGACGTTCTTGTCGAGGCCGATGTACAAGATGTCTTCGAACCCCTCGCCGGCGGAGTCAAGAAACCCAAGCTGTGGCCCGTCATCCGACGAACTGCACCCGGCGAGGCCGAGTACCAGCATTAACGCAAACGAAAGTATAGTAATGTGATAATGTTTCATTGGCACGCTCCGACCCACAACGTATGCATTTCGCCTGCGAAACGTCAAAGTTGGGTTCACGTCCGGTGGTGGCCGCCACGGGATGTATCCTGCTCCGGCTCTACGTGAACCGTGGCCTCCACGCCGGCGTCGACCCGCAGCCGATCCTCGATGCGTGTGGCAAGTCGGTGCCCCTCGCCCAGACTCATATCTCCGGGAAGCTCGATGTGGAAGGAAATTTCGTGAACCGTGCCGTAGGTGTGTAGGTGTACATGGTGGCTATTGGCGGGACGGCCCACGACCTCGCTTGAAATCCGCTCGATCCGTTCGAGGAGCTCGTCACTCGGACTTTCTCCCATCAACTTGCTGACCGACTGCCACATGACGTCCCACGCGGCATGCAGTAAAAGCGCCGCCACGACCAACGCAAGCACCCCGTCCACCCACCAGAAGCTACGACCGAAAAGTATCCCGACGAGAATGAGAACCGAGGACAGGGCGTCGCTGCGGTGATGCCATCCGTCCGCGCGAAGCGAGGAGTTTCCCGAGACCCGGGCGGCGTGGAAGGCATACTGCGCAAGTCCCTCCTTGGCAAGGACGGACAGCGCCGTGATAGCAATCGCAATGGTTCCGAAACCGGCAGCCGTGCCGTCACCGAGCTTCTCTACGCCCTCGGCGATGAAATTGAACCCGAGTACAGCCAGAAGAATGCCGATGACGAGCGCGGCGATCACCTCCGCGCGCTCATGTCCGAATGGGTGCTTGCTGTCGGCCGGCCGCGCACCGACGGCGGTGCCCGCAATCACTACGAGGGAAGTGACTGAGTCGGACAGGGTGTGCCAGGCGTCCGCAATGATGGCAAGGGATCCGCTGACGACACCGGCCCAGTATTTCAGGCCGAACAGCACGACGTTTACGGCGAGGGCGATCCACCCCGCCCGGTAGGCGGCGCGGCGCCGCGGCTGTCCGCCTGTGTTGCTCTCGGGCTCTGCTCTTAGGTGTTCCATGTATGCGTCGGGCGCATCCTACCACCGCCGACACGGGTAATCCAACAGGAGACGTTTACACGACCGCAAAGCTGTGTTAAATTGAAGTCGCGGATTAAAAAAAGTTTAAAACTATTAATATCTGACCGAGTTCCGTCTGCGAAAACCCGCCCTCGTGTTTTCGCGAACGTCGGAATGCAGGAGAAACATATGGGCGCTCGCGTCCTGCTTGTGGAAGATGAGGCCATCACCGCCGAGCATGTATGCTTGAACCTCGCAGGCGAGGGATACGCCGCTGATTTCGTCGTTTCGGGAGAAGAGTGCATTTCGCGTCTTGAGACCGATCCGAGCTACGACATCGTTGTCATGGATATAGATCTCGCCCCCGGCCACATGACGGGTGCCGAGGCGACCAGGGAAATACGGACCCGCCACGACCTCCCGGTCGTGTTCTATACCGGGCATACCGATGCGCAGACCGTGGTCCCGACCCGCACCGCCGACGCGTACGGCTGCGTCTTCAAGGCAGACGGCGACTTGCAAGTCTTGGTGAGCTCCATCGAGCAGGCGGTCCGCCGCTGGCGCGCCGAACACTCCATGTCACGGAGGTATGAAGCGCTACTCTCGCTCGTTCACGGGCTCGACCTGCTTGTATACGTCGTTGACCGAGCGAGGCGCTCGGTCCTCTTTCTAAACGAGGCGGCGCGAGAGCAGCTGGACGGCCGTGCAACTATCTCCAACACGGAGATCTTCCTGATCGGGCAGTTATCGAAACTCGAGGACGACGTCGGCCCCAGCGACACGCCGGAGCGTAAGTTGTCGCGAACGATCACCGACGATGAGAGCCTCCTCTACCACGAGGACTCGGGCCGGTGGTACGCGGTGACGGTCTCCCCCATCGTCTGGGACACCCACGAGGATGCCTACCTCCTTGTCTCAATCGACGTGACCGAAGTGGTCGAGGACCGCCGGAGGCTTGCCAATGAGCTCGAGCAGTCGAAGTTGCGGCTGGAAGAGGTCAACCATCGCATCAAGAATAACCTCGCGCTGGTACAGTCACTGGTGCATTTCTCCGAGAGGGAGCTTCCGGACGGCTACGACCTCGCCGACCTCTACCATCAGATCCGGGCGCTGCGCGTGATGTACCAGCGCCTCGATAGCCGAGACGCTCAAGGCACGGTAAATGTGCGCACCTATATCTCCGAGATCCTGGACGGCGTCTTCCATCAGGGAGAGCAGACCGGCGTCACCGTCGAGGTGGACGTCCCGCCCCGCCGCATGGCGGCGAAAAGCGCGACGCCGCTCGGGCTCATCGTGAGCGAGCTTGCCATCAATGCCGTAAAGCACGCGTTTTCTTCGGGGCGGGCAAACCACTTCCGCGTCGCCGGCCGGGAGGCGCAGGACGGGCGGAGCTTTCTCATTGAGGTCGCCGATAACGCCGGGGCCCTTCCCGAGGAGGTAAATCTGCAAAGCCCCGGAAGCACCGGGCTCCGCCTGGTCGTGTCTTTGGTGGGGCAGCTGCGGGGCAGCATCGGGGTACATCGGGACGCGGAGACGAAGTTCGAGCTTCGCCTGCCGCTTCTCCACTTTGCCGATTGATACGCCGACACTCGTGGTAGGATGACTCGTGCCGCCGTCACTGCAGCATTTCTTCTCTTTTTTTCAGTGCCCGCGTACCACCTGAGCGCCCAGCGCATAGAGCTCGATCGCAGACCGCCGCACGTCATCGAGCCTGCTCCCGAGCCGTTCTCCCTCAGTGCCTACGACGCGCTTCACGCTCGCGCCATGATGCACCGGGTGGGCTTCATCCAGCTATGGTACGGGAGCGGTGCGCCCGACACCATTCGCGTGCGCGAGGTTGAGGCTCTGCGGGTCGGCTTCGTTGAGGGCCTGCCGCCGGGCCACCGCGCGCGCTACGACCTCACGCTTAACGGAGATCCGGTAGACTGGGACCACACCTACATCGAGTACGACGGGCGCATGGTCAGCCTGCGACTGCTTTTCACCTACCGAAACCAGTATCCGCCCGACGACCTCGAATACACGGGTAACGACTACACCTGGTAGACACCGTGGCGAGGGCAATAGTGACTCGGGGGCCGGCAGCCGCAGAGTCGCGACGGCACCCGCGGGGCCGCATTGCCGCAGGGCCGGCAGCCGGGGGCCGCGTTGCCCTGTTACGTGTCAATTTGTACACTTTAGGCGCAGGAGGACGGATGCTCAAACGGACCAAGCTCTCAGAGGAACAGGCCCGCTTCGCCATGGAGCATGGGGAGTTCGGCGAAGACGTGAGGAACGCGGACGAGAACGTTGCGGTCGTCATGACCCAGGGATGGTGCCCGCAGTGGACCTCCATGAACGTCTGGCTCGGTTTCATGAAACGACGGGGGAAGCCCAAAGACCTCGAAATTACCGTGCTCGAGTTCATCTATGACAAGGTGGATTTCTTTCCTCAGTTCATGTCGTTCAAGGAGAATCACTTCGGCAACTACGAGATTCCCTACATCCGCTACTACAAGCACGGCAAGCCCGTGAGCGAGAGCAACTACACCACTTCGGGGGACTTTCTCGCCCGCTTCGAGGAGGCCGGAGTTGCAGGCTGACGGGGTTCTCCCCTACGAGGGGCTCGAGCCCACACTCGGCGAAAACGTCTTCGTCGCGCCGGGGGCCTATGTCATCGGGGACGTAGAAATCGGGCGCGACTCGAGCATCTGGTACGGGAGCGTCGTGCGCGGTGATATCCACTACATCCGAATCGGGGAGCGCACGAATATACAGGATGGAAGCGTCATCCACGTGACCCATGACACCCATCCCGCCGTCGTCGGAAACGAGGTGACGGTGGGGCACAAAGCCGTGCTTCACGGCTGCACGGTAGAGGACCGCTCGCTCGTCGGCATCGGCGCCGTCGTGCTTGACGGCGCCGTGGTCGAGAAATACGCAATGGTTGCCGCCGGGGCGGTGGTGACGCCCGGCACGGTGGTGCAGTCGGGAATGATCTTCGGCGGCATACCCGCCAAGCCGATGCGCGAGCTCACCGCCGAGGAGATGCGGGAGTTCGAAGACTCGGCGGCTCGTTACCGAGAGTACGCCGAAGCGCATCGAAGCTCACTCGAAATGTAGAGCGGCGTGGCGGGTCGCACCATCCCTCAGATCGTCATTCAAGAACGAAGGAGCGCATATGAACATCGCATTTATCGGCCTCGGTCTCATGGGAAGTCGCATGGCCGCCAACATCCAGTCCCGGCTGCAGAAAGACCTCATCGTCTACAATCGCACCCGGGAAAAGGCCGATGAGCTCGTCGCCGTCGGTGCGCAGGTTCGCGAAACCCCGGAGGCCGCGGCTGCCGAGGCCGACGTCGTCGTCACCATGCTCTCCTCCCCCGACGTCGTCGCCCGGGTGTCGAGCGGAGAACAGGGCTTTCTTGGGACGCTCGAAAAAGGCAAGCTATGGATCGATTGCAGCACGGTCAACCCCTCCTTCTCGCGGACCATGGACGCCTTCGCCCGCGGACGAGGCATCCGCTTTGTCGATGCCCCGGTTGCGGGCACGACGACGCCGGCGGAATCGGGAGAGCTTATCGTTCTTGCGGGAGGAAATGAGGCGGATATCGCCGAAGCTCAGCCTATTTTCGATGCCATGGGAAAAAAGACGGTTCACGTGGGGGAAGTCGGGAAGGGCAGCTCGCTGAAGATGGTTATAAACTTCATGCTTGCACATTCGCTTGCGGGCTTCTCAGAGGCTGCCAATCTCGGCGAGCGTCTCGGAATCGACCGCAATCTGATGCTCGACACACTTCTCGAAGGCCCCATGACCGCGCCCTTCCTCAACGGAAAACGGGAAAACTTCGAAAAGCATGAGTATCCCGTGCAGTTCCCGTTAGAGCTTGCGCACAAGGATCTTCACCTCATCGCGCAAACCGCATACGAGGCTGGGGCACCATTGCCCAGCGGCGCCTCGGTAAAAGAGCTCTACGCCATGGCGACACGTGCGGGCCTCGGGAAAGAAGACGTCTCGGCGGTTTTCGAGCTTCTCGCCAACGGCAAACGACCCGACGCCGATTGACGACGCCGGTCGAAGCTGGGCGGGCTGATGTGGACGGCGGCGGCCGACGTTTCCGTCGGCCGAGCATTCCGTCTCGACTGTGGCCCCTTACGAGCTGCTACCGGGCTGCATCTCACGAAACTCCTGCTGGAGCTCGGGGTTTTGCTGGATCGCCTGGGCGATCTCATTAAAGCGCTGGACGCTCAGACCCTCTTCCTCGACGGCCTGTACCATCTCTTCGTTCGATTGCTGCTGGATCTCCTGGATCTGGCTCATGAGCTCTTCGAACTGACGGTTCTCCGCTTCGGTCGTGCCTGCGTCCTGCTGACCTCCGCTCTGACGCGCACCGTAGATCTCTTCGAACCGCTGCTGCTCGAGGGGTGATTCGCCCACGGCCTGCTGTGTCTCCTCGGCCATACCCTGGCGAATTTCCTGAACATCCTGGAGAGCGGCGGCGAAGTTTTCGAGCTCCGTGTCCGACACGCTTTCGCCGTTACTACTCTGCGCGATTGCGACCGGTGCGAGAAAGAGCGCGATCGCAAGTCCAATCATTACGGTTCGCACGGGCGAACCACTGCCGAATTGTCTGTGAGTGTTCGAATCCATATCTTTAACGTAGTAATAAGCCCCCAATTGGGTCAAAGAACAGGTCCGGATAGCCGATTCGGAGTTGGGTTTACGCGAGCCGGATAATCGCCGGAGGAGTACGGAATGAGTTGGACAAGCAGGCGAACTGACGTCAGAAGAGGGGCAGCCCCGGCTGATGCCGAAGCTGCCCTGATCATGCTTCACGGGCGCGGGGCCTCGGCGCAGAGCATCATTTCCCTCGCGGACGAGCTCGATACGACCGGCTTTACGGTCCTCGCGCCTCAGGCCGAGGGCAATGTCTGGTATCCGCAGAGCTTTCTCGCGCCGCGGGAGGTCAATCAGCCGGGAATTGATGCCGCCTTCACCGCCATCGAACACATCATCGGTGAGCTCGCGGCGGCGGGTGTGGACCGCGGGCGCACGGTGCTCCTCGGCTTCAGCCAGGGGGCCTGTCTTGCCTCCGACTACGCCTTCAACCGCCCCGGCCGCTACGGTGGCGTTATCGCGTTGAGCGGCGGGCTCATCGGACCGCCCGGAACCGAGTTCCGTCCCGCGGGCGATCTCGAGGGCACACCTGTGTTCCTCGGCTGCAGCGATGTTGATCCCCACATCCCCGCCGAACGCGTGCGGGAAAGCCACGAAGCCTTCACTCGTGCCGGGTCCGCTGCCGAGATGCAGCTCTACCCCGGGATGCCCCACACGGTGAATGCCGAGGAGATCGCACGGGCGAACGACATCCTGCGCGCCGTCCGTTCCTGACGCATCCCGCACCCCTCGTGGGCGCCGCCGGCTCGCGGGGAAGGCCCGCGACGCCCGCCTTCCCCGGGCGGGCCGATTAGCCCCGGTGCGCGCGCCGGTACTGCTTCGGCCACGCAATCTCGCCGCCCAGTCGCGTCGCAGCCGCCAGCGGGAAGTACGGGCGGCGCAGGAGCTCGCGGCCCATGAGCACCACGTCGGCCTGTCCCGTGCGAATAATGTGCTCAGCCTGCTCGGCGGAGGTGATCTCTCCGACCGCGCCGGTCGCGATGTCCGCCTCCCGTCGAACCCGCTCTGCAAAAGCGGTGTTATACCCCGGTCCGGCATCTACCATCTGGTCTATGCTCAGGCCGCCTGATGAACAGTCAATGAGGTCGGCGCCGCGGGCCTTCAACTCACGCGAAAGCTCCACCGTCTGCTCGATCGTCCAGGCCGCAGGATCGTCGACCCAGTCCGTCGCCGAGAGCCGAGCCAGCACTGCGGTACGCTCCGGTACCCGCGCCCGCACCGCGTCGAGGATCTCGAGTGCAAGCCGGGTACGCCCGGCAAAGCCCCCTCCATAGCTGTCCTTGCGCAGGTTCGAAAGTCCCGAGAGAAACTCGTGGACGAGATATCCGTGTGCGAAATGGAGCTCCACCGAGTCGAAGCCCGCCTCAACGGCGCGAGCGGCGCCGCGGGCGGTCGCCTCCACCACTCCTTCGATATCGGAAATCGACATTTCGCGTGGCGCAGGCACGCCGTCGCGGTGGGCCACCGGGCTCGGGGCGAACACCTCGTTCCATCCTCCCTCGTCGGGGCCAAGCCGGTGGCCCCCGTCGAATGGCGGCGCGTGGCTCGCTTTGCGCCCGGCGTGGGCAAGCTGCACCCCGGAGGCCGCCCCCTGCTCCCTGATAAATGAAGCGACGCGTGCGAGGCCGGGTATGTGCTCATCCTTCCAGATCCCGAGATCCTGCGGCGAGATCCGCCCGTCGGGGGTCACTGCGGTCGCCTCGGTCAGAACCAGGCCGACCCCACCGACCGCCCTGGCCCCGAGGTGAACGAGATGCCAGTCGTCGGCGAAGCCGTCGGTACTCGAGTACTGGCACATCGGCGAGACGGCAAGGCGGTTTCTGAGATGCATATCTCTGAGACGGAGGGAATCGAGGAGACTGTTCATAGTCCGATAGCTATATCAGCTCGCGGACGCCGGGGCAAGCTCTCGCCGGGCACCGGATACCGGGGCAAGCTCCCGCCGGACACGGGGCCGGGGCGCAACGCCGGCCGCGCGCCCCTGCGTCGTCCGCGGTTTCCATACGTCGGTCAAAATATCCCTTGACGTATATGTTACAGCCATATAGTATGTAACATGCACGCGCACGTATAGCATGTTGCCAGGCAGGAACGCATACGTAGAGGATAACTGTGGCAGAGCGAACGGTTTTCACGGCAGGCGAGCTCGCGGAGCGAGCGGGCATAGAGCAGGACACACTCGACCGATGGGTTGATGCCGGTCTCGTGCAGCCCGACGGCAGGGGATCGACCGGTGTTCCTTTCTTCAGCGAGTCGGTAATCGAGCGTATCGGCCATATCCGACGCTTTCTCGAGATGGGATACGGGGAGGAGGAGATCGCCAAGATCCTCCGCAAGGTCGGCCTTCCCGAGGAAGGACGGCGGCGCGGCGGCAGATCCGAGGCTGAGAATCTTCTGACCGTCGGCGCTCTGGCCGAGAGCGTCGGCGTAAGCCCTCGCACCATCAAGCACTGGGAAGACAAGGGGATTATCGAAGCCGATGCGCGCAGCGAGGGCGGCTTCAGGCTCTATCAGGAGCACTACGTCTACCTCTGCCATCTGATCCAGGACCTGCAACTCTTCGGCTACTCACTCGATCAGATCAAACAGATATCGGATTACTTCAGGGACTTCATGGTACTCCGTGAAGACCTCACCCAGTACTCCGCCGAGGAGGCGGAACGAAAACTCGGCGAGATGCTCGCCGAAATCGATAACCTGTTCCAGACGACCGCACAATTGCGCAGCGGCATTGAACGATGGGAGAAGCTTCTGAACAAGCACAAGAAACTCATCGCCGATCTCAGGCGCAAGAACGGGAAGCGGGGGACGGAGGAGACAGAATGAGCGCCCAGATCGCAACCGACACTTACCAGGCGCTTCACAGGGCGCTCGGCGCCATATTCAAACTGGACCGTGAGCAGATTGACCTCGAGTCACAGACAGGCCGTCCGGCTCAAATCCTCACACGAGAGTTCCGCTCCACCAACTGGGGGGTTCATCCGCCGGAGGATGAGGAAAACACTAACCCCGCGTTGCGCCGGGTTGTCGGTGAGTACATCGAGCGGTACCCATACTCGGAGCGAAACTTCTTCGGGAAGTTGCAGCCCTCCGATCGCGACGTCCCGGAGAATCTTCGGTTTCGCTACCCGGTCTTCGTCCCAAGGCGCGCACAGAGCTCTGCAGCAGGCGAAGGCGCCCGGGCACCCTCAGGCGGCGCGATCATCCTCCTCCACGGATTGAACGAGAAGTCCTGGCTCAAGTACCTGCCGTGGGCTCTGGAGCTCGCCGAGAAAACCGGCCGGCCGGTCATTCTTTTCCCGATCGCCTTTCACATGAATCGCGCGCCCGGGGCCTGGTCGAACCCGCGTGAGATGATCGGTGTCTCACGCGAGCGCAGGAAGCTCTTTCCGGGTGTGGCCGCGAGCTCATTCGTGAATGCCGCTCTCAGT